>JBDQEV010000007.1:0-45071 GCA_040266255.1 Gammaproteobacteria bacterium
AATACAATGTGGACTGAAGCCAAGTGCCATTACTCCTTAATTACATTAGCAGAGCCTCCTACTTTAACCCCCTCCTAATTACCACATTGTTTATACAAAAATTATTTTGGCGGTTAATTTATAAATAAATCTGACAAATGAGGCAGACTATTTATATTTATAGAGGAAAAATTATGGGACTAATAAAACATAACGCCGTACAAAACCACAGATTCAACTTAGCTTCATCACTCATTGATTTGAAATATAGTGGTATATCCAACTTTCTGAGGCCTTTACTAAGAATCATGACAATTAAATATTAGCAGCTATATCAGTGAAATACTGGACCATAGCTAACGCATTTTCTGGAAAAATGCCTTCAAAGACGCTAGCATGACCCACAGAGACAAAGAAACTATAGAAACCTCTATATCTTAATATTTTTTTATCATCATCATCTAGTCAGGTGACCTAAGCGATCTTATTCATAGTACATTTTTTTGACTATTTTCAGAAAGAACTTACAGCCCTCGAACAAAATCTTTCAATTTCTGCATATGTCCATCAAATTCATCTTTTTTCATTGTCGGAAAAATAGAATAAAGTCATAGATATTTGGGCCGGTTGTTTTCAGATTCTGAAAACTGCAGTGCTAAATACCAAGTCTATATACCTATGATCAGCTTATACGTTCGATGCAACCCTGACCTCAGGGATATGTGATTCAAGAACGCGCGACCTGTATGCTGCTTTTAAGCCTTCCTTATAGTCTTTATACTCTTCACCACCGGTGCTAGCGCCTGAAACCAAGTTACTTAATACACCATGAGACCGAACTATTTCCTCAGAGCTTGTACTAACGGTAGCCTGCATGACATAAGAATAACCATCTTGACGAAGCCTAGAGGCTCCTTGTATAGCAGCATTAATCTTTATTGCAATCGGTAATAATTTTTTCTCGTCAAAGCAGTGAATAGCAAAACCTGACTCTGTAGTCTCTCTATTTTTTGGCGCTTGGATGGCGACAATCTTGCATGCACTTGAGTCTAAGCCATATGATGCGTCTTGGAATTCAAATTCAGTCTTTAGTAGGCGAATCTTAGCAACAGCCTCGTGCATAAAAATACGTAAGAAACTTAAAGATTGCCCAGGGGTCCATAAAGAAAAATAGGTTCTTTGAGAATCATGCTCTTCACCATGTATAGTCATTCTAGTACCAACCTTGACCTTTATACGATTGTAAAATCCAGGTTGTTTAGATTGCCTATCAAAACACATGCAAAGTCTTTTAAACTCCTACTTAATACAGGCTGGAATTTCATTGTAAACAGTTGATTATCTGTTAGTATAAGTCCTACATAATTCCCTAAAGCAGTATCTATGAAGTTTGAACTAAAGGTCATCGGAGGCTCAAAAGTATATTCGGTTTTGCGTGCTCCACCACCACATACTGCTTCATCGTAACTAATTACAGGAGAATGACGTAACAACGACAGAGAGCCAATGCGTGCTTTATAAATGCAATTATAATCATCTTCATTTACCTTATTTGAAACCTCTCCAGGGCTCGCTCAACTAACAGAGGGGTGAAGTACTGAAACAATTCTTTAGAAGCCCTGGCAAGCTGGAATAAAGCCACGTAATCCATATGAGTACCAATCTTCTGCCATATCTCTACTGGCAGACCTCTTAATAACCTTTTCTCTGATTGATGTTCTTTCATTTTAGAATCCTTATTATTACTGGGTATATTATACACAAGCAATAAAAGCAAGCACACCAAATCGTTTTCACATATTACTTGATTAAGCCAAATCATATTACTAGAACCAATATGATATTTCGAAAGCACTTACAATCCACAAATAAAACATTGAACTATCAGAATATATATCAAATTCATTTTTTTCATTACAGGTAAAATAGAATAAAATCTTAGATATTTAGCCCTAAGCTAACTTGAAGACTGTTTTTAAGTCGCCTATAAGGGTCATCATAAAGATTAATGCCATCCATAGAATGACCTACCTCCATCACTTATTACAACCCAATATGATGTAGATTTTCATCCATAAAAACCATACATCAGCGACATGACAACATCTATCATATTCTTCTTACTCTATATCTGATGAATCTTCGTCGTCCGTAATACCATCTGCTGCCTGGACCATTGTACCAGTTGTAGGTGCCAACTGAAGAGTTGCGTCATAGTCCTTCCTAGACTCTAACACATGCCAGCAGTTCTTGAACTTTACATCAGAACCCTCTGGAGCCTTATAACCACCTAGCTTCATCTTTTTGTACTTTAGATAGGCCCATATAGCCCAACTCATAGCAGACGTACCCTCTTGCAGCTCAAACCCCTTCCATCCCTGTGAAATTAAAAAATCAACAACCTCTGCTGCCGTCATAAATGTCTGCTCTTCTAACAGCATACGGCCAGCAAAAGCCTCTTCATTGAGGCCGCGTCCAACTTCAGCATATGCTGGTGATTTTCCATCAGCAATATAGTAATTCATCACCCAACCACAATCTGTTTCTAGTACTACAGGGTTACCTAAATCACCAGTGTTAACATCTGGACCATTCTCACTTTTCAGGCCTTTTGTTTTGGGTTTATTCACTATGACCACATAAGGCTTAAAATCTTTTAGTATTTCCACTTCTCTTTTCAATAGATCTTGTATCTCACCTTTTGACTTTTTAGCCACAGTGCCACCTCCATTTTCACTCATCATTGATAGTATAAGCTAATATTTTTTAAGTTCCATAGATTAATCAATTATTGAATGCCCTCACTAGAAACTAGGCCCGACTAATGGCTGCATTTCTTCACCAGGCTCTTCATGAGGAACCTGATTGCACTCAGACTCCTGCCTACATCTTCTTCTACAAACAACCATTAGAGGAATGGTAGAAAAAGCAAAACTTGACAATGCAACTAGCCCAAGAACACGCTCATCCTCCTTGCCTACCTGATCATCATCTTCCTTACTGGACACATTTGCTTGCACAGCAAGTAAACATAAAATAATACTACTAAAGAACCAGCAACCAGACAGTCTCTCAGCCCAATTCAATGGCTTTTCCAACCCATTCCGAAACCATTCCTGAATTTGATTCATAACCTCTCCTAGAAAACTACTGATTTGTAAAGTCTACAAATGAATCTACCTTTACACTTCCCCTTTCTAACTGACGAGATAAACAAATACTGAGTACGCTATCCCCAACCTCACAATCAAACCACTTTGGTATTTGCTGCTGCAAAAATCGCTGCTGTACACAGGAAATATGCGCGTTTATATGCTGAGCTAATTGATCAATGCAGGCTTCAAATGACTCAGTCTGGTAATAATTTTTCAGTACATGTTCAAACTCAAACACCAAGATCATTTCTCCAACCTTTAGGCTCTGGTAAAGATCTAACAGTAATCGCTCTGGCTCATCATGCCAGCTATGTAAAAAACAGCACACTGCAGGACCTTTTAGCTCTTGAATAGACAATCGCCCCACTTGAAAGTACTTATACCCAACATGGTCTGGCTCATAAACACCTGAATATGGTCTTTTATTGATCAAGCTAGAAGCGATATAGCTTCGACTTCCCTGCCCCATCAGAAAATTTATTTGCATATCAAACCAATCAAAAAAAAGTTGATGACTTCTATCCTTTATTTTCATTCCATCAAAGCTCAACTTGAACCCCTACTTAACAATCCTTATAATAATTTTATTTTAAACAATATGTCCTTTATTGCAATTAAAACTCCCAACTCCAAACTTCTTGATCGATTGATCACCCAAAAAATCCAACTGCAACCAAAGTTATCATGCATTTGCAATCATCAAGGGAAAGTATTATCCCGATTTTGGGTAAAATCAGATGATAACTATAGTTATTTATATATTGATAACATGCAACTTGATGCATTGATATCACTCATTAAGAAGTATGATATTCATGGTGAAATTGACTTAACAAACCAATACTCAATCTGTCCATCAATGATTGAACTCTCACCAGACAAAAACATTCATCAGCAGTTAATTGAAAACTGCATTCCAACAATTACTGATCAAATTTACGGAAAATACACCCCACATGTATTAAACCTTTCCCAAAAAGCAGTCGCATTTGACAAAGGCTGCTTTATTGGTCACGAACCAATTGCTCGAACAGAGTTTAAAGGTAAGATCAAGAAACAACTCTCTTACCTAAAAAGCAAAACCTTCAATGAACATGCCCTAGAGCATTACTTTGATGGCCAAGAATACCACATGTTAATCTTGCGATCCCTCAGGAGCTAATGGTCTTAAAGTTGGGAACAAGATCACATCTCTGATAGAAGGCGAACCAGTCAAAATCATTACCAATCGGTCAACACCAAATCCTTGACCTGCAGTTGGAGGAAGGCCGTGTTCTAATGCAGTGATATAGTCCTTATCAAACAACATCGCTTCATGATCACCTTGCTGTTTTCTTTCAACCTGCTCGTGAAATCTTTGAGCCTGAATATCTGGATCATTAAGCTCTGAGAAACCATTTGCAATTTCTTGACCAGCAATAAATAACTCAAATCGCTCAGCATAACGTGGATCTTGATCAGATGGCCTTGCTAATGGTGAAGTCCTAGCAGGATAGTGTGTAATAAATGTTGGCTGTATCAATGTTTCCTCTACAGTCTCTTCAAACAAGTACAACTGCAAGTCTTCTACGTATTTTGTATCTGGCACATTGAGCCCAATCTTAGATATATAGGACTTTAGCTGATCCAAGCCACCCAGATCATCAGAAGAGAGCTCAGCATGCACATCTAAAATTGCCTGATGCATCGTCACCTCAGCAATCTTTGTCTTCAAATTAATCTGATGCCCTTGAAATTCAACCTGCTCTCCAAAAACATTAGCAATTTCAGCAAACAACTCCTGTGTTAACTGCATCAAGTCTTTATAATCTGCATATGCCTGATAAAACTCAATCATTGTAAATTCAGGATTGTGACGTGTCGAAATCCCCTCATTTCTAAAATTACGGTTAATCTCAAAAACCCGATCAAATCCACCCACTACCAAACGCTTTAAATACAACTCAGGCGCAATTCTTAAAAACAAAGGGATATCTAATGCATTATGATGTGTTTCAAATGGTTTTGCTACTGCCCCACCAGCAATGGTATGCATCATTGGTGTTTCAACTTCTAAAAACTCTCTTTTAACAAAAAAGTCACGTAAAAGTTGAATGAGTTTAATTCTCTTGAGAAACACCTCTTTCGAAGATGGGTTTGCAATTAGATCTAAATACCTTTGACGATACTTCACTTCGGTATCTGCTAGACCATGGAACTTATCTGGCAATGGGCGCAAAGACTTCACCAGCAAGTCTGCTTGTGCCGCCCAAATCGTCAGCTCTCCCATCTTGGTATAAAACACATGCCCTTTAACATATACAATATCCCCCAAG
Organism: Gammaproteobacteria bacterium; assembly: GCA_040266255.1. Lineage (GTDB taxonomy): Bacteria > Pseudomonadota > Gammaproteobacteria > Comchoanobacterales > Comchoanobacteraceae > Comchoanobacter. The sequence goes on from JBDQEV010000007.1 coordinate 5,450, forward strand.
TCCCATGTTTTTACTTCTGCAAAGGCTTCAGCACCTAAATCATTTGCCCGCAAGTAAATTTGAATCCGATCACCACCATCTACAATTGTAATAAATGTAGCTTTACCCATAAACCTTGCAGTCATAATGCGACCAGATACTGAATACTTTCTCTCCTCATCTACAAGAGTTGGATCTGTATTTTCTACAATAACATCTTTGACGCTATGCGTTGGCTTCAAATGATTTGGATAAGGCTGACCCTTTTCTCTTAATAATTCTAACTTCTCTCTTCGCACCTGGTATGGATCTATATTGGACATCGATTCTCCTCTTGATTCATTTTATTTACAAGCACCTTTGTTCAAGCTCATTGAGCATCACTCGCATACTATTTACCCTTTCATCTCATTGAATATAACATAAAAGTGCTCATATTATATGGAATATATTCGACTATTGCAAAGCACGAAACCGATAAAAACACTCTGATTTCAGTATTTTTACAACTTAAATACATAAAAAGCTTGACCGCCTACCGATTAGTAGGTAGCACCCAAGCACGTTATGCAAAGCAACAAATGAATCGAAACACTAAAGAACACATTATAGATATTGCTCGACAGCTGATTCAAATGAGAGGCTACCACGGATTTAGCTTTAAAAATATTAGCAATGAAATTGGCATTAAGAACTCAAGCATCCACCACCACTTCCCAACAAAAGTTGATTTAGCCGTTGTGATCATGAAACAAGCTACTGAAGCATCTGTCATCACTTTTCAAAATCTTTTAAATGAGCAGACATTATCATCAAAAGACAAAGTCACTACATTCTATACCAGTATTTGTGACGCTACTTTCAATCAAAATAATAAGATGTGTATTGGCGGCATGCTGGCATCAGATGTGCTCACTCTACACCCAGAGCTAAATCAACAAATTAAAGTATTCTTTAGTTCTATTGAAGATGAAATTGCACAAATAGTTCAACAAGGAATTAATCATAAAGAATTTTGTAAAGGCTTGAATGCCAATACAGAAGCTTCAATCATTACAGCAATGATTGAGGGATCCCTTTTACTTGCTCGTCTATATAATGATCAACATAGACTACTTAAATGATCAACTGGAGGGAAAAACCTGGTTTGCAGGAGATGAATACTCAATGGCTGACATTGCAGTAACCACTCAATTACTTGGACTAGAAATGGCTGGGTTTACAATTGATAAAGATGGGAAATGGCCTGAGTTACACAAGCATATGAAAAAATCTTTAGCGAGGGACTCATTCAAAACCATTTTAAAATAACTAAACAACTAAGCGGGAGAAATCCCGCTTTTTTTTTACATTATAAGCATTACTATCATCAAGTATCACATTTGAGTTATTTATGACAGTATCAAAAATGCCCTCAAAATGATTCCGATTGACGCGTAAATATACTATTTATATCTTAATGTGGAATACTTAGAAGTCATTTAAATAAGGGAGAAACTATGAAGACACCTGCACCTAGGTTACAAAAAATATTGAACACTCCACACTGATTACTTGCCTCTCTAACCATAATTGCTTCCCTATTTTTTACACATATAGTTTATAATCTTCTCACATATTTGAAATTACGACGATCACTATCTACCTCTTCAGAAGCCTCACATTTATTTACTCTATTAACCTTAGGGCATGCTCCTCCCATTGGTTCAAACATACCTGGAGTTTGAAGCGTCCTACCATCACTAGTTTCACCTCTTCCTTGTCCTGCTGATACAAGCCTCTTCATAGAACCTTCTAAACGTAGCTTATGTTCACCCTCTAGATCAGGTAAGTTTTCTAATATCTCATTAATTACCTTTAGCTTTGGATCAGGCGCACTAGCTATAGTTTCTAATAAATGATCAATCAGATCTAGCTTGTCTGACACCATGCCTGCTTCAAATAACAATAAACACGGGCCCTCTTCACCTTCTTCATTTAACCCTAATGTACATATTCCACCTTGATAGAATGGGTAGTAGCACCCATCAGCACACTTAACTAAAAAGCAACCCCCCGTGATATTACCGATAACTTTTGGTTGATGCTCAGCAAAACTCGCAAAAACCGTTTTTTCATCTTCAAGAGGTTGCAAAGCTAGAAAATGCTGTCTAACAATTACGGGTGGTAAAGCTACCTCATCTCCACCCAGTGTAGAAAAGCCTGCTTCTAAAGCTCTCTTTACTTGTCTGGTTTTATCTATAGCTGCTAATAGAGGACCATTACCTGCTGCACTGACTATAGCTTCTAATTCTGGTGGATAAAACACATGTGTAAGGCCTACACAATCATCAAATACAGACTTACCAATCTTAGTTAAGCCTTCGGGAAGAACTAACGGTCCTGTTAAACCACTGCAATAAGAAAATGCTTTCTTACCAATCTGAGTTACGCCTGGAGGGAGGGCTAGCTGCCCTGTTAAGCCAGTGCAATTATAAAATGCTTTCTTACCAATCTGAGTTACGCCAGGAGGGAGATCTAGCTGTCCTGTTAAACCACTGCAACTACTAAATACACCCTCACCAATCTTAGTTAAGCCAGGAGGGAGATCTAGCTGTCCTGTTAAACCAGTGCAATCATTAAACGCCCAATCACCAATCTTAGTTAAGCCTGCTGGAAAAGCTACTGCTGTTAAACCACTGCAGTCTTCAAATGTATCTGTGCCAATCTCAGTCACACTATCTGGAATAACTAGCTTACCTGTTAAACCTCTGCAATTATAAAATGCACCCTCACCAATCTTAGTTAAGCTTTGGGGAAGATCTAGCTGCCCTGTTAAACCACTGCAACCCTCAAATGCTGCATTAGCAATTTCAGTTAAACCTGCTGGAAAGGCTGCTGCTGTTAAACTAGTGCAACAAGAAAATGCTTCATCAGCAATTCCAGTTAAACCTGCTGGAAAATCTACCCCTGTTAAAGCACTGCAATCCCTAAATACACACTCACCAATCTTTGTTATACCCTCATTCTCGGGTATCACAAGCTCTTTCATACCTTCAGCAATTTTAGCTTTAGTCAGCACACCCGCTTCAATGTAAAACACTCCACACTCATTACTTACCTCTCTAACCATAATTGCTTACCATTTTTTTACACATATAATTTATGATCTTCTTACACGTTTACTATCACTTCCTCTCCCTTCAGGACACATAGCTATGATGTCATATTTATATACTCTTAAGGCTATATAGCTGTGCTAATTAGTCAAATTTGATTGCCACTTTAAAATAACTAAGTAGCAAAGCGGGAGAGATCCTGCTTCTTTTTTATGACTACAGAAAACTTTATCAAAAATGATTAACGATAAATTTTAATCGGAATCTAAAGCACCGCTCTGGAGACTTGCACGTATGAACACATCAATTTCACCATCAAGTACAGATTGAGTATGACCAACCTCTACCCCAGTTCTTAAATCTTTGATTCTAGACTGATCTAGAACATAAGAGCGAATTTGTTGCCCCCAAGTAATATCATCCTTGTTTTCTTCAAGCGACTGCTTTTCTTCCTGCTGCTTTTCTTGTGCTAACTGATAAAGCTTAGCTGACAACTGTTTTAACGCGCTGGCTTTATTTTTATGCTGTGAGCGCTCTGCCTGACACTGAACCACCACACCAGTTGGTATATGCGTAATCCTAACAGCTGAGTCGGTTGTATTGACGTGCTGACCACCTGCCCCACTAGCACGATAGGTATCAATGCGCAGATCTGCTGGATTAACATCCTCTGCCGCTATATCATCAACTTCAGGATAAATAAACACAGATGCAAAAGATGTATGTCTTCGATTACCACTGTCAAATGGTGACTTTCTCACTAAACGATGTACTCCACTTTCAGTACGCAACCACCCATAAGCATACGGGCCTGAAATTAATAAAGTCGCATTTCTAATACCAGCAACATCCCCATCCATAATTTGAGTGATACTTACTTCAAAATCGTGCTTTTCAGCCCAGCGAATATACATTCTAAGCAACATTTGCGCCCAGTCCTGAGCCTCAGTCCCACCCGAACCAGACTGAATATCTATATACGCATTACTCATATCATGCTTTTCTTGGAAAAAGCGCTGAACTTGCAACTCATGAGCTGCAGCATGAATCAATTTAGCTTCCGCTTCTAGCTCTTTAAGTGCACTGGAGTCTGAATCTGAGATAGCAAGCTCCAACAACCCTTCAGCAATTTCGATACGATCGGTTAAGTCTTCAAGTGAGGAAAGCAAATGCTTTATCTGTTTGTTTTCGGCAGTTGCTGCCTTGACTTTTGCAGGCTCTTTCCAACCATCTGGATCTTCTATAATCTCTTGTGTTGAAATGATACGAGCGTTTAGATGATCAAAGTCAAAGATACCCCCTGAGCTCAGTTAGAACTCTGGATGAGTCTTTTAGATGTTCAGATGTATCAAGCTGGCTCATAGTGAATTGAATTCAAATATTACAATTGGGTCGTGTGCGACTCGAACGCACGACCAGCGGATTAAAAGTCCGATGCTCTACCGACTGAGCTAACGACCCAAATTCAATGCAATTCTACTGATATTTTTTCAAAAGATCAAATTATTTCGAAAAAATATACCAATATTTATTCAAGTAGATTACAATCAAGATCATATATGGATGAAATGATGCATACCTCGAGACTGATTAAGATATTTTTCATACTTTTAATCTCAACTATTTCATATAGTAAGTCTATCATTTCTATCAGTATTGATGCGCCAATCACCCCTCCTGTACTATCGTATATCCAAAACGCAATCCAACAAGCAGAAGAAAGTAATGCTGAAGCATTAATTATTGAGCTTGACACACCTGGTGGGCTATTAACCACAACACGTGATATTGGCCAAAGTATTTTAACCAGTCGAGTTCCAGTGATCACTTACGTTAGCCCTCAGGGATCTAGAGCTGCTAGTGCTGGCACATTTATTCTATATGCATCACACCTTGCAGTCATGTCTCCAGGGACACACCTTGGGTCTGCAACACCTGTTTCTTTAGGTGAGAATAATGAGCAATCACAAGCCATGGAAAACAAAATCCTCAATGATAGTCTTGCCTATATTGAATCTTTAGCACAATACCACGACAGAAATGAAGCGTTTGCAAGAGATGCTGTAAAAAATGGTGTAAGCATTACTGCAAATGAAGCTGAACGCGCAGGTGTGATTAACTTTATTGCAACCGATATGACTGATCTCATCAAAAAAGCGGACGGTGCCAGAGTAAGAATGCAAAGTGGTGTTCAAACTTTAAGCACCTCAGGTGCTAAAATTATTACTGCAGAGCAGAGCCTCAAGGATAGAATTTTAATCACAATCACTGACCCTAGCATTGCCTACCTAATGCTAATGGCTGGCATTTATGGCTTACTGATTGAACTCTTCAACCCTGGTAGCATATTCCCTGGCGTATTGGGTGCAATTTGTTTACTTATTGCCAGCTATAGTTTACAAATCATTCCTATCAACTATGCTGGACTTGGTCTGATTATCTTAGGCAGTGCCTTTTTAATTGCTGAGGCATTTATACCCAGCTTTGGGCTATTAGGTATAGCAGGCATTATTGCAATGATTATTGGAGGGTTCTTTATCTTTCAAGTACCTAACTGGGCAGCACCAGACCTATGGTTTATGCTCAGCATTTTAACTCTCTTCTTGCTAGGCATCATTTTACTTGCACGTATTAGTTTAAAGGCACATACCAATCAGCCAGTATCTGGCGTTGAAGCACTAATTGGCCTTAAAGGCAAAGTGCTTAATCAAAATGGATTAGACTATGAGGTCTTAGTTGAAGGAGAGATTTGGCTTGCAACATCTGATATTCCTTTAACTATTGGGCAATCTATATTCATCGAAGAAGTCAACGGACTAAGGCTTCATGTTAAATCAGCGGAGATAGAAAATGAGTGAAATTAAATTATTAAGTTTTTTAACGTTTGCGTTTATATTATTTATGTTCTTATCTACTTTCATCAAAATATTGAAAGAGTATGAACGAGGCGTTGTATTCATGCTTGGAAGATATTGGAAGGTAAAAGGACCTGGGCTTGTAATCTTAATACCATTTGTGCAAACAATGACACGTATCGAACTTAGAACCATGGTCATGGATGTACCTACACAAGATGTAATCAGTAAGGATAATATATCAACTCGTGTCAATGCAGTTGTATATTTTAAAGTCTTAGATCCAAAAAAAGCTATCATTCAAGTCGCAAACTTTATTGAGGCAACTGGACAGCTTGCACAAACAACGCTACGCTCTGTTTTAGGTGAACATGAACTAGACGAAATGCTCTCCCAAAGAGAACAACTAAACTCAAGACTTAGAAACATCCTAGATGAACAAACTGACTGCTGGGGAATAAAGGTCACTCAAGTGGAAATAAAAGATGTAGATATCGATGAATCTATGCGTAGAGCCATTGCGAAGCAAGCAGAAGCAGAGCGCGAACGCAGAGCAAAAGTTATTCATGCTGATGGTGAGCTTCAAGCAGCAACAAAGCTAACCGAGGCCGCTAAGATTCTTGCAGAGTCACCTGCAGCAATCCAGCTAAGGTATTTAGAAACTCTAAATAATATTGCTGGTGATAACAGTAATACTATTGTTTTCCCACTCCCTATGAATCTAATCAATAAACTGACCGAGGATAGCAATGTATAAGTTCATCTTTTTTACTACATTAATAACAGCATCTTATGCCAACATTCCTAATCTCGCACCTATCGGAGCTGATGATTTAGAAACGATTGAAAGCACAATCAATATTGATAGCCAATTTGATAAAATCAGCATAGATGGTAATATTCAAGTGGAAATATCTAGCGGAGGACCGGTTTCATTAACTAGCATCAGCCCGCAAAATAGCGCTGATTTTCTTTATACTGAAGTTAAAGACAACACGCTATACATTGCTGAAAAAAAACCTTCTGCAAGTTGGTCTAAATTTTTCAACTGGCGCAAGTCTGATGATATGAAAAACACCAAACTTATCCTAACATTACCTCAGCTACGCTCACTAAGAATGCATAGCATGAGCTATGCTATCATCAAAGATCCTTTTGAACTTGAAACCATTGTTTTATCTGGCGCAAGCAAGCTGCATATAGAGCCCAACATTAGTACGCCACAGCTTTCTATCAAGCTCCGTGGTTTCAGCCGTATGACTACAGCCAATATCAACACTATTGGTCTCGAAATAATGCAATCTGATATGTCCACATTTAATAGCGCAGATATCACTACAAAACTCTTTTCATCAAGATCCCATGACCAATGCTTACAACATATCTCAAATTTAAGCAGTGAAAAGATTAAAACATTTCTTACCGGCCAAGGCCGAACTGAAGTCGATAAAGTTTCATCAGATTCACTAGAAGTAAGTTTAGATGGTGCAGCAATCTATAGAGCACAGCAAATCCGAACCAAACTTCTTGAGGCACATATGTCTGGATCAAGCCAGTTAAGAGTAAGCCAAGGAAGCGCAAAACAATCAAAATTAGTCTCACACAATCATTCAAATTATAGTTTTGGCAGCTTCACACCTGGAGTTGTTATTGAAATTGATACAACCCGTGACAGATAAGCTTAAAATCGTTTCTATCAACGTCAATGGTATTCGTAGTGCATTGCGAAAAGGCTTTGCAGAAAAAATGAAAGAGATTGACCCTGATGTTATTTGTATCCAAGAAACTAAAGCACAAATTGCAAAACTGAAACCCTCTGAGTTTTCTATAGATGGCTATCATTTTATCTCTACATGTGCTGAGAAACCAGGCTATAGTGGCGTCGGGATTTATAGCAAACAAAAACCCTCGCATATTGAAACATCCATTGGACTGCCTTGGGCTGACGCTGAGGGCCGACTAATACAGTGCCAGATCCATGGCACTACTATAGCCTCTATCTATCTCCCCTCTGGCACGAGCGGCCCCCATAGACAAAAACTTAAATACGATATGATGACGCACTTTGAAAAGATTTTACAATCCAATCTTAGTAAGCCCATCATTTATTGCGGTGACTTTAATATTGCGCATACTAGTTTAGATATCAAAAGAGATAAAGCCAATGAGAATAACTCTGGATACCTGCCTGAAGAAAGAAACTGGATCAGATCAATCTTGAATCTTGGGTATATTGATACTTTTAGAGAACTTCACCCTACCAAAGAGCAGTATACCTGGTGGACTTATCGTGCTGGGGCTCGGCAAAAAAATATTGGCTGGAGGATTGACTATCAATTAGCCTCGCCATGTATCAAAGACAAACTCATTGACGCATATGTTATCTCTGAGCCAGTCCTATCTGACCACGCCATTTTAGTCCATAGTTATGTATTACAAAAGTGATCAGAGATAATACAAATAATACAACCCCGAGTGCCACGACTTTAATTTCATACCTAGAAATAACATAAATCGTAGCAATCCAGAAAACATGACATATCGCCATTACTCTTCCTAATTTGCTACAACTTAACAAACCCGTTAACTTCTCACTCAAGTGACACATTAATCTTGGCAGAAGATTAGTCATTGCAAGCACTAAACTCATAGCCAGCCAATACTGAATGCTTACTGTATACACTAAACCCAGAGTTAATATGCAGCTTAAAGTAGCCCCATGTAAAACGTAGCTTGTCTTTAACCTACTACTGAGGCTTACTAAGCCTCCTATCAATAAAAATAGATTGAATATGTACACTTCCCCTGTCGCTGCACCACTACCTTCTGTCAAGATTTTCTCTAACGTATACGTCCATAATACTACCGGCAGAAATAGCACCCCCCAATAAACTGAAACGCTAGTACTATTTATACCCTCACTCAGATTGATCGTTAGCATACTGCTTTTAGCATTATATTTATAACTTCTGATCAATAGCATGATCAGCACAAAAATAATTCCCATTAAAATATGATTCAAACCATAGTATGCGTTCCACTCTGCAATCATATGAGCAAATAACATAGGCAAAAAAGTGACACACCAATACCCAGCAATGACCATCTTCTTTTTAAATACACTTTGTTGATCAAAAATTCTCCAGAGACACAGCATCTCTGCTCCTGCTGCAAACAAACCAAGCACAAGTAGCGCGTTTTTCCCCACAAATAAATAACCAGAAACGCCTATTAGCCCCAGTATAATGATCATACGGTAAGCGATTTCTTCGCAACAATGATCCATCAAGCGTCCTATCGCAACAAACCCAATGGCCATCCCTAATAAAAACAGTTGACTCATCAGATGGTACTGGAAAATACTATACTGTCCAAAATGAATAGCACTACTCAAGCCTAGCACAATAGGCATCACTTTTAAGCAATTTGCAGTAAATAATAAGAGCCAGTTTTCAAGTTTTTCAAGCACACAAAGCTCCATCATTCCAATACATCATGATAACAAACCTATTCCAAGTTCACTAGTCTTGAAGTTTTGAGAAAAAAAAATTACATTAAAGATAAGTTAATATAATTTTAATATGAACAGCTTTAGATTAGCGGATATTCGCTTCGCATTTAGTGACTCTTTAGACACTGAAAAATTAGAATCTCTTTTTAGCCATTACCCAAATATGCGCACAAAATGCCCGTTTGAAATCAATAGCACTTATGATGACTGCACACTTGAACAGTTATTTTCTCACCCGGAAGACATTTATCAGTTGTTCATATCTAATATACCAGAGCTTCAGGAGCTAATGCCTGAATATAGCAGAGAAAACTTGCATGCACTGATTAACACTCACAGCATCAAAACAAGCAACTACCTAAAAACACTTGATGTAGATAAAAGCGAATTCTATGCTCTTGCACTTGAGATGCAAAAGCAAAAAAGCATCAATCCAGAGATATCTGCAGAAACCGCACTAAAACTCACTAAGCTACATGCATTAAAAGGAGAAATAAGCAATCTTGTAAATCAAAACTGGAGAGAAATAGAACAAACAGTACGCTCTCAAGAAGCAAAGAGTTCTACAACAATAGCCCTGACTACTGCCACACGCCATAACTGTTTATACCACTCTGCTGCACTATCCCTGCACTATTTAATTACTTTAACAACAACCTCTACAGAGAATAAAAAAAAGCTGCTAACCCCCTTTATGGATGCATTTAACACTCGCCATAGCACAACGCTTAGTATTGATGAGTTTATAGCATGGATTAATGCAGCTTGTAATAATAGACCGCACACTCATTTCTTAGAGGCTGTATATGCGCCAACCTTGAGAAGCATCATACACTCATATTGCGAAGAACTTGGTATAGATCATCCAGAACATCACGGTAGTGAGTCTGAAATAATTGTAAACATGCTCAGTAATGCACTAAACCTGCCAATTGTTATCAATAGAACGGATGGACAAATGACCAGCAAAGAGGTTTATCATAAACTACCCTACTTTACTCTGCACCCTCAAGGATCAAAGATAGCATCCTTGGCTAATCCAACAAAGCATTACCTTACATTCAGAAATAGTTATGCAGAAAATCACTTTGAAGCTTTACTTCCAGATAACACGTTTCTTGGAGAACATACCCGACACAGTCAAGCTTTTAGCTCTTATTATCAAAAACAATGTATTCCAAATAAAGGCGCCGACCCCTTGATTGAAGTAACCTATCAATCCATTTCCATGTGGGAGCAATCTAAAGCTCAAAAAATACTACATACCAACACAACGATGAACATTCACTGGTTTAATATTATAGTTGACTTCCTCTTTTTACTCACTGTAATAGGAATCCCACCAGTACTAGATAATTTACTTAATAATCAAGGACGATACAGCTCTAAAAGCACCCTTCAGGCTTGAAAAAATTCCAGTTTTATATTATCATTTTAATAAAAAAAGAGACTTAATAATGACAATAACGTTAAGAACATCAGAAGTTAGATCAAGCTGTGCATACCACTCAGTAGCAAAGCATGTGATCAACATCATTAGGGATCCTAAAACACCTAACAAAAGTATTCACGCTATATTAGAAAAGTTCACCGCTGCATTTAATCAACGTCATCAGCTACAATTAACCATAGAGGATATGGTTAAAATCATCAGATCAGTTAAACACGAAGAATCAGGCCGGTTCGCAGAAGTATTTATGGCACCAACACTTAGAGAATTAGTACATTCAACCAGTCAGCCCCTCACTCCAGATCTGAAAATCTCCTTTCGTAATAACAATGCAGTTTCTGGATTTGAAGAGCAATATGCTTTCTTCATACAAGCCTATTTATTAAATGTGAACATATTAGTCAGATGTGATGCATTAGCAGAAGGAAGCAGAGAACTATCCATCAATTCTTCTACCTACGTAGAAGCGTTTAGTTTAAATGCACCAAAGATTGAGTTGAAATATACCTGCTTCATCAAAAACGATGATGATCAATCTCATTTTGAAACTCAAATCCCCCCTGGCATGACAGAATTAAGTTTTATCAGCATGGATAGAAAGCACGAACTTTACACGCAATACACTCAATGCCCTACTCCATCATTGCCAAAAGATGACCCAATGATTGAATTCACAAAACAGTGGGTTATTCAAACAAAAAGTCAACTAGCAGCTCATAATACTTATCGCCTGCTTCAGGAAGATCAAGGTATTGCAAAGATGTTCTTTCAAAAGCTCCAAGACATAAAAGAGTCATGCACAACTCAGATCACAAAGCTGCAGCCTAAAGCACAACCAATGGATATTTTCAGAAACTCTGCGCTTTTTACTACACTCATAAGTACATATTTGTCAACTCAAGCTTACTCTTTAACAGAGCAAGAGCCTAAGGAATCTTCAGCTATTTTTTCAGCTTTAAGCGCATCACTTGCCATTTTGTGCATCCCAAAACAAGAGTTACTAAAGTCTGATACACAATCAGTCAAAAAAACTCATCAATGAAACTATACAATGCAAAACAACTAGGTGCTCTCAATATATCAGCACTTTTAACCAATACTTACCACCTTACCAGTTGAAAAAGACAACTATTTATACTATATTTAAAAAAAGAGTTATGAAATGAATACAATTACTACCTCCGGCATCAGATCAAACTGCGCCTACCATTCTATTGCAAAACATATTATTAATATTATTCGTGACCCAGAAACATCCTTAGACAGATCTGAAACTCTTTTGGCGAATTTCATTACCGCATTTAATATACGCCATCAATTACAATTAAACCTACAGGAGATGGTTAATATCATCAGATCTGTGAGACACGAAGAAACAGGACGATTTGCAGAAGCTTTTATGGCACCGACGCTTAGAGAGTTAGTTCACTCAACTAACATTGATAATGGTAACTTGCCAATTTCTCAAAATCAAAATAACCCAGTATCAGGCTTTGAAGAGAATAATGCATTGACCATCTTATCCTATTTATTAAATGTGAACATACTAGTTAGATGTGATGCTTTAGCAGCAGGGAACAGAGATCTATTCATAGAGCCATCTTCCTACATTGAGCAAGTTAAGCTCAATGTTACACGACCTCACGACCCCCATTATACCTGTTATATTAAAAACAATCGTTCTCAAACTCATTTTGAAACCCAAGTCCCTCCTGGCGCGACCAGTTTAGAGTTCATCAGCATGAATCAAAATCATGCTCTATACCGTAAATATGAACAATGCGGCACCCCTTCGCAGCCGCAACATGACAACATGATTGGTGAAACAAGAGCTTGGATTATCAAAACACAAAATCTACTGCATCCTACAGTTTTTGGCGATCCTTCAGAAAGTACGATCACACTTCAGCTTAATGAGATTAAGTATCTTGGGTTCAAATCAACTACTGATTTCTTAATGAAATTTCAAAGTATGAGTCATGATGAAAAGAATAGATTGGAAAAAAAGCTAATTGCACTTAGACCTGAGGTTCAATGGACGATCATCTTAAAAGATTGCTTACTTTTCATAACCCTCATAGGTGCATACTTTATAGTTAAAGATTTTTCAAAAGAAAAGTACTTCTTGTCATCAGAACGTCAAGCTAGCATGGTTCTTGCTAAACTTTAAAGCACCCATATCTATTTAATGACGAAATAGCTGCAGCATATGATTTGTTTAACAGCAGCGTAACGGCTTTTTCTTACATTCATAAGACGCCTAGTGCTAACTGTGCTGATTTTGTCATCATATGCTTTTGCCAAGGTGGATCAAATACCAGATCAACTTTTACCTCATTGATTCCTGGAATATATTTTAATTTTTTTTCAACTTCACCTAAAATAAAAGGACCCATACCACATGTTGGAGAAGTGAGTGTCATCTCTATAGATAGTGCTCCCTGATCGCTCAAACTACCAATTTGGTAAATTAAACCTAAATCGTATACATTGACTGGAATTTCTGGATCATAGCAGCGCTTTAGTTGTGAAACAACCTGATCCTCGAAAGACAAACTTTCATCTACATGATGATCTTTTGGCAAGGTCTTTCCAAGCGCAGGATACGCATCTTCTCGCAGTAGTATCAGGTTACCAAATACTTCAGCCGTAATGCTTCCACCCTTTTCTCTTGTTATCCTAATGGGCGTACCTGCCTTTAGCATAAGATCATGTCCTGAGGGGACCATTGTTGCCTTAACATCAAGCTGTAAAATAGTGATAGACATATTACTCCAGAAAAATACTTTCTCCACATCCACACATAGCAGATGCCTTTGGGTGTTGATAAATGATTTTTTTTGTTAGCGAGTCCTCTTGCTGGTATAAAACTTTAGTGCCTGTTACCTGCTCAAGTATATCTTGCTCTAAAAACATCTTCCAATCACTATAGTCATATACAAGTTGATTTCGTAAGTGCTTTTGTACAATACTTGCATCAAACTTCCAGCCGTAACAACCAATTTGTTTAAAATCAACTTTAATACCAGTTGCCATTTGTGACTTAACAATCTGAGACCAGTACTGAATTGCACTAGGATCTAAGATAAGAGGATAAGATAACTGTAAAATTGCTTGTTGAACTGCATGCCATGGGAATGTAATGCATTTAATACGCATTGGAAATGCTTTCACACCGTTAAAACATGCAAACTTGCCTATGAACTCTGCATCAGTTAACGCTGCTTGCATAAATGTATCTTTCATCTTCTCAAAGTCTTCTATTGTTTTGCCTTCTAAGACTTTTGACATGATAGACGCTGATGCAATTGATAAACTGCAACCTTTTGTTTGATGCTTTATTGAAATTTTTTGATCATCATTTAGAGCTACAGCACAAGCAATCTGATCACCACACAGTGGATTACTGCCTCTTGAGTATGAACCTACATTGACGTCTCCTTGACCAAAAGGATGGCGACTATGATGAATAATCATCTGTTGGTATAACTCATTCATTACGTAATCTCTCAACATCACCCAATGCTTTCACTAAATTTTGAACATCATCTAGTGTATTGTAACAACCAATAGAGACTCGTGTTAGAGCATCAACATTCAAATGCTGCATTAATGGCATACAACAATGATGCCCTGACCTTGTCATAACCTGGTGACTCGCTAATATCGTTGAAACATCGTGAGCATGCACGCCATGATATGTAAATGATACTGTAGATGAGTTTTTTCCTGTATATAGCGTTACTGGCAAAGACGCAAGCTCAGATTTCAAAGATTGACACAATGATACTTCGTGTTGTGCAATCCGTTCTTGACCCCACTCTTGTAATAATGTTGCTGCAGCTGAAAAACCAATAACTGATGCAATTGCTGGTGTTCCAGCCTCTAACATCTGTGGCCCTTTTTTAAATGTACTGAATGCGATTGAAACCTCATCGATCATTCCTCCTCCTGCACGAAATGGTTTCACAAATGGCCAGAATTGATCTTGGATATACAGTGCTCCAACCCCTGTTGGTCCATACATCTTATGAGCAGAAAAAACATATGCTGCACAACCTAAGTCATGAACATCAACACTAAGATGGGAAATGGCCTGCGTTCCATCCACTACAACGGGGACTTGATTAGCAATCTGACATAAACGCTTAATATCAATGCTCTGCCCTGTCACATTTGACATATGTGTAACAGCAATAACTGCAACGTTAGATTTTGATAATAATAGCTCTAGACTCTTCCAGCAAATATCAAGCTCATTATCCAATGGAATAGCCTGAATACTTAAATCATATGACTTAGCCAATATTTGCCAAGGCACAATATTCGAATGATGTTCTAATGGTGAAATCAAAATTATTTGTTTAGGCTCAGCTATATTGGCAACCAAAGCGTTTGCAACCATATTCAAACTATCTGTTGCGCCATAAGTCAACACCACTTCTTGTGACTTAGCATTAATAAAGTCTGCAATGACTTGACGAGAATCCTCATATGCACGTGTGGACTGCTCAGCAAATTGGTATACCCCTCGCCCAACATTAGCCTTATAGTTCTGATAATATTCATTCATCACATTAATAACTAAAGACGGCGTTTGACTAGTTGACGCATGATCAAAGTAAGCGCAATCAACTGGATAACTAAAGTGCTTACGCCAAGGACTTGTCATGACCACTCCTCAATGCATTTTTTAAATGCTGCTTATACTGGCTGTTATGATATACTGAGTTGATCTTTGCATCAATAAATATAGATTTTGCTAACTGATGATCAATACCTCTTGCATAAAGGTACATTAGTGTTTCTTCATCTATCTCACTCACTGTTGCACCATGCTCGCAACTGACCTCATCAATACAAATATCCAGTGCAGGTTTTGAAAATGCTGATGCATTATCTGACAACATTAAATGATCAATTCTCTGATCTGATTCAGCATATTGCCCAGCCTCACCAATTGTAACTGTACTATCAATAGAGTGCTTTGACTGGTCATATAACAAACTTTGAAACAGTTGAGTACTTTTAGTACTTTCAGCACGATGATAGATCTCAGAGTGAACATAATATTCTGCACTATTTGCACAATTACTCACCATTCGAATATCTGCTGTCGCATCTTTTCCTAATAATTCAACTTGTACAAGATGTCTCATCCTGCCTGTCATATTTGATGAAATATAGAGCTCATAGCGAGCGCCTTCCTCTACAATGATTTGATCATACATGTTATTAAGGATGTCATCTGTATTATTTAAAGTGACAATATGCACTAATTTCGCACCTTTCTGCAATCTCATCTCTAAACAACGCTGTGACTTAGCAGAAGTAATATCATGAATTAAGGTCGCCGTCACACCTTTCTCAATGGACAATTGAAACTTCTCAAATGTGTTATGACCTCCAATCTCTTGCCATCTTATTGTTTTATTTTGATCGACTTTTAATCCAAACTTTGGACTTGAAAAAAGTGGCAATAAAAACTCTTCAGGATTTTGGTAACCATGTTGGCTGCTGTATTCATCAATTAATACTATTGGCAAGCATTCAAATGCTCCCGCAACAGTTTTGATTTCTAGTGCATCAGTATAAGGAGTGTAACTCACTGGCTGTGATTCAAATTTCCAACCTCTAATGTATCGCCATCTTTCATTTGAAGCCCCTTTTACATATTCGACTAGCCCGGCAACCACTGGTACCCCCTATCCTCAATCTTTTGAATACAGTCTGCGTCACCTCTGTGCGCTAACTTACCAGCTTTCATAATACAAACTTGATCTGGCTTTACATATTCAAGCAGTTTTGGATAGTGTGTAATCAAAACGACTGCACGACCTTTATCTCGCATTTCATTAATGATAGATGCAACAAGCTTTAAACCCTCTATATCCAAGCCTGAATCAATCTCATCAAGTATCATTAACTTAGGCTCTAATAGCAGCATTTGTAATAAATCATTACGCTTTCGCTCACCACCTGAAAAGTCATCATTAACAGCCCTATCCCAAAACTTGCCACCAATCCCTAAACGCTCGGCATATTTTTCTGCTAACTCCATAAAGTCTTCAGCGTCAAGTTGCTCATCACCTCGTACTTTCGCAGCATTATTATAGATTGTATGCATGAAGACTAAGTTATTGAGTCCTGGAATTGCAATTGGACTTTGAAAGCCTACAAACAGTCCTTTTTGTGCTCTCAGATATGCTGGCATATCAAGCAAATCTTCACCCATAAAACTTGCACTACCTGAAGATGTATATGCGTGATGACCACAGACAGCTTGTGCAAGCGTTGATTTACCCGAACCATTTGGCCCCATCAATGCATACACTGAAGCACTAGGCACCTTCAAGCTTAAACCCTCTATAATACTTGTCTCTCCTGCACAGACACTAAAATCATTCAACTCTAACATTTATCCCACACTATCTTCTAAAGTAATTGTCATTAACTGCTTTACTTCAGCAGCAAACTCAAGTGGAAGCTGCTCATATACTTCCTTACAAAAACCATTCACAATCATAGGCAAAGCCTCATTTGGACTTAAACCACGCTGCATGCAGTATAATAATTGATTTTCATCTACTTTTCTAGTAGTTGCTTCATGCTCTACCTTAGACTTTGGTTGTTCAACCTGTATATAAGGGTATGTGTTTGCTGCAGCCTGTTTACCTATAATTAAAGAATCACATTGTGTAAAGTGCTTTGATCCTTTAGCAGTTCTTTTAACATCAACTTTTCCCCTATATGTATTTACAGAAGAGCCTGATGAAATACCCTTTGCTACAATACAACTCTTCGTATTTTGACCTATATGTATCATTTTACTACCTGTATCTGCCTGCTGGTGATGCTTTGTTACTGCGACAGAGTAAAACTCACCACTACTATTTTCCCCCTGTAACACAACACTAGGATACTTCCAAGTTATAGCCGACCCAGTTTCAACCTGAGTCCAACTAATTTTAGAATTTTTACCAGCACAACGCCCTCTTTTAGTCACAAAGTTATAGATTCCGCCCACCCCATTCGCATCACCTGGGTACCAGTTTTGAACTGTAGAGTATTTAATACTAGCATTATCAGCCGCATATAACTCAACCACAGCTGCATGCAGTTGATGATCTGGACGCATAGGTGCTGTACAACCTTCTAAATAACTCACATAACTATCTGGCTCTGCGATTATTAGAGTTCTTTCAAACTGTCCAGTATTGAGCGCATTGATTCTAAAGTAAGTTGAAAGCTCCATTGGACACCTCACCCCTTTTGGAATATACACAAATGATCCATCACTAAACACTGCTGAATTAAGTGCAGCAAAAAAGTTATCCCTAGCGGGTACTACCCGGCCTAAATACTGTTCAACCAACTCAGGGTACTGAGTAGCCGCTTCACTAAAAGAGCAAAATATAACACCATGCTTCTTCAATTCTTCTTTAAATGTTGTTGCAACCGAAACACTATCAAATACCGCGTCGACTGCGACACCAGCTAACGACTTCTGCTCATGAAGTGGAATACCTAGACGTTCAAAGGTTTTTAATAACTCCGGATCGACCTCATCCAATGACTGATATTTAGGTGTAGATTTAGGCGCAGAGTAGTATGATATTGATTGAAAATCAATAGGCTTAATTTTTAATTTACCCCAATTAGGCATCTGCATTGTTTGCCAATGCCGAAATGCTTTTAACCTAAACTGCAACAAGAAGTCTGGCTCATTTTTCTTCTTGCTAATTGCCCTGACCACATCTTCATTAAGCCCTGGCGGCAAAGCATCAGTTTCTATTTGTGTAGAGAACCCATATTTGTATTCAGATTCAACATGATGATTAATGAAGTCAGTTTCATTCATGCAGTATGCACTCCCTTAATGACTAATTTTAGATCTGATCGTTCAGCGCATTCAACACACTAAGTCTCAAACAATTCATTAATATTATCGCGTGCTTCTTCATTTGTAAAGCAACCATTTGCCTTTAAAATTAGGAAATTAAACAACGATGAAAAGCACCAACTATGACAACCATTCTATTCCTTTAAAAAGGAAAAATATCTTGAACTCAATCATCTGAATATTTCTTAAGTTATACTACGCAGCCATCATGCTGCATTATTTGAAACACATGACTTTATATGAAATTTTTCACCTGATACGATTCACCACTATAGCACAACTTAGATTAATAAAATGAACGACTTTTTTTACTAATAATTAGGCGTAACAGCCTTAGGCAGCCCAACATAGCTTTCTATAGTCTCTTGTACTTCTTCGCTTGTAAAAGGCCCATTTTGTCCACAAATAATAGATTTCAGCAATGGAATACAATCTCTGCAATAATCATCTTGACTAGCATGTAAGCGTGGCACTTGAATCTCATCATATAGATCACTCATATCTTTTGCTTTTGCATATGGCAAAATCATTTGAACATCAACCAGCGGCATTTTACAAAGCTTGTCCACATAATCTTTTAACAGCTCTAAATTAAACTGAGGATGATTTGAAAATATATTCCAACAAGTACGTAAAAATGGTGCTGTTTTATGGAGATGTATATCTTTCGGCATATAATATCTCAAATAAAAACAGGGGGACGAATCCCCCCTGTTTCTGTAAGCATTAAAATTAGTTTCTGCTCATACTTGACCACATTGATGCGGCTGGTTGTTTCAGCTCAGCAAGATCTAGCTTTGCAACATCAAGCTTTTTAGCAACTTCTGAAAAAGCAGCGCCTAGCATCTTATCAGTTGTACCACTTGTATATGCAAAACCTCCGTCTGACTTCAGCTCAACAACTGCTGCCTGATCTGCACTCATTGCGACAAATATTTTTCCTGGCGCAAAAAGAAGCTTATCTCTCAAGTTTTCAGTAACCACCCCTTTCAATGCGCTGCTGAAACTAGATAAATCTGGGTCATCAGCTTTATGCTCATATGCAAGAGCAGCAATATTCTCAGCAACAAGCCTTGCAACTACCTTGTTATAGAACTCATGGAAATCTTTTAGCTTCTCAATATCCTTCTGCCTTTCAACTTTAGCTACATCAACTTTCTTTTTGAAATTGACAGGGCTTGAGCCTAGGAGGGAGGTGGCTGGCTCAGCTTCATACTTTTGGACAATCCCCTCTACAGTATCAGACCAGTTCTTTAACTCTGAACCTGCTGGAAGTGCATCTAAGTATGACTTAAGTATCTTAAGATGCAAGCAACGTCCATCAGCCTGTCGTACTGTTGCAGCACCAAGACCTGATCGGAAATCACATTCAGGGAATACAGTGTCACCCATTTCTTGACCCAATTCACCATCAGTCAAAGAATTAGCACCTGAAAAGAAACTGGTACGAAGGGTTGGGTGAATTGTAGGATACATCTCAATCCCACGCTTATATAATGCTGCATATGCATCTTGCGCCGCTTTCTGTGTCGCCTTACTGCTATCCCGATCACCCTCTGCACATGCTTCTAATAACTTTGTTGCCGCCTCATTACGCGCATCACCTGCGGCTGCCGCCAAAACACTTTCTGCCAAAGTCAGAATGTTTGTTGGAATTTTAGTAGCTTCTAATGTTGCTGCTTCATAATGATAATGATTCATAATATTGTCTCCATACTTTATGTGAAATTTTCCATTTACAGGACTTATACTGTTAATACCTGTATTACCAATCTAACGCAGGATGCTTAAAAAATAAATCCTTTTTAGTACATTATTATTAATAGCTTATTTATCAAGATGATTACAACACCAAACTACATCAGATCAAGATAAGTAAAGCCACCCTAAAGATCACATTATTAATCATTTTTCTCGAATAATACTTCACAAACCATAACAGAAGTGATATTATGCTGCCAAGTTTATAAAATTTAATCAGGTATATAGAATGGCTAATTCAAAACAAGCAACTAAACGTTGGAGACAGTCTCTAAAGCGCAGAACTGTAAACAAAAACAAAATCTCAGAATTCAAAACAGTTCGGAAATCATTTGAAACTTCCCCAACTCTTGAAACCTTAAGATCACTTCAAAAGAATATTGATCAAACAAGAGCAAAGGGTCTGATATCAAAAAAGAGAGCCAGCAGAATCATTTCTAGAGCAAGAAAAAGCTTATCTCAGTAAAATCACTCTCTTAAATCAGCGCATACACAAATACATGCACTCTTATCCGTACTGAAAAAGCTTCCTCAGCCATGAAACACTTTTCTGAGGAAGCCCAGTCAACCTGAATACTTAGCAATACGATTAACTCTAATCAAAGAGTTTAGCCCCTCAATTGACTTGCTACAGCTGGCGCTTTAACTGATGCAGAAACTTCCTGACATGCAGCTGACGCAGTCGATGACAATGCCCCAGAAGACACTGCTGCATTCGATGACAAAGCAGGAATCAATAGATAAAATACGCCTAGCGCCACCCCGATCAAAGCTAACAAACCAATAGCAGCATACCAAACCCAATTGCGCCCCTGACTTGCTTCTTTATTCTTATTACTGCTCACATCTAGCCTATCGCGCTCTACTGTTTGCGCAGAAGCCTCACGTGCATTCAGCCCAGCTTCAGCCTCCTCCTCTAATGCAGCATGGATTGCAACTCTATCTTCAGGACTTACTTCTTCATCAGCTGCTAACACTGCATCAACTGCTAACACTGCATCAACTGCAGCCCTGTCTTCTGGGCTCATCTCATCAGCCCCTTCCTCTAATCCTCTTGGAGCTACATAACCACCTTGGCCCATAACAACATCATCAGCAAGCATGCTTGGCAAATCCTTAAAAGCCCCTCTATGCAAATCTTTAATTTCAGATATTTCATAAGCACCCAGCTTACCTGAAAGAAACAGCCCACCAACTAACGCTAAAGCTTTTTCTCTTTCTAAGAAAGAAAGCATACCTTTAAATAAGGCTCTATTTTCAGTATTGTATGAACCACTTATTGCATCAGCTAAAAGAAAATTGCTATCTATCTCAGCCTCGCTTGCCCATTGATCGGTAAAGAATGCCTTATCCTTTTCACCCAACATATCAAGCATAAAGGCGTATACCAAACTACCTTCACTATCTTTAAACTTTAATACATTTAAAACTTGATCAACTGCGCTGCTTTGAATACCCAAATGCCTGTTAATATCCCACTGGCCCTGCAAGTCAAAGTCTTGCAAAATAGACTGCTTATCCTCTAGCGCTAATTCTTCCGTAATCAAACGACTCAAATTACTTGCACCAAACCTATCTGCAAGACAGAGCAAAGAAGCCCCTAACTCCTGATTTACAGTAACAGTTTCTTCACCCTGCAAACAATTAAGCTGACTTAGCATTCCAGCACTATATGAAGCATCTAAATTATCTTCACCCTTTATATCTCGTGCAATAAACGCTTGCAGCCTCTCCAAAGTACTAACATCAAACTGAGAAAAGTCCTCAAGCACTACCCTACCACCCCATTCTTTAGCTAATGCATGCGCCAACTTGACTTGTCGGTATAGTTCTAATTGATGATCACTTCCTGCACTTAAGTATCCTTGCTTAAATTGCCTTTCTTCTCGTAACATTTTCACTCCTACACAACCAAATGACTATTTCTATCAGCACCAACTCTATGGCTCTTGATTAAGGAATAGGGTAAATTGCACCAAGCTAAAAGGCAAGCTGTAAATCACCATCAAGCAATATATTGACAAAAGCCCATATTTAATATATAATTAATAAAAATAAGAATATATATGCTAACAATTAAAATTAACAACACCAGCTCTGATTTTAAGACCTACTCTAAGGCTATTCAAGCTGATGGTGAAAATGCAGATATTACACGTGCTACAACCACTCTTGTACTTCCAACCCAAGAGCCCCAGACCTATTTGAAAGAAACCTGCAAATCATTTTATGATATTTTATGCAACAAATTAGGCTGGACAGAAGAAGAATATTTACAGCTATGCCCTGGACGTGTTGAGCCATATATACAATCATTCAGTGCTGATATTATTATGCACCAGATCCAAGAGATGGATTCTGCAAGCATGCAATATACTAGCACAGCATGCAACCTACAAATATTAGAACCATCTCCAACAAAGGATTCGCTCAAGATTCATGTCATACATATCCACCCTCCAACTGGCGACCCCGATAAACTTGAACAAGCCAAAAAAGACACTCGATTAAAAGCAATTGAAAAAAACGAAGAAGTACTAAACGCTTGGGCGAATGGATCACTCCATACCTATTTAGCCAATAACTTTGATCTTACATCAACCTTTACTATCGAAGTAACAAGAGAAGGATACACACTTCAGCAAACATCTAATCTTATTAGACCAAACGTGCCTGCACTTGCTTTGCAATACTTAAGTATATTTGCAAAACACTTTGAAACAATCCTTACTCTACAACACCCTGATGCGGCAAAGCACTTTGGTGTCGAAAATATAGATTAAGGACAAATTCAGCCCAGGAAGCATATTTATATTGCTACTGCAGTCATAATCAGTATTCTATGTCTTGATAAAACCAATTAAGTACAAAAATTATGACAAACCCCAAACAAAATAACCAACACATTACCGCCTTCCTCACCCTGCTATACGATGGACAAGCAATAATGCTGCATGAGATTAGAGAGAAACTGCGCAAAAACCCTTTTAAAATGATAAGAATCAACCCTGAATCCTTGAGATCAGCTATCTGGAAGAACCCTTTCGGAATTGTGAATTCACTATTCGCACTAGAATTAGAAATTGACCGTATTAAGTCTGTAATCACAGAGCAGTGGGAAACACCCAATGTTAAGAACCCTGACCACACCAACAGAATCACTGATGAAACAATTAATATCTCAAAAGCAATGGAACTCAACCCTGACTATTCAACCATGTTTTACCAAACCCCTGACAGAAAAAAGAGAAAATTAGAAGAGATAAGTGATGCTGAAACAGTTCTTAGTGCATGTGAAGATATACAAAGAGAAGTAAAAGCTGCAAAAACTTTATGCTCTTTACACAACTAAACGACAATCAACATTGTAGAATTACGAGACAAGCAAGCGCTATGCGTGTATGTACTCTGATATTGCCTTGACCAGTTCTGAGCAACCATCACCTTCTTTTGCTGATATCTCAAATACCTTACATTGATACTGCTTTTTAATTGCATCTAAATCAATCTCATCTGACATGATAAGATCAATTTTATTCAATACTATCCAAATCGGCTTCTCAACAATACCATGCCCATATGCTGTAACTTCTTCTCTGATCAATCTGATTTGCTCATCAATATCTTGCGTAGCATCTACAACATGCAATAACATTTCACAACGCTGTAGATGACGAAGAAACTTATCCCCCATCCCTAAGCCTTTTGATGCACCTTCTATCAAGCCTGGAATATCAGCCATTACAAATACATCGTATGGCCCACTTTTGACCACTCCTACATAAGGCTTAACAGTGGTAAATGCATAATCTGCAACCTTTGGTGTTGCCTGAGAAACCTGTCTAAGCAATGAAGACTTACCTGCATTAGGCAGACCTAGCAGACCAACATCAGCCATCACCTTTAATTCTAAACGTAGACGTATGTCTTCGCCTTCCTTTCCTTCAGTTGCGCGTCTAGGTGCACGGTTAACTGATGACTTAAAGCGAATATTGCCCAAACCGCCAACACCACCAGAAGCAATAGTATATTGCTGTCCCTCTGATTGCATGTCTACAATCATAGGTGATGAAGGGTGATCCGCATCATATACACATGTACCTAAAGGAAGCCCAATCAAGACATCCTCTCCCCCACGTCCAGTCTTCTGTGATCCTGACCCATGCTTACCTGATTCTGCTTTAATATGCTTTCTACTTCTGAGGTGCGTGAGTGACTTATACTTAGACGATGAAACTAAAATAACCGACCCACCATGTCCTCCATCTCCACCGTTAGGTCCGCCAAACGCAATATATTTTTCTCTACGAAATGAAACGCACCCATTACCGCCCTTTCCGGCGAAGCAATGGATGCGCAACTCATCAATAAAATCAGACATGATTAGCTTTTGTCAGAGTCCTGTAAATCAGAATCATTTAAGGCAACTGGCTGAACAGAAATATATCGGCGAACACCTTTATTATTCTTAAGATTGCGATCTTGAAATGCGCGCTTGGTAATTGTCATTACACCAGTTACCGCTGCATGTAATGTATCATCTTTACCTCTGATCACATTTTCACCTGCTCTAAACTTTTTACCTCTTTGTCTCACCAAGATATTACCAGCTAAAACAACCTGCTGATTGCCTCTTTTGAGACCTAGTCGTTTACTTTCTGAATCGCGACCGTTCCGCGTACTACCTCCAGATTTTTTCGTGGCCATTGCCTTCCCCCTTTACCTTAAATTATTTAGCAGCTTTAGCAGCTTTAGCAGTTTTCTTACCAGAAATACTGGTAATCTTAACTTCAATAAACTTTTGCTTATGTCCAATATTACGCAAATAACGCTTTCTTCTTTTGAACTTGATCACGCTGATTTTAGGTCCACGTGTGTGTGCAGTTACCAGCCCCTTAACCTTATAGGACTTTAACTCATCACCCATCAAGACGTTATCACCATCTTGCACTAAATGCACTTTGTCAAAAACAACTTCAGAACCGACTTCTAATGGCATACGATCAATACTGATGACCATATTTTCAGTGACTTTATACTGTTTTCCACCTGTTGCAATCACAGCTAACATGATTTTTCTCCGATCATTACGCGAAGATTCTAATGCATAATCCCCCGTGTTGCAAGCTTTAAACCATATAAAAACATGTTTTTTTTAATTAAAATACAAAATACGTCAACTTTATCTATTTTAAATACAAGTTGCGATTCGCCTAAACTTGGGGTATAAATTGTGATAATTGACTGCATTTTATCAATGATGATTAAGGAAATACAAGCCAACTTACAGTCTGAACTCATGTTAGTGGATGATTTAATTCTCCAGGCAACTGAATCTGAGGTCGGACTCATACAGAAAATACGAGAGTCATATATTAAACAGCCTGGCAGAAAGAAAATGCGCCCGACCATTATTCTTTTATCAGCAAAATGTATTGGTTTTGAAAGTCGAAAAATAGTAGAGCTAGCTGCAATTATAGAAATGATGCACTTAGCAACATTACTACATGATGATGTCATAGATAACGCATCAACTCGCCGAAACCAACCAAGCATGTATGCTGCATATGGCAGCAGGCCTGCAGTATTGATGGGTGACTTTATTTATGGCTGTGCTTTTAAAGCAATTGCAAACTTACAGTCCATTGATGTAACAAGCAAAATTGCAGACGCAACACAACGAATGATTGAAGGCGAAGTGCTGCAATATAGCCAGCGTAGAAACCCACATATGAGCCTTGATGACTATAACTTTATTATCAATGCCAAAACCGCCTGCTTATTTTCTGTTGGAAATAGTTGCTTGTCTAGTTTAGCCAATTTCAGCTCTACAGCGCTCTCAAACTTTGCTTGGCATCTTGGTATGGCATACCAAATCACTGACGATATACTAGATATTAATGTCGATAACTGTGCACTAAACAAAGAGCACGGCAAAGATTTATCAGACGGCCTGGTCACACTTCCTATTTTAATGGCCAGAAAATTTGCCACTCCAGAGGAGTGCCAAGTGATTGATCAAGTTATACAGGGAGAACGCCCATGGCAATATGCACTTCCTGCAATCAAAAACAGTAAAGCAATTGAGCACTGTGAAAAAATAGCTTACATCCATATACAGAAAGCCCAGCAGGCTTTGAGTGAAATACAAGAATCCGATGCAAAACAACAACTTTTAAATTTACTGAGCAACTTGCCAAAACGTCGCAAATAAATCTTATTGTAGATCATTCATGTAATTTCAGTTAAGATATTGACATTTAAATCTATTAGCATAATGTCCATCCAGTTAATCAATGCCAGAAAAAACAATTTAAAAGTTGATCAATTAACAGTTGAGCACAACAAACTGATCATTTTTAGCGGACCATCAGGATCAGGAAAATCTACCCTGGCGCTTGGCACAATTTATGCAGAAGCCTATAAACGCTACGTTAGCTCTTTATCCAGTTATGCGAGACAATTTCTATCTGTCCTTCCTGAAACTGAAGTAGACTCTATAGAAGGATTACCCCCAGCGATCGCAATTGAGCAAAAAGCAACGTCACACAATCCACGCTCTACTGTAGGTACAGTGACTGAAATCTACGACTATGTCAGGCTACTTTATGCTAGAATTGGTGTACCTCACTGCCCTATCCATAAAACCTCATTGGCAGCCTTTAGCATTAGCCAAATTATAGACTTACTGCTTGAAAAGCATCTTGATGAAAAAGTGATTATCTTAGCCCCCCTGAAACAGGGACAGTCAGGCGCTCATGATACAGTCATTCAAGATGCCATCAACCAAGGTTTTGTTCGTGCTCGACTCAATGGTAGCATTCAAAGACTGATCGAAATAAATATAGACCCTAAAAAGAAAAACACACTTGAGCTGGTCATTGATAGACTCACAATTACTAAAGATCAGCAGCGTTTAGCTGACTCTTTAGAACTTTGCAATCATTATGGCAATGGCCGCATCTTGGTTTGTTTAAAAGAAACTGATGAAGATTTACTATATTCTACTAATCATGCTTGTAGCCAGTGTGGCTTTAGTATAGATCACTTAGAACCTAAGCTATTCTCATTTAATAGCCCTATTGGTGCATGCAGTAGTTGTGACGGTCTTGGTATGCGGAGATTCATTAAGCCTGAAAGCATTATTACAAATGAGTCCCTCAGCTTAGAAGATGGTGCACTCAGGTTCTGGGATACAAGCCACAAACACTACTGGGCAGTACTTCAATCCGTTGCTAAACACTTAGAAATTGCAACTGATACGCCTTGGAATCAGCTAGACGAAGCAGACCAGGACTGTATCCTGTATGGCTCTAAGCAACGCATCAAAATGACTTATCCTAACATTTATGGCAAGCCTATTACCCGTATCAAAGCATTTGAAGGCGTTATTCCCAACTTAGAAAGACGATATCAAGAAACAGAAACTGTCAGTATCAAAGAGTCTATTGGAAAATTACTCGCCTTTTCTGCCTGCAGCACTTGCAATGGCTCAAGATTAAATGAAAAAGCACGACACGTCATGATTCATGACCAAGCAATCTCTACCACTGTGAGTTTACCGATCAATGAACTGCTTAACTGGTGCCAATCTTTAAATCTCACGCCATTTGAAGCTGAAATTGCTGATAAAATTCTGACTGAAATTAAAAATAGAACACAATTCTTAATGAGTGTTGGCTTAAACTACTTATTCTTGAATCGTGCTGCTGATACCTTATCAGGAGGCGAGGCTCAGCGCATTCGACTAGCCAGTCAAATTGGCTCTGGGTTAGTTGGTGTGATGTATGTTCTAGATGAACCTTCTATTGGTTTGCATATGCGTGACAACCACCGATTGATTCAAACTCTAATCAAATTAAGGGACTTAGGCAATACGGTCATTGTAGTTGAGCATGATGAAGAGACCATGTATCATGCTGATTACATCTATGATATCGGTCCTGGCGCAGGCATACATGGTGGTGAAGTCACTGCAAGCGGAACTGCAGATGAATTAAAAAACAACCCAAAGTCACTCACTGGAAAATACCTTTCTGGTCAACTAGACATTCCTGTTCCCAGCAAAAGGCAAGCCCCTAGTGATCACTGGATTAAAATACTTGGAGCAAGATGCCATAATCTAAAGAGCATTAATGTTGATATTCCAGTTGGCTTAATCACATGTGTCACTGGTGTATCTGGTTCTGGGAAGTCCACATTGATCAATGATACGCTACATCCATTCATCCACAATAAGCTTTTTAAAGCAAACTGGCCCATAGGTGAATGCGATGACATTTTAGGCATTCAACACATTGATAAAGTGATTGATATTGATCAGTCCCCTATTGGACGTACACCAAGATCAAATCCTGCAACATATACTGGCGTATTCTCGCATATCAGAGACTTGTTCTCACAAACTGAAGAAGCAAGATCTCGTGGTTACCAGCCAGGGCGCTTTAGCTTCAATGTCAAAGGAGGACGTTGTGAGGCATGTAGTGGAGACGGACTTATTAAAGTAGAAATGCACTTCCTTTCAGATGTATACGTGACTTGCAGTATCTGTCAAGGTAAGCGCTTTAATCGAGAAACTCTCTCAGTAACCTACAAAGGACTCAACATACATGAAGTCTTAGACCTCACAGTAGAAGAGGCAATCACAATATTCAAAAACATTCCTAAAATCTATAAAAAAGTTCAGACACTTTCTGATGTTGGGCTTGGATATATCAAGTTGGGCCAAAGCGCGACCACACTTTCAGGCGGAGAGGCACAACGCATTAAACTTGCCAAAGAGCTCTCTAAACGATCCACTGGACAAACGCTCTTCATATTTGATGAACCTACTACAGGCTTGCATTTCCATGATATTGCAAAATTGATGCAGGTCATCCAGTCACTACGTGACCAAGGCAATACTGTCGTTATTATCGAGCATAATATTGACGTGATCAAGACCGCTGACTGGATCATAGATATTGGTCCAGAAGGCGGAACTGCAGGTGGTGAGGTTGTCGCATTTGGGTCCCCTGAAAAAATCATATCCTCTACTAAGTCATATACAACACCGTACATTCGTGAAGCTCTAAATAAATCTAAATTGACAGAGTAATCAGCAATTGATAAACTAATATTACGAAAATCAACATCATAATATATGTCTTCACTTCGATCAAAACAACTCGGTGGCGTCATGCTAATTTCTGGCACAGCAATTGGTGTAGGCATGCTCGCTTCACCAATCGCAACTGGCGCCAGTGGCATCCTGACCGCTATTGCATTATTGTTATCGTTATGCGGATATACACTTATTACTCTATTTGTTTATTTAGAAGCACTATATTATTCAGATGACGCATCCATTAATCTTGTTTCTCTTTGCCAAAATCTATCTGGGAACAAAGCTGCTATTTTTGCGTGGGTGCTATTCTTAGGCCTTCTCTATATTGTTGCTGCTGCTTATATCTTAACGATAGGAGGTGTGATTGCAAGCGCTCACCCTGCACTCAATGATTCACAAATCTTATCTAGTTTATTATTTACCCTTATTTTTGCATTCATCTCAGTATTTGGAATCAAATGGATTGATCGTGCAAATCGATTCTTGACCCTCAGCTTGCTCTTTTTGTTTGTAGTATTAGTCACCAAGGGTTCTCAATTTGTGACCCTGGATAACTTAAAAGGCGGACAACCTATTCAAGCTATTAGCGCCCTACCTGCAGTTGTTACCGCTTATACTTTCCAAATTATTCTTCCAAGCATCAGGCAATACTTAGATAATGATCTCAAGCTTCTCAGACAAACATTAAAAATTGGCTGTTTGATTCCTTTAAGTCTATATCTCATATGGCACGTCATTATTCTTGGTCTGCTTCCCTTTGATGGTCCTGAAAGCTTACAAAGCATTTTAAGCGAAGGTGGTGACCAAGTCAGCCATATGATCAGTGCAATCAACTTCCATCATAAACTGAGTGGCTTTAGTGCATTAATTAGCGGCTTTACATTCTTTGCAATTTCAACTTCCTTTTGGGGAGTCATGGTCAGCTTAATGGACTTTATCTCAGACGGGCTGAATTTAAAACGTTTTAAATCAGGCCATTTATATGCACTTTTATTGGCATTTTCACCACCTTTATTGCTTGCAATTTTTGCGCCGAGTTCTTTTTTAGACTTCGTAAAATATGCTGGAATTATTATTTTAGCACTATACGGATTACTGCCCATTTATTTAATATATAATGCTAGGTATCGTTTAATGCTTCATAGTCCAGCAAGACTAAATAGTGGAAAACCATTTTTATTCGCATTACTACTAGTCACCATACTTCTAATTATTATCTCAGTCACACTATCTTAACCCAGTTGATTTCGTGCGTTGATAACTGTAAAATATTTTTATTTACTGCTAAGTTATCATGGACTCGATACAGCAAAAAATGATCAGCAGACTAGCATTAGTGACTACGGTTATTATAGCAATACTACTTATCACTCAGCCAACAGTTGACACCAATCAACCTGAAGACAGCATCATTAGTGTTACTTCAATACAGGTGCAATGCAGCCATAACCCCAAACTTGTCAAGCTTTATGGAAAGGTAATACCTCATGACCCAAAAAACATTGATAGTGAAGTTTCCTCCAGTGTGCTTGAAACTCTAAAGAAGTCAGGTGATCAAATTACTGCAGGTGAAACTCTAATCATACTCGACAATGAGAAAATCCTGCAACAGCAGTCCGCACTTAAGCTTGAAATATCATCTATAGAAAAACGGCTAACTGCTAGCATTAAGTCTCTTGCAATGGAGATAGAGCTATTAAAACATGAAACACAACTATTAAAAAGAGCGCATGAGGAGCTCACTCGATACCAAAGCCTTAGCGATGCATACAAAAGTAAAAGTATGCTCAAAACATATGAAGACGCTGTCAGCAAACAAGAGAAACAAGTGCTGATACATCAGCAAAAAATCACTCAATATGAACAGCAAATTACAAGTGATAAAAACCAGAGAAGCATTACATTAACGCAACTCGCACAGAGCGAATTAGATCTAGACAATACAGTCATTACCGCTCCTATCGATGGCATCATACAATCATCACATATCAAAGTTGGTGATGTAGTGAGTCCTGGAAGTGCAATGCTCACAATTGTAAACCCCAACAGAGTATATATTAATGCATTTATCCCTACTCAATACCTAACGCAACTAAATGTTGGCACTTCAAAAGCTTATTTAGACCATCCACAAAGACAACCGCTCGCATTACAGCGCTTAAATCAATCTATACAAGATGGCAGTGCACACCTTGATGCAAGCTTCATCTTTTTAGAGCAGACTCCCAAACTGGCTTTAGGAGAAGTGATTTCATTACTTGTAGAGATTGATGTCAGTATTGAAAGCTGCCCAGTTCCAGAGTCATCCATCTATCAAGATTCATATATCTATGAAATTAACGAACAACTACTCAATGAAATCCGTATTGAAAAACTGGGTCTAACATACAATGATGGACAAACACTTTATCTTGTGAGCGCCGAAGAAGACTTAACCAACAAAACTATCCTAACAACAAGACTGACTAATCCTAAAACCGGCACGAGGGTCAAGCATGAGTAACAAACCCTACAAGCCATTTTCTTACTGTGTCAACCACCCAGTGTTTGCTCATATCTTATTAATTCTCATATTGAGTATTGGCATTGTTGCTATTTTTAATATTCAAACACAGTTAATTCCAAATTTAAAGATTCCTCAAGTCTACATCAACTTTTTATGGCCTGGATCAGATGCCAAACAGGTTGAAGAAAGTATCATTATCCCTGCAGAAGATGCACTTCAAAGCCAAAATGGTTTGGAAGATATTATCGCAGTTTCTCGCTCAGGCAGTGGCACAATGATCTTAAAGTTTCCTCAAACTCAGAATATGCAAGATGCACGGCAAAAAGCACTTCAAAATCTCGACAGAGTAAAGTTCCCCAGCCAAATGGAAGACTATATTCTGAACATCATTGAACCCAGGGAGCAAATTGCTAGGATTGCATATACCGCCCCACTTGATCAACTGGAAAGTATTAGCAAAGCCATCAAAAGCAGTCTTAATGCCTATCAAATCAATTCAATAGAAAGATTTGGCATTCCAGAATATCAGCTTGAGCTCGAGTTAAATCCTACCTGGATCCAAAACCATCGCATTACACATCATGCATTAATCATGAAAATACGTGAGATGCTATCCAAACAACCAACAGGATTTGTTGGAGAAGATGGCATATACACTGCTTCTGAGGTTGGCTTGAGCACTGAGGATGTTATTTCTCTAAATTGGGCGATTAAATTTGATCAGGATGACGCACTAATACCCGCAAAAGAGATTTTCAACTCGGCAAAACTCGCCAATGCTGAGGAAAGTGTACAGTATTTCCAGAATCAAGAGCCTTTAGGTGAAATAAGAGTTTACCGTGCTGAAGAAGAGGACTTAATGTCACTATCACAACGTCTTACATCTTGGGTGGAGGCTCAAGAATTTGATCAACTAAATCTCCAAGTTTACAACCAAACTTGGAAATACTTCATCGACCGGATGATGCTAATTATCAAAAATGGAGCTGTAGGACTTGCTCTAATTTTGGGCTTGCTTTCACTATTCTTAAGTCATCGATATGCACTATGGGTTGCAGCAGGACTACCCATCTCAATTTTAGGGACCATTGCATTCATGTATTTAATGAACCTTCATATCAGTATGATTTCCTTATTTGCTGTTATTTTAAGTTTGGGCATTATTGTAGATGATGCAATAGTGGTTGCAGAACAATCATCAACATTACAGCATAAATTGCCTGCAAATGATGCTTGCAGTATTGCTGCAAGCCAAATGTTTAAACCTGTTATGACATCATCATTAACCACATTGGCAGCCTTTTTCCCCTTATTATTTATTTCTGGTGTTTCTGGACAGTTTCTACGTGAAATTCCTATTGTCGTCATTACTGTTATTATCGCATCATTAGTAGAGTGCTTTTTAATCTTACCAAAACATCTTAGTGTTGCTAGTATAACCCCTACTAAAGCCAATCGGTTTCAAATCTACTTTCGCCATTTTAGAATCAAATACTTTTTGCCATTAATTCGGTTTTCTATTTACAATAGGTGGCTTGTGATTTCAAGCGCTCTATCTTTTGTCATCGTCACGATAACATTGATTGCGACTTCTAGAATCCAGTTTAGCTTCTTTCCAAGCTTCTCCTCAGACCAGATTACACTAGAAGTTGGCTTTGACCCAAGCACAAGCCATATAGATAAACAAAAGTATTTATATGATTTAGAAACTGCGTTGACCAAAACTAGCATGGATTTTGATGAGAATATGATTGATCACTATCATATCGTTATGAATCAGAGAATTGAAGAGCGTGTTTCTGCAAACCCTATTACTGAGGGTATTCATGTATGGCTAACTGACCAAGACCAACGTAAGATAAAGAATGATGATTTCTTAGAGTTACTTCGTAAAAACGTACCGACTTCTCCGCTTGTAACTCAACTATATATTGATCAGCCAAGAGGAGGACCTCCGAGTGACCAAATACAAATTGAATTGGTTGGGGAACATGAGAATATTGTTGCAGCAGCAACTGAGTTAAAAGCAGCTTTAAGAACTTATCAGGGCTTATATGATATTGCAGATGATGTAGCTTCAATCATACCAAATCACTTTTACCAAATAGATCCATTAGCGATTTATACAGGCCTCAACAGCAATGCATTACAGAATCAAGTCCAATCCTACTTGAATCAAAGCAGGAATTGGTCCTTAAATAATCAAGGGGATGATCTTGATGTGGTAATAACAATGCCTGATGAGCAAATATCGCTACAATCTAATTTAGATGATATGCCAATTCAAGTGACAGAAAATACTATTTTGCCGTTATCAAGCATCACAAAGAAAACGATCACTTATTTACCTCAAACCTTAATTAGAAAGAACCAATCACGCACTTACACCGTCACAGCTAAAGTGAATGCGTCTATCACGAATACTTATGAAGTTGAGGCACTTTTAGCTTCTAAAACCTTACCCGAATTAAGGGGCAAACACAAAATCCTAACCAATACTGGCGAAATCAAAGCAGATCAAGGAAAAACGATTCAAGAGCTAAAAGCTGGCGCATTGATTGGCTTTGCTGTTATTTACCTAGTGCTCTCATGGTCTTTAAGCTCTTTTGTTCAACCTATCGCAATACTACTCACTCTTCCCCTTGCGATGATGGGTGGCATATTAGGACACTGGATCTTAGGATTTGATATCACACTGCTCTCCCTCTTTGGATTTTTTGGGCTAGCTGGTGTAACAGTCAATGACTCCATTATACTATCACTGAAATACCAAGAACTGAGAACTAAGCTCTCTAATGATCATGCTTTGATCAATGCATCTTATCTCAGATTTAGACCTGTTTTACTCACATCACTCACCACTGTTGGTGGCCTTCTACCGTTAATGTTTGAAACCTCTTTCCAAGCACAGTTTATCATCCCTATGGCCATTACGATTGCATTTGGCTTACTATTTGGTACACTCTGGATTTTGATATTTTTACCAGCTATACTTAGCTTTATGTCTAAACAGGATGCTCATGTCTGAAGTTAATGCCTTAAACAAACCTATTATACTTGTTCATAAAAAAACAATATCTTGTCCACCAAAATTGAGCACAAAGTGGAACCAGCACCCTAGTGTTACACTAAGACTAAAG
Source organism: Gammaproteobacteria bacterium (assembly GCA_040266255.1). GTDB lineage: Bacteria > Pseudomonadota > Gammaproteobacteria > Comchoanobacterales > Comchoanobacteraceae > Comchoanobacter. Next base: position 40,759 of record JBDQEV010000007.1, read on the forward strand.
CCCAACATTCCTAAGACATGTCCATACTGCAGCAAAACTTACTTACTTCAAGAGAAAACCTAATGAATAATATGAAACCTGTGCTAATTGTATCAGTTGCATCTACATTTTACTTTTTTATGTTTCTAGTCAGAGTAATGATGGCTTCTATTATGGATGAGGTCTCTTCAACATTCTTACTCAACGAAAGTGCATTTGGGCTATTATCTGCCAGCTTTGTTATCTTTTACTCGCTATCTCAGATTCCCTCAGGGCGACTGATTGATCAATACGGGGTCAGAAAGATTCTTTTAATCAGTACTGTCGGTGTCATTCTTAGCTCAATTTTATTCCAAGCTGCAAATTCATTTACAGTTGCTTTTATTGCAAGAGCACTTCTTGGGCTGTCTTGTGGGTGTGCATTCATCGCGCCACTGAGCCTAACACACCAATGGCTAGATGAACGACATTTCTCCCTGTCCGCAGGATTGATCCAGATGCTTGGTTGCTTTGGTGCTATCTTTAGTGGCACACCAATCATCACCCTGATTAATCATATTGGATGGCGTGATGGCATTTTACTGTCTGCTGTTGTCGCATCATTGCTGCTAATGGTTTATTACCTTATCATTGAAGACAACACTAACATACAAGGGAAAAGTGAATCTTATCCGGTATTCATGGCTCTAAAAACAATTACTACCAATAGAAACTATCAACTCATTGGTATAGTAGCCATTGCATCTTGGGCCCCAATTGGTGGATTCACAGAACTTTGGGGTGCAAAGTTCTTAATGCAACTCCAAGGCGTTAACTTATCTTTTGCCACAAACCAATTAATACTAACTTGGATCAGTATCGGTATTGCAAGCCCTGTATTCGGGTTCATCACTGAATACATAAGCATGTATCGTGCAATTCTTATCAGTTATGTGACTGGACTTATTTCCATGCTTATTCTGACATCAGGCTACACTACCTCTCCACTCAGTGTGTCTGTTCTACTGTTCTTAATGGGAATTGCCGCTGGTGGACAACCTGTTGCATTTGGTATGATTAATCGAATTAGCTCTGATCGGTTACTGGCAACTGCTGTTGGCGTATGTAATATTTGTGTTATCGCAGGTGCATTCATTATGCAACCACTCATTGGTCAAATTCTAGCCATCACACAAGAATATGACATACCAGTCATCTACAGTTATTCAATTGCATTTACCCCTATTGCACTCACCCTGATCACAGGCATCATCGCTGCAAAATTTGTTCACTTAGAAAATAAAGTAGGAGACAACTAATGAAACCACATGCTAAGGAAAGCCAAAAAAAACTCACTTTTACTGGTAACAATCTAGGATTCTACACAAAAATCTTACTGCTAATTGCAACATTAACTGCAGGCCCATTTCTAGCAATCATCTCTTTCTATCTCTTTTGCTTTATTCAGCAATCATCTCGCCAAAATGTAATATTTGATTCACCCAAAAATTGCTTCACAGACACTGCAATTACACAGGCGTTAATCCAAAATGATCAGACAGATCTTTCTGCATCAAATAGAGTTCTAAACTTCATGCAAAAAAGCATTGACCTCTTTAATCAGCAAAGTAAGAGTGATTTGGAACATCATAAATCAAGCAATCAATTCTCTAGTCTTGGCGTAATGTGTGATATCACTGGACGATGGCTAAGTCGTATATTACGTTGGAATAGTACTCTGCCAGACTATAAAAGCATTAATCTAAACCATCTCTATGAAAGCTTTCTAAAAGACACCCGCACATATAACCAGCAAAATCAGCTCGCATCACTAATTATGTTAGTGCACGGCATTTACCCTGAGCACTTTGATGAAATTAAGCAACAAACTGACATCTTTCTAGATCAAGGCACATTTGGCAACCCTTACTTCGCAATTGGAGTAAGAGGCAATCTCTGCGAATACAATAGTGATTCAACTAGTGAGGGCGTAGACCGACTAAGCGACAGTCTTAGTGCATTGCAACCTGGTAGAATTGGTTTCCCATACCGCTTTATGCTCAAGTACACTGCACATACAGTCTTAATACAACTAGGCAACCAATATTGCCTTTCATTAGAGTTAAGCACGCTGACACGAAAGCGTTTTATGCAGCTCCAACTTGCTATTTTTCCACTATTTTTCATGGCCATCATTCCGTCTGCACCCCTCTTCATTCTCACAGAGTTGTTAGCACTAACACTCTGTCGTATTTATTATAAACAACAGGGACTGCGTATATCTATTGGCTATAATCCATATACAGTTAAATCAGAGCTATTCTTTAAAGACGACAGTAAAGGCGTGACCTATAACCTCTCAAATATTGCACTAAATATACTAGTTAATCTTCTTACAGTTAGCTTAGCTGGCATAGCATTATCTGCAAATGTTATGATACAAATGGTCAGTCTCAAAACCCAACTCTGTTTTTTCCTTTGCGCTCTGATTGGTGAGTGCCTCTATTTATGTCAATTAAACCAGAGACCCACATTTAATATCAAACAGTTAACCAACTCTTCTCATTATAGAATTCCTTATGAGGCCTCAAGCATGTTACTTAAGTCTCCACTAAATATATTGCATTCTGCATGCACTTCACTTATGACTAAATGTGACTTCAGTCATGGTCTTAAACGTTGAATTTCTGCTGCATTGTGTGAATTGAAAGTAACGCGACTCGCTTCCAAGCACAAATCAATAAAATAATTCGTTGTTTTACTATCCACTGTTCCAGATACACATAGTTTTTTAATAAATCCCGGATGACATCCCGGTAAAGCCTGCTTCATTAGTGCTACTAATTGCTGATCGCTCTCTGTCTTATAAACATTGAATGGCGAAAATGGATATTGCCTCCCACTGTTCTCCTGGACAATTGGTACTCTTTTCCCAAAACAGCAGTAAACTTGGCAAACTCTTAAAATACTCTCTAGTCTTGAATATACAGTATCATATAATTGTCGGATGCCTATAATATCAGAAGCCTTAACTTTCAATAAAACTTCATTTTGAGGCGCCCTTATGTTTTGCTCAAGTGATTTATCTAACGCCGTGCTTAATTCAGCAATCGAAGTTGCTCTAGTCTTTGGCTTAGTATCAGAGATCCATGGTTTATCACATGTCCTGGAGTTTACTGGAAATGCCCTAACCTTATTCCGATCTTGGGTCACAGAAACTAAAAGCGCTGCCCCACCATAAGCAGGTTCTTCTAGATTTTTAATATTATGACCAAATACCCCTACTTTTGCATGATTACATAATGTAAATGGCGTTTTCTTTGCACGACACTCATTGAACCTAAAAGCCCTTGATTCTAAATGCAACGCCCTCCTTGGGGATACTATCCAATCTTTCGTATCGACATCATATTCCCATCTAGTGGAATTCACATATCCCTTCGTCCTATATGATGCAGCAGGCCTAGCATAGCCACCCTCAATTTTTATGCCATATGGTCGATTAGTTTTTGGATCTTTGAGCTGATTAAAATATAAGTCCCATGGGAACTTTTGATTATCTCTTGTTTGGTTTAATGATATATGCTTTACGGCAATTGCGTCTGTATGCCTTCCTAAACAATCATGTTTACAATAGCCCAGGAAAGCAACACAATCACACACCCAGCATTTTCCCTCATCTTGCACTACCCCTGGATCAAGCTTAACGCGTTTATTTTGATTCATGAAAGAGCCTCTATCCTGTCCATTTCGCTTCAAAGAAGGAACATATAATTTTCCATTTAATAAACCTCTAATGATCAAATTACTTACATTTGGTAAACATTCCTTCTTAACTCTTGCACCAGAATTTAAAAGCTTACGAACAACTGCTAAATGTCCATTTTCTGCCGCTATACATAATGGCCCTTTACCAAAAAATGAAGATATGTTGACTTTAACCTTTTTGCTTAGTAAGATCTCAACCAAATCCTCATACCCCCTTTCTGATGCCAAGTATAATGGTGTTTTTTTAGAAACTGGGACCCTATTGATACTATCTTCTTGAATATCAGCAGCTATAAGCACCTTAGCAATATCAGTATACCCTTGTTCTATCGCATAAATTAGTGCAGTATGACCGACACATGTTGCTATAGATATATTTGCACCGTGTTTTAATAGTAGATTAACAGCATTCAGATTTCCTACTCTAGCCGCAAGTATTAACGGGGTACAGCCATCATCGGAAGTACTATTAATATCAAGCTGTGTTACAGCTCTCTGATCTAAAAGCTGTTCTATACCTTTTAAATTACCATCTTTGATAAATGTACATAATTGCTCAATCATTATTTTACTCACTACCATTATTC
>JBDQEV010000008.1:0-44444 GCA_040266255.1 Gammaproteobacteria bacterium
CATGCAAGCTTACCATTATATAAATAAGTACCTGCAAATATAAATTGATGCGAGAACACCAATTAGATCTGCAAATAATCCAACACTGACTGCATAACGATATTGTCTAATACCAATAGAGCCGAAGTAAACCGCAAGTACATAAAAAGTCGTTTCAGTTGAGCCTAAAATTGTTGCAGAGGTTAAGGATTCTATTGAGTCAGGCCCAAACTGCTCAATGGTTTCAGCAAGTAGGGCAATAGAACCAGAGCCTGATAGTGGTCGCATTAATGATAGTGGAATGATATCTGGAGAAATATGCAGATACTTAAGTATTGGATAAATTGCATTGGAGAATAGGGCAAAGAAACCAGAAGCTCTTAACATTCCAATTGCAACATACATTCCTACAATCGCAGGAATAATTTTCGTAATAATCGGAAAGGCTTGTTTTCCTCCTTCTAAAAACTCATCAAATATCTCAATTTTTTTTAGTATGCCAATCAGAGGAATAAGTAAGATGATACTGGCTAAAATAATGGCAGAAGTGGGCTGATACATGGTTATTCTGTTGAGTGATGTCTAAATAATGTGGTGAGTGCAATTGCAGCAATTGTTGAAAGTGTTGTTGCACAAATCGATGAGAATATGATTTTAGTTGGTTCTATAGAGCCAGCTGCAGCAAGCAAACCAATTGCGGTTGTTGGAATCAGTTGTATAGAAGAAGTATTGATCGCTAAAAGCATGCACATTGAATGAGAAGCAATATGAGGTGTTGGATTGAGTGATTGTAAGCTTTCCATCGCCTTGATGCCTAAAGGTGTTGCAGCATTATTTAACCCAATCATATTAGCGGTAACATTTAAAGAGATATGTCCTATTGCTGGATGGTCACGTGGAATATCAGGAAATAATTTAGAAAGTACGGGGGTGGATGCTTTTGCAATAAAACGTACTAGTCCTGATGCTTGAGCTATTTGCACAAGGCCTAACCAGAAGGTCATGATGCCACAAAGTCCCAAAGAGATTTCAAATGCTTTATTTGCAGAAACAGGAATGCTCACCATGACATCGTTAATTGTTCCCATATAAATTCCTGTGATGATTGATGTTGCAATCATACAGAACCAAATCATATTAAGCATTCTTGATCTCCTAAGGTTTGTTCTTATTCAGGTTTAACGTAGGTAATACAGCTGTTAACGGGTCTACAGGCGCTTGATCAATGTGTAGTTCAAAGTGCAAGTGAGGACCTGTAGACCTTCCGGTAGAGCCAATATAACCAATGGTTTGAAATGCATTAACTTGATCACCAACCTTGATATTGTGATGAAATTTATTCATATGTGCATAATGTGTAGTTGCACCAAATGGGTGAGTGATAATTAAGTAGTTCCCAAAGCTGCTATCTGTGCTTTTATGTGTGACTGTGCCTTCTGCTGCAGCCCAAATAGGTGTATTGATTGGTGCTGCTAGATCAACGCCTAAGTGAGGTATGACTTTATTGAGTATTGGGTGCACCCGGTTTGGATCAAAATGAGATGAAATTCTTTTATAGTCTGTCGGCGTTCTGCTAAAAAATGGTAATGTTTTTTTACTCTCGGATAAAGAGAAGCCGTGTTGATCTTCTGTATCATGTATTGTCACTAGTGCAACATGATTAGGGTGATATAGTTTCAATGTGATAGCACGATTGTCTTGGGTAATGACCTCAGCAGTGCCATTAAACTCATGGTCAATACTATTAACCATTCTCTTGTACCTGATCATATTGGAATCTAAGGGATAGTTTGAGTGTGTATGAATGGTTAGAATATTTTGATTGGGCTGGTGCTTTTGTTGTTGAATTTTGTAGCCATTGATCATTTTGTGCAATACAAGAATATGCTTGCTTTTAGTAATTTGGCATGAAAGTAAAGCATTTGACTGTGTGTTAATAACTAATGAAACCCGATCATAAGGTGAGATTGTGTTCAATTCTTGAAACTGACGCATATTGACCTGGTGAATGTCGTTTGGGTTGACATGATGCCTTCTCAGGACTTGATTGAGTGTATCACCTGCTTCGATACTCGTTTCTATTCGCTCAATAGAAGCAGTTGCAAATCCTGTTAGTAATAATAGTAGCCAGAGTTTAATCTTTGTGTTCAACAATGATCGGTCCTTTATCTAGTTGCAGTTCTCGATGTGATCCATCACATAATGGAAATTTAGAAGACTCAAAGCATCGACATAAAACAAGTTTTTCATTAGACTTGATGCTGATTTTATCTACTTTCGGTTGTTTATTCATTGTGCATTCAAATATTGAGTGAGACGTTCTTCTACAGCTGCCCAATTGACTACTTCCCAAAAGTTTTTCAGGTAGCTAGGACGTGCATTTTGAGTATCAAGGTAGTATGCATGTTCCCATACATCACAGGTGAGTAGTGGTGTTAAGTTCTGGGTAATAGGTGTTTCGGCATTTGCAGTTGATACAATAGATAGTTCATTTTTATGGTCAATGGCTAGCCAGACCCACCCTGAACCAAATAGGTTTAAGGCTTGATCAGTAAATTGTGTGCTGAATTCCTCAATGCTATTGAAGTTTGAAATCAATAATTCACAGGTTTTGGTGAGTGGTTTTTGGTGATGTATTTCAGAAAGAGACTCCCAATAAAATGTGTGGTTCCATACTTGTGCAGCATTATTAAACACTTTACCATCTGAGCTTTGAATGATTTCCTCTAAGCTTTTGTTCTCATTCTCATCAATCAGTCCATTTAACTTATCCACATAAGTTTGATGGTGTTTACCATAGTGAAATTCAATAGTTTGCTCTGAAATATAGGGTTCTAAAGCATTTTTAGCATAGGGTAGTGGTGGTAGTTTGAACACAAATTTTTCATATTAGTATCTCAAGTACAATGTAGATGATGGAGGTATCAGTGTCAATTTTATCTCTGAGGTTTGAAAGACAATAATGGGTATGTTACATTAGCCTGAATGTAAATTAAGAGATAGAGATGAGTCAGTTAATCGGATACAAAGCACCAGATTTTAAATTGAATGGTGTAGATGAGAATGGTGAGTTTAAAGAGTATGACTTAGAGCAATTCAAGGGAAAATATGTTGTATTATTCTTCTACCCAATGGACTTCACGTTTGTATGTCCTTTAGAGTTGGTGAAAATGAATCAAATGATTGATCAGTTCAAAGCTAAAAACTGTCAAGTTTTAGGTGTTTCATTAGACTCAGAGCATACACATTTAGCTTGGAGAAATACAGAAATGAGTCAGGGAGGTATCGGAGCGCTGAGCTTTCCTTTGCTATCAGATGTTTCAAGAGATGTAACGATTGCATATCAAGCAATGAATACATCAGCACCCAAAGTGCCAATGCGTGCTACAATTATTATTGACCCAAAAGGTATCGTGAGGGTTGCACAAAGTAATGATCTGCCAATTGGTCGTAGTCCAGCTGAAATTTTAAGGCTTGTAGAAGCACTTCAGCATCATGAGGCACACGGAGATGTTTGCCCACCAGACTGGACAGAAGGTCAAAAGTCTTTGGCACCATCTAAAGCAGGCTTAAATCAGTATATTGCAGAGAATGCAACTTCGTAATGGCCGGACCAAAGAAAAGCTGGGTAAAACAGCACCTGAATGACCACTATGTTAAGCAAGCAGCGCAACAAGGGTATCGTTCACGTGCTGTTTTTAAGTTGAAAGAACTCATTGATCGTTATCAATTTATTCAGCAAGGCGATCAAATTGTTGAGTTAGGTTCAGCACCTGGTGCTTGGACACAACTACTCTCGGAAAGAAAGCACAGTGTTGTGGCATGTGATTTATTGCCAATGCAGCCTGTGAAAAATGTTGAGTTCATTCAGGGTGATTTTTTACAAGAAGATACTCAATTGGCCATTCGGTCTTGTTTAAAAGGGCGGTGTGATATTGTGATGAGTGATATGGCGCCAGATTTGACAGGCTCAGATATTATAGATCAAGTCAGAATGCATGAGCTGGTATCTGCTGTATTGGTATTTTGTAAAGATAATCTAAAAGAAAATGGTCAACTATTGATAAAGTTATTTAATGGTAGAGATTTTGAAGCAATGTATTCCGAAGTAAAGTTAAGTTTTACAAAGGTTAAAGTTATCAAGCCAGATGCATCGAGACAAGCTTCAAAAGAAGTTTATTTGCTTGCAGATAAATTTAGGTTATAGTGAAATACGAATCAATGGAGTTGCGGCGTGAGTGAACGCAATAAGAATGTAGTATTATGGATAGCATTTTTCGCTATTGTCTTTTTCCTATTGTCAGGTTATAGCCCCGAAAGGTTTGAAAATCAGAGTATTCCATATTCAGATTTTGTGAATCGCATAGATTCGGGTAGTGTTGATCGAGTCGTTATTTCTAGTGACTCTGGTATTGTAGGTAAGACTTCTAGTGGACAAGCATTCTCTACACACATCCCTTACATGGATCCAACTTTGCTCAATAGGTTGATTGAGAAAAATATTACAGTAGTTGGAAAGCCTGCTGAAGGGCAAAGCTTATTCTTACATATGTTAATCAGTTGGATACCGTTTATCGTTCTGATTGCTATTTCATTCTGGGTGATGCGTCAAGCTCAGGGAGGAGGAGTTGGTAAAGGCGGTGCTTTTTCCTTTGGTAGAAGTCGTGCCAAGATGCTAACTGGTAAAAAGAATAATATCTCTTTCAAAGATGTTGCAGGTGTTGATGAGTGCTTAGGAGAGGTCAGTGAGTTTGTAGACTTCCTTAAAAATCCTAAAAAGTTCCAACAGCTTGGGGGTAAGATTCCATGTGGCGCATTACTTGTAGGCCCTCCAGGTACTGGTAAAACACTGATTGCTAAAGCAGTTGCTGGAGAGGCTGATGTACCATTCTTTACAATATCAGGTTCTGATTTTGTTGAAATGTTTGTAGGTGTTGGTGCGTCTAGAGTCAGGGATATGTTTAGTGAGGCCAAGAAACAAGCACCCTGTATTATATTCATTGATGAGATTGATGCTGTTGGTCGGCATAGAGGCGCAGGTCTAGGTGGTGGTCATGATGAAAGAGAACAAACTTTAAATCAATTATTGGTTGAAATGGATGGGTTTGAAGGTAAAGAGGGTGTGATTGTCCTTGCAGCTTCGAATAGACCTGATGTATTAGACCCTGCTTTATTAAGACCAGGCCGATTTGATCGTCAAGTTGTTGTGCCATTACCTGATATTAGAGGTAGAGAGAAGATCTTAAAAGTACACATGAAAAAGCTAACACTTGGTAGTGATGTAGATGCTCGTATCTTAGCTAGAGGGACACCAGGGTTCTCTGGGGCAGATTTGGCCAACTTAGCAAATGAATCTGCATTATTTGCAGCGAAAGAGAATAAGCGAAAGGTTGGTATGGCACACTTCAATAGTGCAAAAGATAAGATTTTGATGGGTGCAGAACGATCCATGGCAATGAGTGATGATGAGAAAAAGCTGACGGCTTATCATGAAGCTGGGCATGCGATTGTTGGTCGACTAGTTCCAGAGCATGATCCAGTGTATAAGGTGAGTATTATTCCAAGAGGAAGGGCGCTTGGTGTAACAATGTTCCTGCCTGAAAAAGATGCATATAGTGTATCGATACAAAAGCTGGAAAGTCAGTTATCTGGTCTTTACGGTGGTCGTGTTGCTGAAGAGGTCATATTTGGTAAAGATGCAGTGACCACTGGAGCCTCAAATGATATTGAGAAAGCAACAGAGTTAGCGCGTAAAATTGTTTCTAACTGGGGGCTATCTGAAAAGATGGGGCCAATCAATTATTCTGCAGATGAGGGTGAAATCTTCTTAGGAAGATCAGTGACTAAGCATCGTGAGATGTCAGATCAAACAGCACAGATGATTGATAAAGAGATTCATGAGCTTATCGATAAAAACTATAAGCGTGCTGAGAAAATTCTGAAAGAAAATATCAAGATTTTACATTTGATGGCAGATTGTTTAATGAAATATGAGACCATTGAACAAGAGCAGATTGATATTATTATGGAAGGTAAGCAGCCTATGCCACCTGAAGGTTGGGTTGAGAGTCCAGTAGATACAAGTAGTGATTCAAAATAGACAGTCTATTAGAGGGGCTTGCCCAGGGGATTTTACAGAAGATGACTTCTACCGATGTGGTCAGCACCTGGGTTCTTTAGGGCTTAAGAAAATTGTTATTGCACATGACCCCAGGCCATCATCTCTTGCTTTATATGAGGCATTTATTTCAGGATGTTTATCTCAGTCTATTACGGTTCTCTCTTTGGGGTGTACCCCAACGCCAGTAGTTAACTTTTATAGACAGCAACAAACGTTAAAGTGTGGTGTAATGATTACAGCGTCACACAATCCTGTTACGGATAATGGAATTAAATTATTTTTACAAGATCCTGTTGGGAAAATTCAATTATTAAAATTAAAAAAATTACCTCTAAAGGCCAAAGGTAGGGTAATAGATGTAAAGAAGCATGCACTTTATTTATATGCCCAGTCTCTACGAAAAAAGTTTCCTAATCTTACGCGTAAAAAATGCTTAATCGATACTGCAAATGGTAGCTGGGATTATATAAAGCCGACTATTGAGTTTTTTTTTGATGCGACGTATGTAAATAGTGGATGTGCAGAAAAGATTAATCAAAATGCTGCAATATTCTCACCTCAAAGGTATCAGCAGTGTGCAAAAAGCTATGATGCAGTATTATTGCTTGACGGTGATGGAGATCGTTTAAATGTTATAAGCTCAAAAGGTGAACTGTTAGATGGGGATGACTTTCTTTATCAGCTTTATCATGGTGAGCCCAATCATATGGTGGGCACAATTATGAGTAACTCAGCATTAGAAGAGTTCGTTAAGCAACAAGGATATCATTTTTATAGGACCGGTGTTGGAGATGACTTGGTTATTAACCAGGTTAAAAAACTTGGCTTACGGTATGGTGGTGAGCAGTGTGGACATGTAATGGATGCTAACTGGCTTGATAGCACTGATCCGTTATACCTCAGTTTGCTATTATTATCACAAGACAAGTTATCTCCATTGCCATATAAATACCCTCAGCACCATATGAACTTGATGGGTTATAGAAGCATTGACCACTTAAAACGTATTATAGCACCATTTGCAGTTCGCTCTATTATTCGTCACTCTAATACTGAAAAGTTAACTAGAGTAATGTTAGAGGGGGATGCAAAAGAAGTTAAGACTACTGTAGAAGCAATCAATCACCAAACTCATCCTGCATGAGAGACATGAATTCTTCGAAATAGTCATATGTTTTGAGGTGTTCTAATAACGACTTTTTATTAGGTTGCTTAAATTTCTCTTTGATGCGCTGCAGATAAAACTCAACTGTTCGAGGTGATAAAATTAACTCAACGGCTGTTTTTTTTATAGTCATCCCTTGAGACAAAAAGTAAATGCAATCAGCTTCGCGTTGCGTTAGATAAAGCTTCTGATCTACATTAAAAGTGTAACTTTTTCTTTCAACAGTAGGTGCTGTCTCCATATTTTCTTCGTCTTCAATAAATTTAACTGTTGTATAAAAAAACGGATAGTCCTTTGCGTATCGGTTTACAAATTCATTTTTCACGGCATTCCAGTAATGCATACTTTCTCCCAAAGTAAGTATTAGAATTATCGCACTTGTTTGAATTCCTGCAATACCGATAAAACGCAGTTCATGAGAAGATATTTCTTATTGGTATGTTATATTCTGGGGATAAGTATATGTTTGGGCTTGTTATTTTTTTTAAGGTATGAAGTGCAAATAAGATGCCTGGTAAATACATAAAATGGTGATCAACAGTGCATGATAGATTAGAAGAGTGCAGAGTAATAAGAGTATGCTGAGCAATTTTTCTTGCTACTCTGATTGATAAAATATCCGCACTAGGAAAGAATAGCTGTTGTAGATACAATGCAGTTGCAGAGGGCTTATCTTTTTTAGTCAAGCAGTGTGTTTCATAAATATGAGTGACGGGAAGAGAAGCAGACTGTTGAATTAGTTTTGTGACAGTATATGAAAAATTGATAAAAATAAGTAGAGGATAGTTCTGTTTTAAAGCAGTCTTTAGTTCCTGGCTTTTAATGCCGCTTGTGCCTATTAAAGTTCTGATTTTAAACTGATGGTATATTTTTAGGTGTTGTTGAATGCAACTAGCAGAGGTGGTATCAATAATAAGGCTGGGTTGGTAAGTCTTGATCGTTTCGCTAAGATGGTGTTGTGATTGAATGCCAATGACTTGTTGGGGATAAAATAGAGATAAAAAGTCGAAAATAACACGTCCTAGTTTTCCAGTACTACCAACAAGTAGGACTTTATCATCTGGGTCTAACATATTTTATCAACCATTTTAATAAGATACGATTGTAGCAGCGGATTATTACAGTGATGAAGCAATTTTAAAGCTTTTTTGCTCAGTTTTTGATGGTGTCTACTATTTGCAGCAAGATGGCATAATGAGTTAGCATAGGCGTGTGCAGAAGTTCTTTGGCTTTGGTATAAGCATAGAGGTTGTTGGTTGATAATGAGGTCAATAAGACACTTTAAATCCCCAAGTGCGAGGTTGAGGCCTAAACCTGCAATAGGATGGATGGCATGTAAGGCTGTGCCAATTAGTGCAGTATTTTTATGATAAAAGGTATCAGATTGATGGCATGTGATTTTAAGCGATTGGTGGTAGCGACTTTCAACTAAATTAAGGTCAACCTGCTTTAAAGCAGATCTTAGGTGGTAGTTAAGACCATCTTCCTGAATGCTATTGTGTTGTTTGTAATCTGTGCACCAAACTAAATTAGACTGATAAGGCTTGATGGGCAGTAGTGCAAATGTTCCATCGGGTGAAAATTTTTGGTATGCAAAGTCAATTTCTTCATAGTGCGTGACCAATGCAATATGTGCAAATTGATCTGGATCATGGACTGATCGTTGTATCCCTAATGTCTTTGCTACTTGAGAGTTTATGCCATCAGCTGCGATAATATAAGATGTATGTATGGTAGTTTGGTCTATATAAACCTTATCACCTAGCTTGTGTATATTTTGATAAGGCTTTGGTGCTAGCTCAAGATTAAAGCACTTTGAAGTATAAAGCCTCTCAAGTTCTTCATGTTTGATCATTGCGCATAAATATGGTTGATCACTATATTTGCTTTTAAGGTGAAAGTGATCGTCTTGCAGGCAAAGTTGCATTTTTTGAATCGGGTGAACTTTGGGCAATAGGCTCAATCCCTCTAAGAATGTGATATATTTTGCGTGTAATGCGTAACACATTGCTTTTGGGTGCTGACTAGTATTTCCATACCAGGTGAACTTAATGCCAGCGTGGTGTAATGAAATGGCGAAAATACTAGCGATAGGCCCAGCGCCAATCAATGTCACTGCATTATGCATAGCGGTTTCCAAATTGGTATAAAATTGTTTGAGAGTTTTGGAATAAAGGCAGGGCAGTGAGTGTCAGGTGTCGTTTGATCGGCTGTGTAGTTATTGCATTCATGTCATTGAAAAATTCTAAATTACTCAGGTGAATTCTATGCTGAAGTGCTTTTAAGTCTATTTGATGTTGTTGTGATAATACAGCTGCTTGAGATAAAAAGTGATTAAATCCTTGCGCTGCTACAGGAGAAACCGTTACTGCTGCATCACCTAAAAAGAGAATGTTTGAATAAGGGTGTTGTTGAATGATATGGCTTTGAAAATCAAACCCAAATACGTTTTGTATCTTTAGGGTAGGAATATTGGGGAAAAAGGCTTGAATTTGTTCTTTTGAAACTTCACAGTGCTCTAAATCAGGGGGGCCGGTAAATATAATTTGACTATTATTGCCAGGTAATATTGCGCCACAAATACGGTGGCTAAACCTAAGCTCTAAGTCTTTAGAAGTGGTTTCACACTGAATGATTTTAGCGTATCCTCTCGTTCCAACATCTTTTTTGATGTTGAGCTGACTTCTGCAAATAGATTTTTTTCCATCGCAGACTAGAAGGTTGGAAAATGTATGTTGATGCTGATTGGTTTTAACTTGTATTTTTTCTCCTGCAATGACTGATTCAATTGATTCTATGTTGATGTGTAGGTTTTTACATAGTTCATCTAAAAGAGAGTGGTAAGATACAGCATATGCAAGTTGGTTTGAGGGTGAACGCAGGCAAAGATGTCCTAGTCCATGACGTTGTGTAATTAATAAAGAAGGATAGGATGTGAGAATACGAGGAGTGATTCCAAGCTGGTGTAATAATTTAAGACTAGCGAGATTGAGCAAAATCTTTTTGCCATTTGGCTTAGGCTTTTCAGAGGCAAGTAGGTAAAATGGCCAGTTATTTTTTTTGCAGATTTGTGCACAAATGAGGCCAGATAGCCCAGCGCCAATAATTCCAACTATTTTTTGCATAGCTTTTCAATATCTGAAATAGATTTTACAGCTTCATGACTGAGTACATCGCAACCATCTGGAGTAATGAGTATCATGTCCTCTATGCGAATACCAATTTTTTCTTGTGGAATGTATATGCCGGGTTCTATGGTAACTACCATGTTTGTTTGTAGTTCTTTAAATCTGGCATCATGTACATCTAGCCCAACGCCATGTCCAATTCCATGAGGGAAGTATTTTTTATAGCTTTGTTGTGCAATGTGGTCATTTACTGTGCCAGAAAGATAATTGAGGTCAATTAAGTGTTGTGTTAGGATCCCCGCGGCATGACTTTGTACATCAGACCATTTAATACCGGGCTTTAGCATAGTAATGCAGCTATGTTGTGCGTCTAATACAGCCTCATATATTGCTTGTTGTTTGGTTGTAAATCGACCAGCTTTGGGGAAGGTTCTTGTGATATCAGATGCATATCCAAGGTACTCGCATCCAGCATCAACTAGAATCAGGTGGTCTTGAGATAAGTCATCATTGTTTTGTTGATAATGCAGTGTGCATGCATTGATACCAGATGCAATAATTGGTGGGTAAGCTAAATCTCTGGTATTGTGCTGACAAATAAACTGGTAGAATGCACCTTCTAGGCAAAGTTCATTATGATAGTTTCGAACATTCTCCATCAGAAAGTTATGTCCATTTGCTGAAATAGAAGTTGCTTTTTTAATGGCTTTAATTTCATCACTATCCTTAATAAGGCGCATAGGGTGTGTTAAAGTTTTGATATCATGCTGCTTTACTGTGGGAGCAATACGATTAAGATCAGTATTAGTATATATTTCACTAATTTGATAGTTCTCTAAATATTGAGGGATTAAGGTGTTGATTTTCTCAATAGGGTGCCAGTGATCAATGCTATATTCTTTGATACATCTATTGGCTAATCTTTTTCCTTCCCACAATCTGTTTTTTTCTGAGCATTCTCTCGAGAATACAATTGATTGTGTAGGAAGAATAAGGAGCCATAAAAGAGGTTCTTTCATTCCGCTTAAGTAGTACTGGTCTACATTAGGATGAAAGAGGTGCTGTACATCGTTGCTTCTAATTGCTGCATCATCTTGAAAAATAAGAATGGCTTGATTATCTTTAAGTTTGGCTTGTGAGGTTGCAATTCTATTTTTCATTTAACATCCACTGTAACTTTGTAATTAATTCTAACATATGTGTTGAGCTTGTCTAGATGGGGATTAAAATTTAATGTGATTATATAACGGTTCACTTTCCAGTTAGTATATTGATTTTATTGTATTTTTATGTATAATGTTGATTAAAAAGAAAAAGGTAGTATTAAGATATGAGTATATATATTGAAGCTAGAGATATAAAAGAAAATTTGATTGAGTTGCTAGTGAGCTTAGCTTACACTTTATGTATTCCTGCAGCCATGTTCATTAGTTTATTCACATTTGATTCCAGCTATTTATTGGCGTTAGAGTTTTTGTATTTCGGGTTAAGATCATTTTGTCTGGTTGCATTAGGCATTCTATTGTCGCCAGTATATGCAGTAGAGTTCATTGTTGATAAGTTTAAAGCAAAGGAAGGTAGAGTAGACAATCTAGAAACAAGTGCTGCAATTAAGATACAGCGTGTATGGAGGGAATATAGTTTACAGCAAAAGGTTTTGCTTGCTACTAAAAAATCAGATGATAATTTCAAAAGTTTCGATCATACAATTTCAGGCTTAAGTAAGGATGTTATAGGCAGTGAAGAGTCATATGCTCATAATATACGTATAGCGAAGGTGGTTGATGAGTTAAATAGTCAGTTCAGTTATCATATGGTAGATAAAGACTGGAGCTCCACTACTAGTTTCTCCTCTGACCAGGCAGCAGCGTCCAAAAATAGTGTTGCAACATATGCTGAAGTTTTAAAGCATAATTTATTATAGCAAATATTTTCTAAGATCCAGCTGCACTATCAGCTGGGTCTTTTTTTATTGCGTATCAGGTATGTTACTGACCTTGAATGGTTGATCAGTCTACAGATATTAGCTGCATTCTGGTCGATAAGTGTATAAGTAGTTGACTTTTTTGTACTTTTAGTGGTATAATAAATAAAAAAAGAGGGATAAAATATGAATATTTATCAAGAAGCTAAAAATATGAAAGAAAACGTCATGACCTTCGCATTAGGGGTTTTAGCGTTAATTGCTTTCCCATTTTTATATGTCGTATATTTAATACAAGGTAATAAGGCTCTTGCTGAATTAGCTAAAAACGTTATTTTAAGTAGTTTAGTAGAGATCCCAGTATCATTAATGTTGATTATTTCTGGAATTTTGTTGTCACCAGTATATTTAGTAGCCGCTGTTGTTAATATACATAATGAAGTGATCGCTGAGCAGAGATTATCCAAATTGTCTGACGCAGTATATGTGCAGAGAGAGAAGACTTGGCTTAAAACTCTAGCAGCTGAAAAAGCGACGGTTGAAAATGGAAAAAGCTGGGATGCTACTATCAACTCTATGAGTCTAGCAGCTATGTCTTCTATGTCGACGCTTAATGACGCTCAAAATATTGATGATAAAGACTGGAGCTCCACTACTAGTTTCTCCTCTGACCAGGCAGCAGCGTCCAAAAATAGTGTTGCTAAATCGGATCTTTTTTGTTAAATGAAGTGAAGATTGATATTAACCTAAGGATATCATATTTTAAATTAAGATTGATATTAGGTGGCTTTGATGGTTGAAAGTATTATAGAAAGGGTTATGGCATTTATAAAGTTTTAGTTACTGTAGCTTTTTTGCTATTATCTAATATTATAAGTAATGTGGTGTTGTTGAGCTATATTGCTTTGATCTCACTGATGGTAGTTGGTACAGCATTTGTGTATAAAGTTCTGAATGATAGAGGCTCTTTCTCTAAATCGACTTCATGTCAGGCAAAAACTTTCCTCGCAGAAAGCGCCCATGCAGTTAGATCAGTGTGTGGTGAGTACGACAGAGAGGATAGGTGTGCTTTAAAGCCACCTTTAAGTACATAAAGTTGAGGAGTTATGAATGGATATAATT
Organism: Gammaproteobacteria bacterium; assembly: GCA_040266255.1. Lineage (GTDB taxonomy): Bacteria > Pseudomonadota > Gammaproteobacteria > Comchoanobacterales > Comchoanobacteraceae > Comchoanobacter. The sequence goes on from JBDQEV010000008.1 coordinate 13,440, forward strand.
GCATTTCTTGGATGGTTACTGGTTTTCAACATATCTTTTTTGTTGTTCAGTATGGCTTTGGTGTATTTCTTTTCTCACTGTATGTGGAAAATGACTGTTGTATTTTTAGATCTTAAAAAAGAAGATTATTTGATAGAGTGTGCACGGTTTATGTCTATGTATAAGCTATTAATTATTTTCTTTTTATTGATGCCATATTTAGTGTTAAAGCTAGAGTTATTGACAATATAAAAGGTCCTGACTAGATCTTCGCTCTGAACGGTCATATCTAAAGTGGGACTTATCGAAAGCAACCTAAAGACTTCCTCAAAGAGGCATGCACACAAGGTTACGACTTCTCCGTCCACAAGTGTTCAGTTGATTCGAGAACAAACTCACTAATCAGGACTCAATTTGATTATAGCACTAATTAGTGTGGTGTCAGAAATAATTTATCTTTTTTGTTCAGGGTCTTGATGTTTTGCGATAAGATCTTTGATCTTTTTAAGCTTCTTTATAAGTCTAGCATTTTCATTTCGTAGTGCTTTTAACTCATTTTTTTCAATTATACTCATCATGTTTCAAAATAGTTATTGATATGATTATAGCAAGTATCTTGTTATATTCTAGTAGATCGAGTCAATTAATCTAGTCATAAGGATGAGGAGAATGCAGTGACATATGTTTTAATCGCTTATTATAGTGCGTCCCAACAAGTTGAAAAAATGGCAGGGCATGTATCTAGGGGGCTATATGCTAGTGGTGTTAATTATACAATTAAAAAAATTAAGCCATTGAGAGAGTGTAATGAGGATAGCAGTTATGTCACCTTAGAAGATTTAGCATCTTGTAATGGATTGATACTAGGTTCACCTACAAGGTTTGGGCAGCCGGCTACCGCAGTGAGTCATATGTGGGATCAAACAGCAGGGTTGTGGATTCAAAAAGCATTAGTTGGGAAGCCTGCAGCAGTATTTACATCTAGTTCTAATCAGATATCAGGGCAGTCAACTTTATTAAATCTTGCGGTACCGTTATTGCACCATGGCATGATGGTGATGGGGATGGTAGGTGATGACCAGTCTCCATATGGTGCTTACTCCTCAGAAGATGATGAGCAGGCTGGGGTAGAAAGGGCCTTTGCTTTAGGGCAAAAAATGGCTGAAATTGTTCAAAAGATCAATAAATAGTAGGTTTTTTAGTGATTTCCTTGAGGTATGTCTGAGGATATGCTAGTTTGATGTCATTAAACACGCAGTGAGAACGGTTCATAAGGGTGCTGATATTCAGTTTTTTCGGACTGCTGCTGCGGGAGAAGTAACCCTGGAGATAAATAATATGGTTGATATAGTAGATATAAAAGATATGTTTGATTGTGCGATCCATTTAGGACACAAGCATGCTAACCCAAAAATGTCAGAGCACATTTTTACAGAGAAAAATGGTCTGAAGATTATAGATTTAGTTCAAACTCAGGCACTGTTCCAAGAAGCATTGGTATATATTCAAAAAATTGTTAGTGCAGGTGGAAATGTAGTTTTTGTAGGAACAAAGCCTTCTGCACAAGAAATTGTTGCAAAATATGGTGCACAAATGGGAATGCCTTATGTGGATCAAAGATGGCTTGGAGGGATGCTCACTAATTTTAAGACAGTAAAGTCACGTGTAGGACGTTTAGAGCATCTGAATAAGATTTTTGATGCTGGCGATTTACGTGGTATGACTAAGAAAGAGCGATTAGTGCTTCAGCGTGAGCGTGCAAAATTAGCTTTAAACTTAGGTGGTGTTCAAGACCTGAATGCATTACCAGAAGCCTTGTTTGTGGTTGATGTTGCACAAGAAAGAATTGCAATTCGCGAAGCTAACAAGCTTGGTATTCCAGTGATCGGTATTGTAGATACCAACTGCTCTCCTGATGGTATTGATTTTGTTATACCGGGTAATGATGATGCATTAAGTGCAATTGAGTACTACATGAGCTGTGCTGCATCAGTTGTAGAGTCATCTAGAAAGGTGTTTGAAGCAGAGCAAAGCAAGTTGGCGAAAAAGTCTTTACCGAAGATTTCAAAACAGGTTGTTGCAAAAGAAGAAAAAGAACCGTCTGAGAATGTCACAGAGGTGAAAAAATCAGATGATACTGCAGAGAAGGCTAAAGTTGAATCTGCTCCTAAGAAAAAGCGTGTTGTTAAGAAGAAAGCTGAAGTTAAATCAGAAGATGCTGAGTCAGCATCTGAAGAAAAGAGTCGCGTAGTGAACAAGGTTGCGAAAAAGCCAGCAGTAAAAAAATCGACTGTAGCTAAAGATGCAGATAAAAAGCCTACAACCAAGGAGTAAATGATGAGTAAAGTTGATATCAAGTTAGTCAAAGCGCTGCGTGATGAAACCGGTGTTGGAATCTCAGATTGCAGTAATGCATTAAAAGAGGTTGGTGGTGATATTGAAAAAGCGAAAGACTTTCTCAGATCAAAAGGGATTAAGACAGCAAATAAAAAGGCTTCAAGACAAACATCAGAAGGAAAACTTGCAATTGCAAAAAACGGGCATGAAATTGCAATTTTGGGTGTGAACTGCGAAACTGATTTTGTTGGTCGTGAAGCAAATTTCCAAAATTTTGCTGATCAAGTTGCGGAGGTGGCATTAGCCAATAAAGCGACTTCCATTGAGCAGTTGATGTCTTTGCCAATGAACGGGACTACAGTTGAGGAAGAAAGGATTGCGCTTATTAGTAGAGTCGGTGAGAACATCCAGATTTCAAAAGTTGTTTATAAAGCAGTTGAAAAGTCTCATGTTGCTGTGTATGCGCATGGCAGTAAGCTTGCATGTGCTGTGTTTTTAGATAGTGATCAGGAAGCGATTGGGCGAGATGTTGCGATGCATATTGTTGCAATGCAACCTGTCGCAGTTGACCAGTCAGGCGTGCCACAAGAGTTAATAGAGCGTGAGAGAGCCGTTTTTGCTTCTCAGGCGGAGAAAATGGGTAAGCCAGAGTTGGTTGAGAAAATCGTAGATGGAAAGATGAGTAAATACTTCAAAGAGGTTTGCTTATTAGACCAAGCCTTTGTTAAGGATAGTAATTTATCTGTATCTGCATATTTATCTCAATCCAGTGCTCGAGTAATTGACTTTATTCGTGTAGAGTTAAGTGAGTAAACTTCAGATTTTGAAATGCAATTCAAGCGTATTTTAGTTAAAATCAGTGGTCAAATATTGGGGGGGAAGGACTCCCTCATTGACTCGGTTACCTTGTTTCAAATTGCTCAGCAAATTGCTGCAGTAGCGGCTGGTGGTGTACAAGTTGCTGTTGTGATAGGAGGAGGCAACCTATTTAGAGGCAGGAGTCTGGAAGAGCAGGGTATGAGCCGCTTGATGAGTGATCAAGTTGGGATGATTTCAACAAACATCAATGCACTGTTTTTACAAGAAGCGATTGAGTCTAGTGGTCAAGGTTGCGAGGTTATGTCAGCTTTGCCCGTCGGTGAAATTCAAGACATCAATATTCGAAATGCAAAAAACTTGTTGTCTGAAGATCAGGTTGTTATTTTTGCAGGCGGAACTGGTAACCCTTTGGTGACAACCGATACAGCCGCGAGTTTACGAGCTGTACAGATTGATGCAGATGTGATGCTGAAGGGAACGCGTGTTGATGGCGTCTATACAGCTGATCCAGAGAAAGATCCATCTGCAAAACGTTTTGAGCAAGTTAGTTACTCAGAAGTAATGAGCCAATCATTAGGGGTTATGGATCTAGAGGCATATAGAATATGTAAAGATTTTGCATTGCCAGTATATGTTTTCAACATATTAGATGTGAAAAGTATACATGGTATTTTAGAAGGTAAAAATATTGGAACGTTAATTAAAGGGGATTAAAAGTGTCAATTGAGCAAATGAAGAATCAAATGCAGTTGGGCATTGATGCATATAAAGATGAGTTATTAGGGATGCGAACTGGGCGAGCACACCCAGGCTTGTTAGAGAGAGTAACGGTTGATTATTATGGTAGCCAAACGCCTTTGAAGCAAATGGCTAATATTGTGGCGACTGATGCAAAAACACTCACGATTACACCATGGGATAAGCAAGCATTAGAAATGATTGTAAAAGCCATTCAGGTGTCTGATTTAGGATTGAACCCAATGATGGCAGCGGATCTAATTCGTATCTCAATACCACCGTTGACAGAAGAAAGAAGAAAAGATCTGGTTAAGCATTTAAAAGCACAAGCAGAGCATTCAAAAGTTGGTATCAGGAATCTTCGAAGAGGTGCTCTAAATGAGGTCAAAGCAGAACTTAAGGAAAAGTTGATTACTGAAGATGATGAAAGAAGAGATGCTGCTAAAATTCAAAAAACTACAGATGACTTTATTGACCAAATTGATCAAATGACAGCTCAAAAAGAAAAAGAGTTAATGACGGTTTAATGAAGGATAAAATACAGCATATTGCGATTATCATGGATGGTAATGGCCGCTGGGCTAAGTCTCAGGGTAAATCAAGAGTTGAAGGGCATGTTGCAGGGGTTGATGCTTTAAAGCGTACAGTGGAATCGGCTGTAAGCATGGAGATTAATCATTTAACGGTTTATGCACTGAGCCGCGATAATATGAAGCGTCCAGGAAATGAAGTAAAGGCTTTATTGCAACTTTTCTTAGAACATATTCCGAGCTATTTGCCCAAATTGATTGAACAAGGGATTGTGATAAAGTTTATTGGTGATATATACGGGTTGCCTAGTGCTTTACAACAACAAATCAAGCAAGCAGAAGCAGAGACTAAGAATGGTCAATGTATGGTTTTAACAATTGCACTAAATTACAGTGCAAAATGGCATATTGCACAAACTTTAGAAAGTCTTTCCAAAACGGGCAGAGCTGTGACTGTAAGCGCTATAGAGGATCACTTAGATGCACAACTACCTTCCGAGCCTGATCTGCTGATTCGTACCGGAGGAGAGCAGCGTTTGAGTGATTTTTTACTGTATCATCTTGCTTATACTGAATTGATGTTCATTCAGACATATTGGCCAGATTTCAATGCGACATTATTAAAAGATTGTATGACGCAGTATATGTGCAGAGAGAGAAGGTTTGGACAAATTGAGGCAGGTCATGTTGAGGTATAGAATAGCTAGTGCAGTGATGATGGCGCTTATTGCTGTGACAATGTTAATGTCTACAGTCGAAGTCAGAGTTGTACTATGGGGGATATTGGCGGTATTGATGGTATTAGAAAGCCTTAGTATGGCTCAGACAAAACGACAAAAAGCATTGGGTATTGTAATGTATGCTTTAGGGGTATACTTTGCACTTTATCATTACTTGGTGATTTGGTTTTTTGTTTATGCATTATTGATGTTAAGGCTAGTGTTGATGATGCTTGAGGTCAAAAAACTTGAGTTCTTTTGGTTTTCTATGTTAATGGATATAGCGTTATTCTTGGTCAGTGGTTATGCAATGTTGGTGAGTCACACACCGATATTGATTGCTACTATTGTAACAGTTGCGTGCATTGATGTAGGTGGTTATGTTGCAGGGAAGTGTTTTGGTCAGCGTAAAATTATCCCATGGGTTAGTCCAAATAAAACCTTAGAAGGCTATTTAGGTGCGTTAGTACTCTATTTATTGATTTTCTCTAACTTGATGATATGGAAGGAAATGTCAATATCGCTGTTGACTTTCTATTCAGTGATGGTGTACATACTGGCGATAGCAGGTGATCTTTTAATGAGCTTTGTTAAGCGACAAGTGGGATTAAAAGATACAGGTAGAATTATTCCTGGACACGGTGGTATACTTGACCGTTCAGATGGATGGATAACAGTGTTGCCATGGGTTCTGGTGTTCAGTGCCTACTAAATTAAGACAAAAAGTGGAGTAGTAGAATGTTATTGAGGACGTTAATTTTGAGGCTTAGTGCCATTATTTTGATGGGGCTATCGTTTGCTGAGGTAGTAGAAAGAATTGATATTTCTGGACTAGAGATTATCGATCGACAGTTAATACAGTCTGAAATAGAAATTGAGATAGGTCAGGATATTGGAGATGCTGAAATTAGATCTCAAATCAAATCATTATATAAAACAGGTTATTTTGAACAAGTTAGAGTGGAAATCAAAGATGGTCTTTTGATCATCGCACTGAAAGAACAACCAGTCATTCGTTCATTAGAAGTGAATGCGAAGGGTGTTTCAAAAGAGATGATTACTCAAGAAATGACCAAGCAAGGAATTGAGCCTGGTGAAATTTTCCATGAGTCAAAGTTCTCTGCTATCATTTCAAGTTTGAGAGGAAGTCTGGAGGCATCAGGGCTTAAGAATGTTGATGTAGATGTCTCAATACGACCATATACTAGTGAAAGTATAGATATTGTGGTTGATGTGATGGTGAAAAGTCACACTAAGCTGAAAGCAATTAGCTTTACAGGGGATCCTATTTACTCTGACCATCGGCTGAAGTCACAGTTAAGGTCACGTACAACTGGTGCGCTATCATTTTTGACAAACGATGATACAGCTTCGGAAATGGCTGTCGAACAGGATAGGCGCCTTTTGACTCAATATTACCAATCACATGGGTATTTGAATGCCAGCATAACCAGTGCGATCAATCAAGTTGTTCCAAAGCAGCGTGTCTGGGAGAATCAGTATACGGAGGTAACTTATGATGTTATGCCAGGACAAAGGTATTCTATACGTAATATTGTTGTTGAAGATAAGTATGATCAAGTCAGTGATCGCCAAAAGTCATTGTTAGATAGAAAGTTAGTACAAAAGCCGTTCAATAAAAATGATACGGAGAAAGCAGTTCAGACATTGACACGCCAGATAAAACATCCTTCGAAGCGTTACATATTAGCTTCTAATATACAGCTGGTATCAGATAACCAAGTTGATTTATATCTGCAAGTACAAGAAGTTGAGTCTAGAGTTCGCTTTATTCACTTTATGGGTAATTACAATACCAAAGACCATACATTACGAAAAAATATTAAGTTGCGTGAGAATGATTTGTTTATTGAGGCAGATTTGGTTGATGCAGTCCGCCAGCTATCTGGTAAGCCATATATTCAATCAGTGCACTATAGTATTCAGCCGATATCTGAGAGCTCATATGATGTGATCTTTGAAGTAGCAGAGGTTGAGAAAGGAACATTTAATATTGGTGGGAACGGGGGGCTTGCTAATGGTAAGTTAAATGCTTCTGTGTTCGCATCAGATAATAATTTTTTAGGAACTGGTGATTCAATCTCTGTTAATGCATCACTCTCAGGACCTACTCAATCTGCACAAGTTAGTTATTCTCAGCCAAACTACTCAGGAAGTGGTGCAAGTCGTTCAGTCAGTGCTAAGATCAATCGTACATCTAGAGATGATGAAGAATCAACAAACTATAGTTTTGATGAATATACAGTCAGTGGCAACTGGGTTGTTCCTTTGAGCAATGATTTTTATACATCACTGATGGCCTCGTATGCTAGGATGGAATTTTTCAATACGGATATGGCATCTAGTCTAGTTAAAGATTACTTTGAAGATCGTCCAACAGAGGTAGATCTGCTCAAAGTAGGCAGCTCAATTAGGTATATAGACCTGGATAATCATTATGACCCAAGGCAAGGTATATCTTTGAGCGTTTCTGCTAATACAACACTGCCTGTAGGGAATCCAGCAAAATTTTATAGTATCGATGGTGAGGCCCAAGCTTATTACGAGCTTGCAGAAATATTTGATCAGTATTTTATATTAAGATCACGTGCTATAATTAGCTATACAGAAACTTATGATGACGATGTATTGCCATTTTTCGCTAGAAAATACGCTGGTGGTATGGGTACAGTTAGGGGGTATGAAAACGGGTTATTAGGTCCCAAGTATCAAGATAAAAAGCTCATAAAAGAAGAAGATGGTGATTTAAAAGTCCTGGTTTCTAAAGAAAAAGCAAAAGGTGGCGGGATCTTGCTGGTTGGAAATGTGGAAGTGAAAACGCCTACACTACTACCAGATTTGGTTTCATCATATTTGTTTGTAGATATTGGAAATGTATTTGAAACACCAAGTGATATTGATTTTTCTGAGTTAAGAGGGTCTGCTGGTATTACCTTTAGTGGTCGTTTGCCAGTAGTAGCAGCAGATGTCTCCCTTTCATTTGCAGTACCATTCAATGATGGTGGTGAGTCATTTGAAACGATTTCATTTGGATTTGGAAAGATGTTTTAATTGCGGATAGATGCCAATTTTGGCAATATATATTTAGAGTTAGAGGAGAGAAGTGATGAATAGATGCAAAAACTTAATGATGGTAGCAGTGAGCTCATTTGTAATGACTTATGCCGCACAAGGAGCTTCTGCAGTTAATGCAATTGGATCTCCAAATACAGTGTTTGGCGTAATTGATGTTGATGCAGTATTTCAATCAGATTCTGGAAGTAAAATTGAAGGATTGCAGTCAGACTTTACTAAGCGACAAGAAAGTTTAGATAAGGAGCAGCAAAAGCTTGAGGGACAGCTGCAAGATTTTAAAAAGAATGCACCTACAATGGCAATTAAAGCAAGAGAAGCTAGGGAATTAGCATTGCGTAAAGAAACAGAGTCACTTTCAGCAAAGCGTGCACAGTTAACGCAGGAATACTACAAAGGTGAGCAGGAAATTAAAATGTCCTTTATGAATGCAATGTCTTCAGCTACAGAGACTGTTGCTAAGAAGAAAGGACTTCAAGTTGTATTGCCTAAACAAGTTGTGTTGTATGGTGATCAATCACTGGATGTGACAAGTGATGTTATATCTTCAATGAAATAAAGTGCAAGCTGGTATTGATGAAGCAGGAAGAGGGTGTTTAGCAGGACCAGTGGTAGCCGCAGCAGTTATTTTGCAGCGGCCGATTGCCTGTTTAAATGACTCAAAGGCTTTGACTGAAGCGAAAAGAGCATTATTATTTAAAGAAATTACAGATCATGCAATATGGTCTTATGCAACAGCAAGTGCTGAGGAAGTAGATCAAATTAATATTAGGCAGGCAACTTTGAGAGCGATGCAAAGAGCACTAGAAGGATTGCAAGTCACACCTGAACTGGTCAGTATAGATGGCCGAGATCAAATTAAAACTCGTATTGCACAAAAGGCAGTAATCGGTGGTGATAGAATTGTGCCAGAGATTATGGCTGCGTCTATTGTAGCAAAACATATTCGAGATCAGATGATGTATTTATTACATCAGCAGTATCCTGAGTATGCTTTTAGTTCACACAAAGGATATGGTACTAAAGTTCATATGGATTCTATGAAAAAGTATGGTCTAATTGCAGGGATTCATCGTATAACTTTTAAACCTTGCCAAGAGTATGCATAGTCCAATTTTACAAATGAGGTCACATTTTTCAGTGTCAGAGGGGCTGAATCAAATCCCAAGTGCGTTAAAATTTTGTAAAGAACAAGGCATTGATTCAGTTGCATTGAATGATTTAGATAACTTATATGGCTGGATTAAGTTTTATCAAAAAGCACGTGCAGCTGGCATTAAGCCGATTGCATCTGTTAGTGTCTTGATTGATCTGGATGGCGTAGTGGTTTCATGCAGTCTATACTGTAAAAACAACGATGGTTATCAGAGTTTGATATCAGTTCTAAGTCATGCGTATCAGAAAAAAGTAAGAGTAGGTGTGCGTCCAGTTATTGATGGGCAGCGTATCCTTGATGCTGTTGGCTTGATTGTACTGATTGATCCTTTGGATACTGAAATTAGTCAGTTATTAAAGACTCAAAAACGAGACGAGTTAACTCAGCTATTGATGTTTTGGAAGAACATGATTGAAAAGCAGCAGGTGTTTGCAGCTTTACCAAGAATTTTGAGAGAAAATGAATCTGAGTCCAACTATGATTTCGCTACTGTGTGCAATCATCTCAAGATTCCACTGGTAGCAACTTACCCAGTATGTTTCCCGAATCAAAATGATTATAGCGCACATGATGTGAAGGTTTGTGTTTACCAGGGTAGAGTTGTCCATGATACGACACGAACTGTGATACATACAGATCAGCAGTACTTGAGAACGCCACAAGATCTAGCTCAACTTTATGCAGATGTTCCCCAAGCAATCAAAAATGCACAGCATTTAGCGATGATATGCAATCTTGAACTTGATATGACGAAGGTGCTATTACCAGATGTTAGTCCTAGTGGTGATGCAAACCAAGACTTTAAGCAAGCAACATATCAAGGCTTTTCAAATCGAGCAAAGCAGCTAAAGTTAAATGATGTACAAATTCAGGCATATCAAAAAAGACTTGATATAGAGATTGACACAATATGTCAAATGGGTTTTGCTAGTTACTTTTTGATTGTTGCTGATTTTATTCAGTGGGCAAAGAATAATCAAGTACCTGTTGGTCCTGGTCGTGGTTCTGGTGCTGGTTCATTAGCAGCATATGCTTTATTAATAACAGATGTAGATCCATTACAGTATGATTTGCTTTTTGAGCGGTTTTTGAATCCAGAGCGGGTATCTATGCCAGATTTTGATATTGACTTTTGTATGGTAGGTAGGGATCGAGTCATTCAATATGTATCTGAAAAATATGGTAGAGATCATGTTTCACAAATCATTACTTTTGGGACCATGGCTGCTAAAGCTGTTATTCGAGATGTTGGGCGAGCACAAGGGCATCCATATGGGTTTACAGATAAACTTGCAAAGCTGATACCATTTGATTTAGGAATTACACTGGATCAAGCGTTATCGCAAGAGCCTATATTACAGTCTCGGTACCAAACAGAGCCAGAGGTTTCTAAAATCATCAACCTATCTAAAAAACTAGAAGGGTTAGTGCGTAATGTAGGGACGCATGCAGGAGGGGTTGTGATTGCCCCGGCGCCTTTACATGAAATTGCACCAATCTATCTTGATACTCAGTATAGTGGTTTGGTCACACAGTTTGATAAAGATGATATAGAGAAAATAGGGTTGGTCAAGTTTGACTTTTTGGGTCTAAGAACTTTGACTATTATTGATTGGGCATTGAAAAATGTTCAAAAGTCTCAAGGTAAAGAGATTGATATTGCTCAGATTGATCTAGCAGATACAAAGACATTTGATCTGCTCAAAGCATCGAACACAACTGGTGTGTTTCAGTTAGAATCACAAGGGATGAAGGACCTAATCGATCGTTTAGCACCGGATTGTATTGAAGATATTATTGCATTGGTTGCATTATATCGCCCTGGGCCTTTGCAGTCTGGTATGGTAGATGACTTTGTTAAACGTAAACATGGTTTAGAGCCTGTAACGTATTTGCATGATAGTTTAGAAGAAATTTTAAAAAATACATATGGTGTAATTTTATATCAAGAACAAGTGATGCAGATTGCGCAGGTGATGGCAAATTACTCACTAGGTGGTGCAGATTTACTTCGGCGTGCCATGGGTAAGAAGAAGCCTGAGGAAATGGAGAAGCAGCGTATTATTTTTCTTGAGGGTTCAAAAGAAAATAAAATTGATACAAAAATTGCAGCTGAAATATTTTCATTAATGGAAAAGTTTGCTGGATATGGGTTTAATAAATCACACTCTGCAGCTTATGGTTTAATCTCATATCAAACAGCATGGTTAAAAGCAAACTATCCAACTGAGTTTATGGCTTCAGTTTTATCATCAGATATGGATAATACTGATAAGTTATTGGTATTCCTGCCCGATGCCAAAGAAAATAAGATTAAGATTTTACCGCCTTGTATCAATGATAGTCTATTATACTTTAAGGTGAAGGGTAATTTAGAGCTAAGGTATGGTTTAGCTGCGATAAAGGGAGTTGGTGCTCAGATTGCAGAAGAAATCAGCAAGAATGCACCTTACCAAAGTTTATATGAGCTATTTTGTAAGGTTCCTAAGCTCAATAGAAGGGTTGTAGAGGCATTAATTAAGTCTGGAGCATGTGATGTATGGGGGCAGCCTAGATCAAGTTTGCTGGCATCTGTAGATGCTGCACTAAAGACTAGCTCAAAAGATCGAATGAACCAGGAGCAAGGACAAGTTGACTTATTTGGTGCAGAGTCATCTGTAAGCTTTGAATATACACAGGTGAGTGAAAAAAGCTTGATGCAGACACTGAAGGATGAATATGAGTCACTGGGGTACTATTTGTCCTCTCATCCCGTAGATGCTTGTGCAAAAGAATTGGAGTATTTAAGTACTCGATCAATTGCTAAGCTTGCTGTAACACAAAATACAGTAAAGATTGCAGGGGTCATCAGTAAAGTTAAAACCGTTAAAACTAAAAAGGGATCCAGAATTGCGTTTGGTGAAATTGGTGATGGTAGTGCACATATTGATGTTGCGATTTTTGACGAGGTCTATCAGAGTTGTTATGAAGCACTGAGTTATAGTGGCGTGTTGATTTGTGAAGGAAGTATCTCTATTGACTCTCATACCAAAAATCTAAGAATGCAATGCTCAAAGATTAAAACACTAGATGAAATAAGACAAGATCAGTCACCTACAGTTGTGGTTGCACTGAAAAACTTTGCTGTTACTCATCTCTCTGGGTTTGAGTCACTTCTGCGTTTGCATAAAGGGGGTAGTAAGGTCATATTGAGGTACTATTCAAACCAAGGTATAGCGACGATGCAGCTTCCATTTACAATTGGTATTAATGAAGATTGGCTTTCTAGTATGTCAGTATTTTCAGGCATAGAAAGCGTGAATATAAAGTACTAATGAATGGCCCAGTCTATTGGCGTTAGCTCATGTTTTTTTAACCAATCATTTGCTTTAGAAAAGGGTTTTGAGCCCAAAAAACCACGATGTGCACTCAAAGGTGAAGGGTGTGGAGACTCAATAATTAGATGTCGGCTTGCGATCAATGCTTTTTTACTCTGTGCGTGCTTTCCCCATAGAATAAAGACCAGTTTAGGGTGAGCTTGATTCACTGTTTGTATGATATGATCAGTGAATATTTCCCAACCTATTTTTGCATGTGATCCTGGCTGCTTATGTCTCACACTAAGACTAGTATTTAATAGTAAAACGCCTTGTTTGGCCCAGGTGCTTAAGTCACCATGCTTAGGGGTAGAGAGACTCAAGTCAGTTGAGAGTTCTTTGTAAATGTTGCGCAGAGACGGTGGTATTTTGACACCAGCTTGAACTGAGAATGCAAGTCCATGCGCCTCACTTGGACCATGATAGGGGTCTTGGCCTAAAATCACAACTTTTACTTGGTCAAATGGTGTCATTTCCATACAGTTGTACCAAAGATGCTTGGGAGGATAAATAATATGTCCTGCTTCTGTATCGTCATTAATGGTGTTTAAAATCGATTCAAAGTAAGGCTTTCTTTGCTCTTGCTGTAAATATTGTGGCCAAGTTAGATTTTTCATAAAGATAGAATATCGTAATTTCATACTCCAGTCATGGACATTCTTTATAAAATGGGTTAATTTTTATCATCTGCGCCTGTAGCTCAGCTGGATAGAGTATCTGGCTTCGAACCAGACGGTCGGGGGTTCGAATCCCTCCGGGCGCGGATTTATTCCTCAAGAAAACGGATCTTGTGATCTATATCTTCCCACTGTTTTGCATCTTCTAATGGGTTTTTCTTTTGATCAATAATGGGCCAAGTATTTGCATACTTTTCATTGATGGCAATCATATGTTGTTGTGACTTGGGAAGCTCTTCCTCTGAGTAAATGGCACCAATCGGACACTCTGCAACACATAGGTTACAATCTATGCATTCATCTGGGTTGATGACAACCATATTAGGCCCCTCATGAAAGCAATCGACTGGGCATGCTTCAACACAGTCGGTGTATTTGCATTTGATGCATTGCTCGCTTACAACGTACATTTACTCTCCTGTACACCTATGATGCACTGTATTAAGCCTTCTGAAAACCCTATTTGTTTGACTAAGATATTGCACCTGTTTTCGACTGGCTTATCTAGTCCTGGACACAGATGATTTAGAAGGCATGTTAGGCCTGCCTCTAGCTCTTTGGTAGATAGCTCACTGAGATAGAAGTATTGATCTCCTACTTGTGTAAGAGCTGGTGCTCCATTGGCCGATTTAATAGGTATTTTTTCAAGAGGGTTTTCAGGATGGTGTGAAGGAGGGGGGGATGTTCTTACGGCTGCTTTTTGAATTGGTTGAGACCAATAGTTAAGGGTAAGGGGCTTCTTGACTTTTTTAGGGGTAGTCGTAAATGACTCTTCTGCAAACTCTAGAGTCTCAAAGTGATCTAAAATATCCTCAATAAGAGCAGAGATACTTTGGTTCTTGAGTAATGTATAGTTTTCTGGAGGAGCAATAAATTCTTTAATCGAAGAGATACGATTCTGCAGATGAAGTTCTCTAAGCTCTTCAGGACTATAGCTCTGATTTCCAACAGCCAAAAAGGGGTAGGTGACTGATTTTGCAAAAGTCTCTTGGAGATGCGCTAGTTTGGGCAGCTTAGTTTTTGCATACTCGAATACAATGTTATATATGCTCAAGATATTGAGTACTTCATGATATTGATCATCTTCATTTGTGTAATGTAAAACTAGGCTGTTAGATGAGGGCATAAAATTCACTATAAAACCTATCAAATTCTAACGTTTCAACTCGATAAGTCAACACCCTTTGGCTGAAAGGCTTTATGAAGCTTTTATGGTTTTCTTTACGGATTATGATTATCTGAATCTGTATCGCTCACTTTAGGACCAATGTCTATGTTACTATCCTTATTGTTAAAGACACTTAGAGATCGATGATGTGAGTACTGGTCATTGCTTATGTTATTTTGATCTTTGCTTTCACTATCATTGTGTTTAGATTTAATAACATTTTGCTGCCGTTCAACAGCTTCCAAAATTCTTCCTTCTTTTTTCTTATCAGACATAATTTTCTCTAGTTTATTTGAATTTATTGCACAAATTTGCATTTGGTCAGGTTTTTTTATGCTTAAATCAGTGTATGATGGGTTGATGTGAGGTGGAGGTTTACTTGAATAGTGTTTTAGAGCGATTGCAATCTGTTTATGGAGAGCATGTGGAGGTGAAAAATTCTGGACCACATTGGTCAGTTTCGATCAAAAAGTCATGCTTTGAATCAGCTAGCTTGCTCGAGCAGCATCGTCAAGTAAAGCAACACTTAAAAGATTTATTTGATTCGGGTGAAATACATGCGCTTCGTATTCATATCATACCTTAGGGGGAAATAATGCAGACAGTGAATTTAGAAAGTTTAGTACAACAGTCAAAAGTTGTATTGTTTATGAAAGGTAATCAAGATGCACCTCAGTGTGGTTTTTCAGCACATGCTGTTAAAATTTTAACCACAATGGGGGTTGGTTTTACTACAATTGATGTATTATCTAGTCCAGAGATTAGGCAGGGCATGAAAGAATATAGTGATTGGCCTACGTTTCCCCAGCTTTATATTAATGGCGAGTTTATGGGTGGTGTGGATATCATGCATGAAATGTACCATGCAGGAGAGTTAGAAACTGCACTTCAAGATTGAGGTCGGCAGTCTCTTTTTTTGAAGACTTCTTGATACTTTAAATATTCAGCACGTTGAGAGTCAGTCATTTTTTTTGATCTTCTGAATTGATATAATGCTTTATCTAAATCGCTGACAAAGTAATAAATAAGTTTACGCTTTAGGCTTTCGAACATACATCAATTCCTTTTATGATATAAGCCATATTACAAATAGTTTATGATGGATGCAAGTTGCAGACTATTGCTATAAGATGAAGTGGATAAGAATATGTTGAATGAGGTAGTGTAAGTTTGAGTAGGTATAAGGTTGATCATCAGCAGGCATTTCAGTCATCTCTAAGTGAAGAGGATCACCACTTGCTTAAAATGAGTCGGCTCGATGATCCATCATTAATTCATTTATCAAAGGCTTTAGAAGTATATTTGGTTAAGTGCTTTGATTTGTATGATACATATGCTGTATTGCAAGCAGAACAACAGCTAAACGATATGATTGTTGATTTTCATCATCAGTATATTAAAACTGGCACAAAGCGATATCCCTTAGTTCGTATTGATATAGAAAAAACCAAAGGATTGTTCGAGCAGGTAAAAGAAATACAAGACCCAGTTATTTTTATTGAAAGTTTAAAGCAGTCCTCTGAAGATGCCATTATGCAGCTTTGCTCTTGGTTATTAATAAAGGAAGTTACACCTTTTTGTAATTGGCCAATGTTTAAGATGCCTGAGAAAATGCAGTTTGATAATTTAGTATCTGAGAGTTTTGAGGAGAAAAAAGTTCGGACAAATTTTGATTGGATTCAATCGCACAAGACTCAAGAGGATTACTTAAAGGAAGTAAAGTACTGTTTGTATTGTCATGAAAAAGATAAAGACTCATGTTCTACTGGGTTAGTCTCTAGAAAGGATAATAGTGTGTATAAAAACCCACTAGGTGTCGAGTTAAACGGATGCCCATTAGATCAAAAAATATCTCAGATGCATCAGTTAGTTTCTGAGCATCATTTTATTGCAGCACTAGCGGTCATGATGATTGATAACCCACTTTGTTTGATGACAGGTGATAGAATTTGTAGAGACTGTATTGATGCATGTATCTATCAGAAGTTTGATTTAATAGATACACCAGGTATTGAGAGTGAGCTTCTTAGGCAGGTATTATCTCTACCCTATGGTCCTGAAATATATCTTTTGTTATTGAGATGGAACCCATTAAGAAAAGGACTTGAGGAAGAGAACCTGCATCAATCAAAAGCAGTTGCTGTGATTGGACAGGGACCAGCAGGATTAGCAATGAGCTACTATTTACTCATGTCTGGTTATACAGTATACGGTTATGAAGCATTGAGCTTAGAGGGTGCTAAGCCTATCCAAAGACCAATTCAATCATTGGATTCAATTGTATCACACGCACCTAAAGCATTTGGTGGAGTAATGTCATATGGCATTACTGCAAGGTGGAATAAGCAGTTACTTGATTTATTATGGGTTGGGCTCACACAGTTTGAGAACTTTCATATTCAGGGAAATATGCGACTTGGTGGAAGTTTTACCATTACTGATTTAATGCAGAGTGGTTTTAAACATGTCGTATTAGCAACAGGTGCAGGATTGCCACATACACTATCTATTCCAGGTGCATATGCACCAGGGATGATACATGCCAACACTTTTTTAATGCAGTTACATTTGAGTGGAGAGCTGAATGGAAAGCTCTCACAAGGCATTCAACTACCTGTAGTGGTTATAGGAGGTGGATTAACAGCAGTAGATGCAGCAACTGAAGCACAAGCATATTATATTCGCTGGGTTATACAGGTTTGTTTTTATGTGGAGAATTTGAATCAGCGTCGCAGTTATCAAAAGTGGTATGATGAACTTCCCATTGCAGAAAGAAAACAACTCAATGTATGGTATGAACACGGTCGGTTGATTAGATCATATCAATCAAAGCATGAGTTAAGTAAAATAATGGCATTGATACATCAAGCAGGCGGTGTCAGTATTGTATATCATAAGAAGATGCGTGAATCAGTAGCGTATCGACAAAATTATCAAGAGCTTCAGCATGCTTTAGATCAAGGTGTACTGTACCAGGCTGAGTTTCAGTCACAATGCATTCAGTATGATAACAATGGTGTATATGCTTTAGAGGGTCTGCAACAGCAGCAGAAAAAAGTTTTGCCAGCTGCAACAATTTTACTGGCAATTGGTACTCAGCCAAATATTGCATACTATTATGAGAATCGCTCTGAGATGCAGGTAGAGAAACACAGTTATATCTTATCAAAGGGGGTGATTGCAGATACCAAGTCTTATCAAGGCTGTGTCAGTGTGATCGGTGATTTGCACCAAGACTATACAGGGAGTGTTGTCAAGGCAATTGCTTCTGCAAAAAACGGTTATCAGTCAGTGATTGAGCAGATCAACTTGAGACCTTCTATAGAGGAATTTCATCCACCAACTACTTCATCAGTCATCAACCGAGTAGTCTTAGGGCATGGTATCACACAGATTGAATTACCTCATCAATCAAATGTCCAAGAAGGCATGTATTTTAGGTTGAGTATGGTATATGAAGATCAGAGGTTTACTGCAAGAGCAGTTGTGGTTAAAGTTGCAGAAACAATAACTTTATGGGTTAACCACCAGAAAGAAGATAGATTTGTAAATGCAGGCATTGATGGCATCATGGGACCATCTGGTACGCGTCTATTGGGCCAAAGTATTAGTCAGGTTTTGGTGGTTGCAACAAACGCTTATTGGCCTTGGGTCATGGCCGCATACCATATAATGCAAAAAAGAGGCGGGGAGTTTTATTTACAAACAAATGATCGCCTTCCTGGCTTTATGTTAGACTTACAGCCTTTTATCAGCCATGGGACAAAAGAGATGCATGTGCTTTATGCATTGCCTGGAAAGAGTCTTAAGCATATTCATCAAAATAATACTTATGAGGGCCTATCATATAGTGCGGTTGCTGATGGTGAAATGTTATGTATGTTAAAAGGGGTTTGTGCACAGTGTGTGCAGTGGCAAGTTGATAAGAATCAGCAGCGTATGAAAACAGTATTTACTTGCTCTTGGCCAACACAGCCAGTGGAATTGATTGATTTTGAACATCTGTCTCAAAGACAAGTTCATACAAAATTTACACAACAGCTTTTTACAATGTTAGATCGAGTTGCAGAAGAAATTTGAAAAAAATACAATTGATGTTATGATACAGGTACGGGGGCGACTATGGTTTCGACGTTCATTGCGAAGCAGATAGTGCATGTCGAGCAATTCTGAAACACTCGTTAAAAGGATCAGAACTTAAAGTAAATGCAAATCAAAAGAGAAGCATTGTAGCTCAAGCTGCTTAAGTTTTAGCTACCGTCTAGTGAAGAGTTGTCTATTGCTGTTTACTAGATGTCATATTTAGATAGAATCGTTAGTAGGTCTTCTCATCTTGCTAATTAAATTTTGAGATCGCAGCGGCCAAAGTATGGCCATTGACTTAGCTGCTGTTAAAGCGAACAATGGTGCTAAGCATGTAGATCTAGAAGCCTAGATTGCGCGGACGCGGGTTCGACTCCCGCCGCCTCCACTTTTTATTTAGTATAGATCTCATTCATATTATATTATGCCAGTATAGTCCGTTAATTTAAAACTCTTGATGTGTGATCAATTGACTAAGCTTTTATTGAAGTGTATAAGTATATGAATTTTATAAATGCGTATCCGATTAGAGTAAAAATTTAACTATAGATGAAAATTATGACAGTGATAAAAAATAAGCAGGGTGTAGAGTTTACCGTTGAAGAGGGTATATTGTTGAAAGCTGATATTCCTGAAGGTGTATCTAAGATTGACATACCTGTCGGTGTTACTAAGATTGGTCCTCAAGTATTTTCATACTGTAAAAGCATAAAAGATGTATATTTTCCACAAGGCTTGACTGAGATTTGCGATCGTGCATTTGCTTCGTGCGATGGCTTAACAGGAGCATTAGTGATTCCAAAGGGTGTGACTAAGATTGGAGTCAGTGCGTTTGAAGCCTGCGAAGGCTTAACAGGAAAGCTCTTTCTTCCAGATAGTCTAGCTACGATTGACGCCCGTGCATTTGCTAATTGCAGTGGCTTAACAGGAAGTTTAGACATTCCAGATAATGTAACTGATATTGGCGAGGGTGCATTTAGTTTGTGCAGTGGATTAACAGGAGCAGTAGTTATTCCAAATGGTATAACCAAGATTGCTAGGGCTGCATTTGTAGGCTGCAAAGGTTTAACAGCAGTGCATTTCTCAGAAGGTTTGACTGAGATTGGCGCCCGTGCATTTTCTACTTGTAGTGGCTTAATAGGAGCGTTAGTTATTCCAAAGGGTGTGACAAAAATTGGTGACCGTGCATTTTATTACTGTGATGGCTTTACAGGGGGGGTAGTTATTCCAGATAGTGTAACTGAGATTGGCTACAGTACATTTTGTGGCTTGAGTAGCATTACATCAGTATATTTCCCAGAAGGTGTGACTGAGGTTGGTAAGGATGCATTTTCTTGGTGCAGTGGTTTCACACATGTATTTTGTACACCAGAATTAGAAGAAAGGCTGTGTAAAGTAGGTGAGGCTAAGGTAATACAAGTTGCTATTAAAAGAGCAAAAGACACAGAAGCAGTATTAGAAAATGGTTTTTCAACATTGGGAGGAGATGCAGTTTGGCTATCTCCAGATTTAGTGAGACAGCATTTGCTGGCATTGCAGAGTCTTCCTGATGAAAGAACAGCATTTGCATGTATGGCAGAATATCAGCCAAAAATAATGGGTAGTTTAGAAGAGGAATGCTGTTTAGTTCAATGTCATGATGGATTCTACTATCCACTTGTTAAAGGTGGGATATGCACATTAGGTATAAATGATGAAATACAATCAGAAGGTCAGTCTGTTATTCAGTTTGAAGTAGATATGTTCCAGGATAAGTTGGAGCTTATGAAGCATATAGTAGAGGGTGTCACTGATATTGCAAATTCAAGATTCGAGGTTATGCGCGATATTCTTAAAAGTATTGAAGAAGGCGAAGTTAATGGGAGTCACTTACAAGGTTTACAAGAGCTGAATGAAAGTGTTCAGCATATTGGTCAAGAAGGAGGCTCAGCAGGCATGGGTTCAGATAATTACTCTGTTGTTTGTGCAATGTTACAAGAACATATTGGGTCATTGAATGCGCAAATGCCAAGTATGTTTTCAGAAGATGGAGGAGCAGAGTCTCGCAACGACGGACAATCTAATACACGTAACTAATCTATAATCACTTCAATCGTTTAGAGATACAGATATTCTATTTAGATAGAATTGTTAGTTGACCTTTTCATCTTGCTAATTGAATTTAGAGATCGCAGTGGCCAATGTTGTCTGGTAATTTAAAAAAGCTTTATGGGCCATAAATAATGCAGTGATTGACTCATCTTTTAATAAAGTGTATGAATATCTAAATTTATAAAAATATAATCAATAAACTTAATTTAGTGATCTTTGTGAATTAAGTTAAAATTTTTCTGATATTAAGAGACAGTAGCTTTTAAGTACAAAAACTAATGAAGAAGTGAAGTTATGGTAGAGATAACAAATGACCAAGGAATAAAGTTTATAATTGAGGAGGGTGTATTGATTAAGGCTGTTATTCCAGATGGAGTAACAGAACTTATTATACCGGAAGACGTAGTTGGGATTGGTTATCGTGCATTTGCTGGTTGCTATGGTTTAACAGGTAAGCTAGTTATTCCAGATAGTGTGACTAAGATTGGTGAGGATGCATTTTCTGGTTGCAGTGGTTTAACAGGTAAGTTAGTTATTCCAGATAGTGTAACTGAGATTGGCAAGTATGCATTTTATGGTTGCAGTGGTTACACAGAATTAGTTATTCCAGATAGTGTAACTGAGATTGGCAAAGCTGCATTTGAACGTTGCAGTGGTTTCACAGAATTAGTTATTCCAAATAGCGTAACTGGGATTGGCGTACGTGCATTTCAAGGTTGCAGTGGTTTCACAGAATTAGTTATTCCAGATGGTGTGACTGAGATTGGCGACTGTGCATTTTATGGTTGCAGTGGTTTAACAGGTGAGTTAGTTATTCCAGATAGTGTAACTGAGATTGGCGCACGTGCATTTTATGGTTGCAGTGGTTTCACAAAATTAGTTATTCCAGATGGTTGGACTAAGATTGGTGACAGTGCATTTTCTGGTTGCAGAGGTTTAACAGGTGAGTTAGTTATTCCAGATGGTGTAACTGAGATTGGCGACTGTGCATTTAAGTACTGCAGTGGTTTAACAGGTGAGTTAGTTATTCCAGATAGTGTAACTGAGATTGGCAAAGCTGTATTTGAAGGTTGCAGTGGTTTAACAGAATTAGTTATTCCAGATGGTTTGACTAAGATTGGTGACAGTGCATTTGAAGATTGCAGTGGTTTAACAGGTAAGCTAGTTATTCCAGATAGTGTAACTGAGATTGGCAAGTATGCATTTTATGGTTGCAGTGGTTTAACAGTTCAACGCAAGAGTAGAGTAGTTAATTTCTTCAAGAGAATCATTAATGCAATTGTTAGAGCCTTAAAGAGTATGGTGAGTTCTATCAAAGGTATATTTAGGGTAAAGCATACTAATAAAGCCAATGCAAAGGATAGTAAGAATTTAAAACGAGGAGATTCTCAAGGAATATATCTAGATAATAGGGACGATAATAAACAAGATTATTCGCCTAGAGATAATTCAAGAAGGTTGTAGTGCAAGTGTCGATTAGATTGTCTGAAAGATAAATAAGAGGTAGTGAAGCTGAAGCATTTTTTAGTCATAATGATGAAAATTAGACATAAGACTGAAGGTTGATGATAGTAACAAATGAGCAGGATGCAAAATTTACTATTTAGAGTGGGGTATTAATTGATGCAGATATGCCCAATTTAATATCCAGCCGTCAGTCTTCTGAAAGTAAGATCTTGACTGTATCATTAATGTGCTAGTATCTATTGGTTCATATTGTATGATAACTACATGGCTTTGTACTGGAGTGATTTTTTCACCGCGATAAACTTTAGTGTTGTTTTTTGATAATATCTAGTATCTCTTAGCTAATATTTGTATGATAACTACATAGCTTTGTATTGGAGTGATTTTTGGCAGATATTGATATGAACCGTTGCTTAGTTTGTCCATTAACTGGTTGTAGATTAAAGTTATCAGAAGATAGGCGATGGCTGGTGTCAAAAGCAGCTAGATTAAGGTATCCAATTATTGATGGTGTGCCAGTACTGAAGGTAGATAAAGCTCAACAAATGGAGGAGAAATGACAATATTTGCACAAATGATCAGTGGTGATATTCCAGTAGATTTTGTTCATGAAGATGAGTACTGTATTGTGATTAATGATATTAATCCACAAGCACCAGTTCATTTATTGGTGATCCCCAAAAAAGAAATACCAAGGCTATCGCAATCAGAAGATACAGACCAAGCAGTCTTAGGGCACTTAATGTTAGTAGCAAAAAAGATTGCAAAAGAACAAGGTCTAGAAAGTTTTAGACTAGTGATCAATGATGGAGTAGATGCTTGTCAAAGCGTTTATCATTTACATCTTCATATTTTAGGAGGCAGAGGTTTTTCTTGGCCACCAGGTTAATTAATTTGAGTCAACTAACCAACTCTCATCTTGATGGAAAATATTACTCATTGTTTTGATGACCAGTGAAGTTGCTGGTATCGCTAAAACAATCCCCATAACACCAAATAATCCACCAGCAATCATGATGACCAGAAGTGCACTAGGTAGGTTAATTCCGAGTCTGTTGCCAATTAAATAAGGTGATAGAATCATACTTTCAAATAAGTGGGTTAAACCAAAGAGGATTGTGATTTGGCTAAGGACAAAGAGTGAAGGTCCATAACTGGCTACCATTGTAATGCAGCTAATGATGAATGCTAAAATTGCTCCAGCAACCGGGATGATATATAACAATCCTGTCATGATGCCAAGTGTTATAGAATAGGGGCATTCAATGATTGAAAGACCAATTGAGTAAAGGATGCACAAGGAGATGATTAGTGTTCCTTGACCTGCTATCCATGTGGTCAATGTTTCATGTAAGTGATTAATGAACCAGGCGACATCATCCCTTATAGGGCTAGGTGTCCAGTCAATAAATCGATGTATAGCATTTTCACCGTCTTTGAGGGCAAAAAAGTAGAATAGAGGGATAAACAGTAAACTAGTAAAGAATAAGATGATATCAATAGAGTGCTGTATGGTATTTGTGAGAATCTTGGGTAAGGCATTAAGTGCTGTGATATCTTGGGTGTCAATAACACGGTTGATAATAGCTTGCCAGTTTGGTATGTGAAGCTGTATATCATAAACTGATAGGTTGCTATTGATAATTTGATAGGCGGCTTCAATACTGGCAGGTAAGTTTTGAATAAATCTTGTAAACTCTAAAACTAAAAGAGGAACGCCCCTAAAGATAAATAGTAATATAATCCCAAATAAGCTCAGTGATATCAGTGAGGCTGAGGTCGTCGCATCTAGCCCTAGTTGTTTTAGATAGATGTAAACGGGCCTACTTAAGTAAACAAGTACAATTGCTAAAAATAGAGGGATTAAATAGCCTTTTAGGCCATAAAACATCAAGCCCAATACTGATAAAATAAATATTGAAAAAATAATGGTTAGTCTTTTCTTAGGATGTTTGATCATTCATACCCCCTTTGCTTCCGTTGCGTATCTTCATATCGCTTGATATCTCGTTCCTTAATGCTTTGCTTTTTGTCATGTAATTTCTTACCTGTGGCCAAAGCAATCTCTAATTTGATTTTACCATTTTTAAAATACATTTTCACAGGTACAATTGTTTGACCTTGTTGCTGGCACTGTCCAATCAGCTTTTTTAACTCTTTATATTGTAGTAAAAGCTTTCTTTCTCGAAGAGGATCTGCTTTTTGATGTGTGGTTGTAGAGAGTGGAGAGATATGCGCTCCAATTAACCATGCTTCTCCATTCTTTAGAGACACATAGCTTTGTGCCAGTTGTATCTGACCTTGGCGAATTGCAACTACCTCCCAACCAAGCAGCACTAAACCAGCTTCAAACTTTGTACCAAGCTGGTACTGAAAGCTTGCTTGTCTATTGTGTGCAATTGACTTTGAGGATGCTTTTGCCATGAATTGTATCAGTTTAACTCTTGGTATGTTACACTAGTTAGGATGGATAAGCCAAAAAAAACAGGATATGGGACGTTTTCACAAGATATATAGTGCAAAATGCACACCAGAAGAAGCATTTTTATTGATCAATGATACAGAGTGTTATGCACAAATTTTACCCTATTGTCACCAGTCAGGTACAATATCGCACGAGTCACCCACAAGCAAATTAGCATATCTGGTATTAGGGCATGGAGGGATGAGTGTTAAGTTAGTGACTAGAAATGAATACCACGCACCAAAATCAATTCAAGTACAGTTAGTGGAGGGACCAATGGAGGCGCTGAATGGGAGTTGGTGCTTTGAGTCATCTCTAGATGGCTGTTTGATTACAGTAGAGTTTCAATATCAGTTTACAAACTGGCTCATGCAAAAGGCATTTGAGAGTGTGTTTTCTAAGATGGTGGATGATGTACTTAGCCGTTTTTCAAGTATAGTAGAGTAAAAATAATGGAAGAGACATCATTTAGACCAATTGGCCACACTCAATCGTCAATGCGGTCAATAGCAGAATCATTTAGCACATCACTAAAGCGTATTGGTGTCATCAATGGTTATCAGTATTTGGAAATGTTATCAAAATCGATGGCAAAGTCGGCTGAGATTGCTCGATGTGATCACAGTTATGAGGATACAATCAAGAGCGAACTTGTTTATGAAGTGCGTGGGAGTATGATAAAAAAGAAAATCAGAGATTACTTTAAGGTTGCTTCTGATCGTGTTGTTCCTTTGGGTATGCAGGATAAATTGATTGAATATGTTATGGTGCTTGAAAGTTATTTGAGATACTGCACAACTTTATTTTTAAGTGGGTACTGTCGTCGCAGGTGTGATGCACACGGTCATCTAGTTCATTCCTTGTTGCGAGATTATCGTGTTGATGTGACAAATTTATTGCTTTATCCACAGATGTTTGTAGCGCTGTTTAATGATCACGACTTATCAAAAGTCACTGCGTATAGGCCATGCGTTGCTAGAGGTCAAGGTATATATTATAATCTATCAGTTTTAGTATATGAGTTTTATTCAAAAATAGAGGATTTAATACGATCTGAAGCTCAATATGAGATGCAGTGGTGCTGTATTAAAGTTATGGACACAGAAATAAAAAATCAACTAGAGATTGTGAATCATGCTCGTGAAGAGCACTTTGATGTATTAAAGAATGAGAAAAGTCACTTCGATGAGTTAGAGGGCAAAATTAATGAATGTATCAGTACAATTAATCATTTCATGTGTCAAAGACGTCAGCAAGAGAATGGTTATACTGAAAGCACACCATTCATTAATGCTCCAGTATAGGTTTTAGTATGGAAACTGAATTAAGAGCAGTCAATAGTCAAGCAATTGAATCTATGAAATATAACTTAGAAGACTATGTTGAGGGGATAAAGCAAGTGATGCAAGATCTGAAATCTAGATCTCAAGAGAGTAGTATGTTGAATTTATCTAAGGCACAAGTAGATTGGTATACAAGTATAGACATCATAAACTATCAAAAAGATTTTTTTACAACATGTTTAGGGTCATATTTTGAGGATGCACAAACAGATCAGATTGAAAAATGTGTCATGTTGATACATGGCTATGAAGCATTACTAGCACAAGCTTTACTCGGTATTTCAATTCAAGTGATTGAGGAGGAAGAAAGTCCAACAAGTGAGCATAGTGTATTGGCATTAGATATCATTGGAAAGCTTATCTATTTTAGGATGAAGGAGTTTTATCCACAGCACTTGGTTGAGGTTTTTCAAGATAAAACAATGCAGCCAACGCTCACTCAGTATTGTTGTTTTAGTTTACCAAATATAACTGCAGTAGAGCGTGTATATCGCTTTATAGAACAACTTTATACAACAGTAGTGATCAGTCAGGATATAGGTCTGTTTTCAAAACATGCTAAAATGATTGATAAAGTTTGCCAAAAGCACTTGTCTATACTGCGGACAGAGGTTCAGGCTGCTTTGGCTGCAAAAGAGGTTGAAATCAATGATGCTTTATATGCATTGAATGATTGTCATACTGAAACTACGCCGCTTTTATCCACTACTATGGTAGGTTAATTGTATCATACTTGGATTTTCAGGATGGTTTTGGTATAGTTTGTCAATAAATATTGAGGAGAATATGGAATGTTAAGATTGATTGCATCACTGATCATTGTAGGGTGCACACAAGTACTTGCAGATGAGATAGGTATGGTGGTTAATAATGAATTGATTACTAAAGCTGAAGTAACAGAGAATTTAGAATGTTTTTCGAAGTTTGCAAACTTATCTGAATCACAGCAACTAGATCCTGCATTAGAGCAATCAGTAAAAGAAATGCTCATTAGAAAAGTGTTAATTCAAGATTTTGCAGATCGGAATAAGATTACTTTGACGGATGAAGAAGAAGGTAGTGCAATATCTAATTATTTGTCTTCAGTCGGGACTGATAAGGACTTTGATGAGCACGTTGCTGATATGGGGGTACCACCAAAATGGGTGCGAGAGTTTATAAAGAGCCAAGCATTAATGGGGAAAGTGGGCTCAATGGTCGTAGGTAGACAAGTTCAGATCAGTGATGAAGAGGTGACTGCCTTGAGAGATAGCTTATACGATGAAAATTGTCAGTACCTACTGCGTTCTTGGATTTTGCCACATGGTCATGAAAAAGCAAATATGGAAGAGGTGAAGAAGATCAAGCATGATTGGGCAAAAACATCTCAAACACCAGCTGAAGGCGAAGTATTAGAGTTAGGGTGGAAGAAAAAAGATGAATTGCCTAGTTTATTTATTTCAGCAATTGAAGGGATTGGTACAGGGAATGTTGTAGGGCCAGTTGTTAGTGAAAATGGTTACCACTTAGTATGGTACGAAGGTTTAAAAGTGCCAGTTTTGCCGACTTTAGATGAATTGAGAAATGTATTATTTCAGAGAGATGTTCAGCAAAAACTATCTGAATGGTTAGTTAAATTAGAAGATAATAGTGTTGTGATTAGAAAATCATGAGCCGATTTGCGCATAATAAACGCTTTGGGCAACACTTTCTAAGGGACCAGTCTATTTTAAGGTTGATTGCTTCTTATGGTCATTTGAATTCAGATAGTATCTGTATTGAAGTTGGGCCAGGGCAGGGGGCTTTGACGCACCATCTGATTGCCACAGGCGCCAATATTATTGCAATAGAGCTTGATACACGTCTTGAAAACCGGTTGAATAATCTTGCGCAGAAACACATAAATTTCTCTTTAAATATGGGAGATGCTTTGGTTTATGACTTCGATATGTTGGTTAATCATCAGCCATTTAGTTTGATTTCAAACCTGCCATACGAAATCTCAACACCGATGATTTTTAAGTTGGCAAAGTGTAAAAATTTGCAGGCAGTTGTTTTATTATTGCAACAAGAAGTTGTAATGCGGATGTGTGCAGATGTTGGTTCTTCAAACTATGGACGTCTTTCTGTAATGAGTCAGTATTACTTTAATTGTGAGGCATTAGTAGAGGTAGGACCTGAATGTTTTTCACCGCCACCCAAAGTGATGTCACAAGTTGTGAGATGTATTCCAAAGCCTAGGCATGACAATATTGATGATACAAAGCTAGAAGATTTTGTTAAAGTACTATTTGCTCACCGTCGTAAAATGATCAGGCAGCTTTTCAAAAATCAGCTTTCTGATGTAGATTGGCAAGAGTTGGGTATAGATTCAAGTGCTCGGCCACAATCATTATCGATTGAAGAGATCATTAGGTTGTTTCAGTACTGTCAGTAGATCATAGTCAGTGCCGGAGACAGGATTTGAACCTGCGACCTACTAATTACGAGTTAGTTGCTCTACCACTGAGCTACACCGGCAGTTAGGGAATTATACTGCAATTTCTTTTTTACATCCATACTTGGGGTTTGGGTAAAGATCATTTACAATGATTGAAATATTCGAGATCTGCCCATGAACCACTTATTTGATAAAAGCCCTAGAGATGTACTGTTAGAGCTGTTTTTACCAATGGCTGTTGGTTTTATGATGTTGGTTTGCATGGATTTTGCGGATGTGATTGTAGCCCAAATGATCTCTGCAAAAGCATTAAGTATAGTTAGCTACTGTTTCCCCATTATATATTTTGTGTTAGCTGCAGGGATTGGTCTAAATCAAGGTTTAACAGTAACTGGTGCTGATGCATACTCTAAAGGAGATACTAAAAAGCTACATCAATTAATCACAACTGCGATCAGTTTAGCAGTTGTATTAGCTTTAGGGATGGCAATGATTGTGTGGGTTTTAATGACGACTCATGGAGTAGATCAAAGTTTTATGGTTTACATTGAGGAAATTAAGTCTTTTCTTGCAATTATGCTATCAAGTGCCATTCCGTTATTTATTTTATTGGTGCTTTGTGCATGGTTACAGATACAAGGAAAAGTACATATTATTAGAAATACATTGGTGCTGATGCTGTTTTCTACAATAGGATTACATACTTTGCTTGCGCTACCAATAGGGTTGAACTTAGGAATTAATGGTATTGCGACATCAAAGTGTACCGTGGTGATAATAGGGATTTTATATGTATTATCAAAGATCAGAAAAGAACACTTCCATTTATCATTGGCCGATAGAAAGAGTGCATTTGTACTGAGTCAGAATATATTCGCCGCAATTGGTATCCAAGTGTTAGTCCCATTTTATTTATATCTCTTAAACCAGTTTGTTGCAGACTTTGGTGTAGATGCAGTTGCTGGTTTCATCACGGGTTATCGTATTGCAATGTTAATGGTTATTCCAATACTGGCTGTATTGATTGCACTAATGGTACTTATTTCACATTATGATAGCTTAAAGATGCAGTCTCAGATTAATGAAACCATGCGCTATATCTTATCAAGAGGAAGTATCACAATTTTCATGGCTTTAATTGTAACGGCTTGCATTGGTAAAGTCTGGATGGATATGAGTGGTGTAGAAGCTGCTGTCAAAGAGATTGCAATGCAGTATTTATTGCTGGCTATTATGCTCACTGTATTTGAGTTTGTTGTAGGGGTATCAATTGTCTTCCATCAGGCTATTCAAAAACCGATGTCAGCATTGTCATTGGCGCTCACAAAGACAATTATTTTCCCAATACCACTGTTATATATTGCAGCCAGTTACCAAGCTAGTTTAATGAGTGTATGGTTCGCACTCTTATTGGCATTTGCTATTTCAGGTGTAATTAGCCTCAGTAAGTTATACTTAGAAGGTGTTTTAAGTATAAAGAAATGAAAAAGCACACTAAAAAGTGTGCTTAATATTGAGCAATAGTCGCTCCTAAACTTCTTAATTAGAAGCTAGATGTACTCGTATTATTATGCTCTAAATTCGCTGAAACGTAATTCCAGGCAACAGCAGAAGCGATTGTACCAACAGCAGTTAATGAGCCAATAAGCTGATATTTGATTATATCACGCTCTTGTTGTTTTTTTGCTTGCTCATCTGCTAAATTTACAAGTTTGTTAACAGCAGTAGCGATTTTTTCTTCTCGAGCTAATTCTTGTTCTTCTTGTTGGCGTAACCTGTCTGTTGTTTGCCGTATGCGATGTTCATTATAGATAGTTGCCCCAAATGCCACAGCCCTTGGGTTACCCTTTAGTACTTCTGTTGCAATCGTACCAGCTGTTCCTATAGCTGCATCCACTTGATCAGAGCCTATTAGTCTTGTTGCTATTTTAGCCATTGCCTTTCCAGCAAAGATACCGTTAGTTAATTTCATCATAAGTCTACCTTCTTTTTTTTGCATATTATACAATATTTTGCGTTATTTATCAACCCTTCTTTCTTTGAGGTGTTTCAATGCAGCGACTAGATTAGTGCTTGTCGGAGAAAAAAGTTGCAGAATAATTTGATCAGTTTTTTAACAATATGCTGCTGTCACGCTATTTTTGTTATAGCGGAGTGCGGTTCTTTATTTTTTCATTGGGGACGTTGATGTCTTATTAATTTTTCTGGCACTTGTTCTGTCTTACATAAGCACTGTATTGATCAGAAGAAGATTAGCTGTAAATAATACAACCAGTTTGTGATGGGAGTATAATGTCTTTTTCAATAGCAATCATTGGTGATTATGGAGTTGGTAAGTCAACTTTATCTGAAGTGTTTTCAAGCAGTGGTGTCAAAATGGTTCAGTTAAGTCAATTAAAAATATTGCAACAAAATGATACCCTACAAAGTTTTTTGCAAAGAAAAGTGATATCAAAAAGTGATATCAATGCGATTCAAGCTCATATCCAGGTAATGCAAGAAAAGTATAATAAAATTATATTTGAAATTCCGCCAAATTTTTTTAAATCTAAATATATTGCACAGG
>JBDQEV010000009.1:0-41726 GCA_040266255.1 Gammaproteobacteria bacterium
TAACATTGATGCAACAGTCGCATATGCAGCACCAACCGCTCCGAACTCTGGGATCCATAAAAGATCTAGACCAATATTAATTAAGTTAGTCATAATGAGTGTAATTAAGACAATATAGTTTTGGTATGTCCCAATTAAAAAGCCAATGATGGTGCTGGATATCGGCCAACATATACCCCCAATCATAAGGATCTTAAAGTAGTTAAGGCCATGTTCGTGGACTACACTAGGAACGATGACATCTGCAAGCATGTAGGCAGTAAAAAATATGAGACTACTGAGTAATGAAAATATAATGAGTTGCCAGGTAATGGCTCCAATTTTATCATACTGTTTTGCACCATTATATTGTCCAACATAGATCTTATTGATATATGCAATAGATGATAACGAGAATAGCAACATCCACGAAAAGTTACTACTGGTTGTGACATGAGTCATCATGTCTGTGTCATACTGAGCAAGAATAATACGATCAATGAAGATGGTGGTGTTTGATGCTAGACCAGCAATAATTAAAGGTAAGGCAATTTTAAAAACAGATTTTAATTGAGGGGAGGGTAGGCAAGTGTCCATAGCTGTATCTGTCGTCTTGTATATTTATTGTAACGCTCTCTTCATAGGAGCGCAATATAATTTGCCATATTGAGTGTATTATACTATATGGCGTTAAATATCTGATATTGGGTGAAGGTTAGGAAATGGATCAGAAGCAATCACCTAAGCAGGTAAAGGTTGAGGGTCAGCAATACGCATCTAATTTGTTGAATGTGAATTGGCCTTAAAAAAGATTTAGTCCCTTGATATTTGGATATAAAATAAAATTATGGTATCGTATGTTCTGAATAAACTATAATAATATTAATGAAATGAAAGGGTTAGAGGGATTGTCGTTAGGTGCAGAGTTAATAAGGCAAGTAAAAAAGTTATCGGGTCCAGCAAAGCAAGCATTTGAAGATCTATCACAAGATATAAGAAAAGATCAGCTAGATAAATATGGATTTTCTACAAAGGAAGTTCTTAAGATATTGAGCCATATCGGAGGGGCAAATAACTTAGCAGCACTACTGAGTTTGCTTGAATCTAATGGTGATAAAAGTAAGCTGCAAGAATTGATAGAGGTGGGATTTACTGTTGAGAAATTGGTTAGTGTATTGAATCATGATGGTGGATCAAATAACTTAACAGCACTTCAGAGTTTGCTTAAAAAAGAGGGAGGTAAGCCCCGACTACAGGCATTGATAGAAGCTGGATTTACTATAGAACAACTGGTTCGCGTATTGAGTCATGCCGGTGGATCAAATAACTTAACAGCACTTCAGGGACTGCTTAAAAAAGATGGAAGTGAGATCCGACTGCAGGTATTGATAGGGGCTGGATTTACTATTAAGCAATTAGTTGCTGTATTGAGCCATATTGGTGGGTCAAAGAATTTAGCAACACTTTGGAGTTTGTTTAAAAAATCTGGAGCGAAAAATAAGCTGCAAGAATTAGTAGAGTTTGGGTTCACTACTGAAAAGTTGGTAAAGATTTTAAATAATGATGGTGGATCGAAGAATTTAGCTACACTACTGAGGCTGATTGAAAAACATGGAGATAAAACCCGGCTGCAAGCATTAAAAGATGCTGGGTTTACGACTGAGCAATTGGGTCGCATATTGAGTCATGCCGGAGGGCTAAATAGCTTAACAGTACTTCAGAGCTTGTTTGAAAAACATGGAGATAAAACTCGGCTGCAAGCATTAAAAGATGCTGGGTTCACGATTGAGCAATTGGGTCGCATATTGAGTCATTCTGGAGGATCACATAATTTAATAGGACTTCAGGGTTTGCTTGAAAAACACGGTGATGAGACCTGGTTGGAAGCATTGAAAGATGCTGGATTTTCTGTTGAGGAATTGGTAAAAGTTTTGAATAACAAGGGTGGATCAAATAACTTAAAAGGGCTTCAGTGTTTGCTTGAAAAAGATGGAGATAAAAGTAGACTGCAAGCATTAAAAGATGTTGGGTTTACGATTGAGCAATTGGGTCGCATATTGAGTCATGCCGGAGGGCTAAATAGCTTAACAGTACTTCAGAGCTTGTTTGAAAAACATGGAGATAAAACTCGGCTGCAAGCATTAAAAGATACTGGATTTTTTGTTGAGCAATTGGGTCGCATATTGAGTCATGCTGGAGGATCACATAACTTAATAGGACTTCAGGGTTTGCTTGAAAAACACGGTGATAAGACCTGGTTGGAAGCATTGATAGATTCTGGATTTTCTGCTGAGCAATTGGTTGAAGTTTTGAGCCATGGCGGTGGATCAAAAAATATAGTAGCATTAGTTGGTTTGCTTGAAGATGACGGATGTAAAAGTCAGCTGCAAGTATTGATAGAGGCGGGATTTTCTATTGATAAATTGGTTGACATATTAAGCAATGATGGTGGATCAAATAATTTAAAAGCGCTGAGAAGTTTGCTTGAAAAAGATGGAGATAAAAGTAGACTGCAAGCATTGATAAATTCTGGATTTTCTGCTGATCAATTGGTTAAAATTTTGAGTAATCCAGGAGGATCAAGTAACTTAACGGCATTGCAGGCTTTTTTAAGCACTCATATTCATTTGCAGTCTTTTTTAAAATCTCACCATAAAGAAATATTCACTCTATCTTCGAAAAAAGCAAAATCATCTCACATTCATTTACTGAATAAAATATTGGATCAGGCAGCATGTCGAGACTTTTTAGTTGAGAATAATGGTGCTTTCGTTCATCTCATTAAATGTATTAAGAAGAAATCAGGAAAAGCATGCAATGCGTTCATAGTCAACTTGGGTGCTATACAAGATATATGTTCTGGGTATGATGCCGCGCCTGCGCAAAATAAACGAAAAAACACAAGTGATGCCGTGTCTGCGCAAAAGAAACGAAAAAACACAAGTGATGCTGCGCCTGCAAAAAAGAAACGAAAAGAAATGAGCGCTGCTGTTGGCAATGATGTTGATTCTAATTCGGTTAGTGCTACTCAGACAAAGCCAGTTTTACAACAATTGCACCCAGTGAATGAAAGGATAGTAACAGACGCAATTATTAGATTGCGTACAACGTTGAATGGAGTTGTCAGCAGTGTATCCAGAAACTGTGCAATATTGCTCAAATATTTAAGGCATTCATTAGCTTGCTATCGGAGTAATGGTAAGCTATTAGAGAGGACCCTCTCCCCTCAATCTTGTCGTCCATTAGATGCGCTACTTGAAGTCGTCGGGCAGCATACAACTGCTTTAACTGGAGGTGAGAGAGATTTGTGTGCTCACTCTGGAATGCAGGACATTCTGCTTGGTACCGATGTTGAAGAGCCTACTGTTCCGGTGATTCAAGCAACTAAAAGCGAAATAAGCTTAAGTCAGTTTCCCACCTTGTTTGCAAGTGATCAATCAGAGTGTACTCGGTTGTTAGAAGTATCATGGTGGTTGGATGATGAAAAAACAATAGGACATGTGATGGGTGCGATTACTAGAAAAGATGGGATGCTGTTATTTGATCCTCAGAAGTATACAGGACTAGGCGCATCGCCAATGCTTGATTTACCACAGTTTGAGCAATATTGCTCTCAAAATAAAGTTAAAGAATTATACTATATGGAGCTTGATGCTTGGAGACAGAGTGAGGGTCTAGAGATAAGTTAAGATCTATCACCTTGTCGGGTAACCAAGATTGAAGGTCAGCAGCAAGCTTTCAATTTATCACACTTGATTTAGACTTAAAAAGGGATATCATGGAAATGAAATTTATGACGATAAAGGTAAATGCATGTATGTGTACAACTCATTTACCGATTTGCCATTAGGGAATAGTATCAAAAAGAAAGTTTAGGATTTTAGACTGTAGAGTTTTAATACTAAGCTAAAGCATAGCTGTTATGGTTGTTTTATCGTTTACGATGCAGGGATTGTTGGAGGACAAAATGAGGGTTGTAATACTTGGTGTATGTGGATCATTAACCTCGGGAATTGCTATCATTGCCCAGCAGCTGGGTTATGAGGTACTAGGGTTTGATCGATTTTTTGCTGATCCTGCACATCGTGTATTACAGGCGCACCAAATTACTTGTTATACACTAGATGATGTATTATCTCATCTCAAGCCTACGGATTGTGTGATCGTTGCTAATCAGATGACCAGAGCGATGCCATTGATCTCAGAGTTAATTACAATGAAGATTAAGTTGTACTCTGCACCAGAGTGGTTAGGCGAGTTTGTGCTTAGAAAAAGAAAAGTGATTGCAGTTGCTGGTTGTCATGGTAAAACTACAACAACTGCGATGATTGCTAGTACGTTACAGTCCTTAGGCAATGATTGTGGTTACTTAATTGCAGGCACCCCTAATGGTTTGGAAAACCCAGCACACCTTGGTTCGTCTGAGTACTTCGTCATTGAAGCAGATGAGTACGATAGTGCATTTTTTGATAAACGCCCAAAGTTTCTACATTACTGGCCACACTTTTTAGTGTTGGGAACGATAGAGTTTGATCATGCAGACATTTATGCAGATTTTGCACAAATGCTGCAGCAGTATAAGTTTTTGCTGAGAATTACAGCACCTAAAGGTGCTGTAGTGTATTCAAATTTACCAAATGAGTTTCAAGATGCATTAGATGCCTCGAAGTTAGCTCAGTATAAAACACCATGCAGTAAGATTGCTCTTAGCATTCCAGGAGCCTTCAATGAGAGCAATGCCGCAAGAGCAATGCTGGTTTGCCAGCTGATGGGTTATAGCTCCTCAGATATTTTAAGATGCCTTGCTGAATTTAGAGGTGTGAAGAGAAGGTGTGAAGTTGTATATAAAGGTCTTGTGACTATGATTGATGATCACGCGCACCATCCAACTGCAGTTAGTTCAACTTTAGAGATCTTCAAAGATCAGAATACTCATTTGGTATACTTTCCTAAAACACATACTCAACGCAAAGATATACACCATCAGCAACTGTGTGAGATCTTAAAGCAAGCACAGTATTCTTATATCTTATTGCCTGAACAGCATCATTTACAGATTGAGTCATATCGTCAATCAGGGGTTTGTGTGGGCAACGAAGATGAGGTTTTCCATGCACTTGAGAATCAAACGGCTGATGGAGATGTGATCTTATTTTGCACGCCAGTTCGATTGGTCAAGCTCATGAAAAGAGTGAGGTTGCTGTTTGAAAAGGGCTATCAAAGTTGCTCAATGTAGTTTATTATAAAGGTGGAGGGGTGCCAGAGTGGTCAAATGGCTCCGACTCGAAATCGGCTGGGGGTAAAACCCACGCGGGTTCGAATCCCGCCCTCTCCGAAATTGTTGTGATATGATATCATAGTATGTTTGAAATAGCTTAGGAGAGCACCAGTGAGGTTTCCATCGTTTACTATCAATACCTCGATTTTCACTTTTTCTCTGAATAATGAGACTCGGAATTGGGGCGTAGAGTATATTAACTTTCAATTGTTCGGGGTTGAAGTATTAAAGGTCTGTAAACTTTTTTCAAAAGAGCAGCTGTCAGAGACTGAAGAGTGTCCAAATCAGCCCCGTGATTGTATAGTAATGAGCTTCATGGGTTTGATACTAGGAAAATGGAATGAACGCTCATCCTCAGGTAATGTTTTAGATAGGGTAGGCCGACGGTATTTATTATCAATTGGACCGTTAGTCTTAGCAGGATTGGTTGCTTGCTATCTATTAAATTATGTGCCATTTTTGTTTGTGTTATTGCCTTCCTATCATGCTTTAATGTCAATGTCGTTGTATGAGTTGCCTTTATTTCTAGCCAATGTGAAGATTTTGATTAGTTTGTGTCGTGCTACAGTTTCTTCTGTAATATTGGCGCTTCGCTTATCAATAAAGGGGTATGGCTCATTTTGGAGTAGGTCAAATATATCACACATGCTAAGAGGCTTTTTTGTGCCAGATTTAATATGTGCATTAGTCTCTGTTCCAGTAGCACTTTATACACCTTATGGCTGTTGGGCTGCTATTGCCTCTATTACAGTCTGCTCAATTCTAAAAGCGCTCGCAGAAGGTGGCGCTGTTTTGAGGTTGAATTTGTTCCCACATATATGTATTTCAGTCTTTGAGTTTGTCGTAACGCCAGTCTCAGCAGCAATATCGTTGTTGCATTGTTCACTGCTTGCCTTCGACTTCAGACTTGGGGTGCCTCATGATATATCAATGATTTCTTCTAAAGCATTAGCATATACTGATTGGGCGTCTGCATCTGATAGATTGGTTTTAGTTGAAAGTAGAGATACGCCTCATAGATCAGCTGGATCAAGTTCTGCCTAAGAAATTCAGTATTTCTTTGAGCGTCACCAATGCAATAGTTTGAATGCCCATAGCAGAAGCTTTTTGGATTTTTGATCCGGATTTTTCACCGCAAAGTAGATAGCTACAGTTTTTAGACAGGGTGCTACTGACTTTCCAACCAAGCTTTTCTATTTCTGAGATAATTTGACTTCTAGGATAATCAAACTTGCCAGTAATCGCTAATGTATTCGAAAACTCTTGTTTAGAGGGGAGGCTAATTATCGCTATTTCCCCCAATTGACTGATATGCGACTTATTTTTTTCAAAGTAGCGAATAATATGGTTAGCTACAATTGGACCTATACCGTTAATTTTAATCAAATCATCTTGTTTGGCTGCTAGTAACAGATCTAAATTAGAAAAGTTCTGGGTGATTATTTTAGCAGTATCTCTTCCTACTTCAGGTATGCCTAGTGCATAAATGAATTTATCAAAGCTGATTTGTTTAGAATTTTGTATTGCCAAATAGATGTTTTGAGCTGATTTTTTTCCAATACGTGGAAGATTGATTAACTGAGTAGTATTCAGATCAAATAGCTGAATTGGTGAGATCACATGAAGAGATTGAATCAAGTCATCTATCACAGATGGCCCTAGACCTGTCATATTAAAACCATGTTTAGATGCAAAGTGTTCGATGCGGCCAGAAATCTGTTTGGGGCATGCTTGATCATTTGTGCACTGTATGTTGATACTAGAATAAGTAAGCAGATGGGAACAGCTTGGACAGTTTGTTGGAGGAATTACAGGCTTAATTGATGCTTGATGTCGAAGTGATGTAATTGGCTTGATGACCTCTGGAATCACTTCTCCAGCTCTTCGAATTAAAACATAATCACAGATATGGATATCTTTCCTCTTAATTTCTTGCATATTGTGTAGTGTGGCATGTGAGACAGTTACACCACCAACCTCAGTTGGTTTTAAGTTGGCTACTGGTGTGATGAGGCCAGTTCTTCCAACTTGGAAATCAACGCTGAGTAACTGACTGGTTACTTCATTTGCTGGAAACTTATAGGCAACAGCCCATCTTGGGGATTTAGCGGTATAACCAAGTTCTTTTTGAGCATGGATTTCATCAATTTTGATCACAATGCCATCAATTTCAAAAGGTATAGATGCTCTACTTTTGCTGATTTGTTCAATTGAGGTCAGTACTTCTGTGATATTATGACATACTTTACGCATGGGGGAGGTGGGAATATACCATTGTTCCAGTTGGTGTAATTGTGCAGAGTGTGTTACAGAATCTAAGCCAAACACGCTATATGCAAAAAACTTTAAGGGACGTTGAGCTGCAATTGTTGGGTCAAGTTGTCTGATGCTTCCTGCAGCTGCATTACGGGTATTCGCAAACTGTTTATTTGATAAGTCATTTAGTTTAGCAAGGTCATCTTTCATGATAAAGACTTCACCTCTCACTTCTAAGTAGTCAGGTGCTGATTCTGGTAGCTGTAAGGGGATTGATGAAATGGTTTTAATGTTATGGGTAACATCTTCACCAATCTCTCCATCACCTCTCGTGACAGCTCTGAGAAGTCGTCTATTTTGATAAATACAGCAAATGGCTAAGCCATCAATTTTTAATTCAACACTGAACTGGTTGATCAGTGTTGAATCAATGCGTGAGAAAAATTTCTGAACTTCATGGGTTCCAAAAGCGTTATCAAGTGACTTCATCGGATGAAGATGCTGGTGTTTTTCAAACTTTCCTAATATTTTGTCACCTACGCGCTGCGATGGTGATGATGGATCAATCTGATGAGGATGTTTGATTTCAAAGTCTATAATGGCTTTTATTAAAGCATCATACTCGGCATCTGAAACCTCAGGCTGATCAAGCGTATGATAAGCATAGTGGTAACGATTCAGGTCTTGTATTAACTTTAGATAAGTAGATTTGTTCATGTTTTGATATCAAACTGGGTAATGATTAAGGGCATTTTTAGGTCTTGCGTGGGCTTGATTGTCATCATAACACTCAGTGTCCTTTGATCAGATAGTACCATTGGTATTTCAGCGTGCCAAGTATTCTGTTGTTTTTTAAGAGTCGCAGGTGCATTAGCAATTGCACTAAAAGATTGTTTGAAAAAAATAGCTTCATCGCATATCCCTTTACCATTTTTAGGAATAGTAATTTGTTCTACGATTGGTAAAATATCAGGTGAAAAGTATTTTTGAATACGAGTATGATATAAGTTGATATTGCCTTGATCTATGAGGAAGCTTGCTACAGCTGCTTGTAGTGCAAAAACAATCGCTTGCTCATCATCAATATCGTTTACAGACAGTTGCTGTAATTGTGTTGATGCATTGATATGAGCCTGTTTCGCATTGACCAAATGCTGTTGGGGAAGAGGCTTGAGAAACGATAGTGGTGCTTGCGCAGATGTATAAAGAGCGCATAGTAAAACTATTCTAATTGCTTTCATTGATTTGCTCTCGCCAATCTTGCAGTGTTGATATACTGATTGTGCTTTGATCCTTAGACTGTAGTGAGCCACCAAAGCGTTCTTTTGCATCAAGTAATGCTTCGCACATCATATCAAACCGCTCTAGTTTGTCATGATGATTATTGATAAAGAACGTTAGGCCTTTAAATAGCTTTTTATTCATGCTCTCAAGCTCAAATGTGCCAGGTGAAGATAACGTTGCAATTGAAAACTGTGTTTCACCATTTCGAATAGCATGAAAAATTTTCTGTTCATTAAAAATGAGTTGATGAGACATAAAGTATTGAAATAAGTCACTTCCAAGAACAGGTTGGTTAAATGTCAAATAAATAGTGTGAATTTCTGGTTGTGATTTAGGCTTTGGAGGTGGGAGTGGTTCTTCATCAATATTGACAAAGTCTGTTGATGTGGTGTCTTTTTTTAGTCCTAATGCAATAAGAGTAAATGCTGCAGCAATACTTGCGATATAAAGAGGTATCATCATATTCAGTCCATGTGATTTTAACTATCATAGCGAATCTGCCAATCAAATACCATGGATGAATGAAGTTATTCTTATCTGTACGGGGTGATCAGTTTTGTATATAATGCCGTATAGTTTTTTTTTAGAAGCGCTATGGTTAAGAAAATTCTTTATATATGTTTTTCAGTAGGCTTGCTGTTTTTGTCATACTGTTTATACACGGTTTGGGAGCTGAATCCACAGATTCAGGGGCAGTTATATCACAGTGGTATTTCAAGTAGAGTTGAGATCATTAGAAGCCATGAGGGAGTTCCTTCAATTTCTGCAGAAAATGATGAAGATGCTTATTTCGCTCAAGGTTATGTGCACGCCCAGGATCGTCTATTTCAAATGGTATTCTTGAAGCACTTTATTTCGGGTAGAGTTTCAGAGTTGGTTGGGACCAAGGCAGTTTCCTTAGATCGTTATATGCGAACCTTTGCCCTTGCACGAGCAGCCAAATCTTCATATGAAGTTTTAGACTCTAGGACTCAGAATGCAATAGTGAGCTATACACAAGGAGTCAATGCTTATATACAGAATCATACTTGCTTGGAGCTGAAGTTGCTAGGCGTTCAGCCAGATCTTTGGGAGCCAAGTGATTCTGTATTGATTCAAAAAGCAATTGCATTTGATTTGAGTAAACATTGGCCGCAAATCATGAGAAATACAGTTGCGGCATCTAAATTGGGTATCGATAAAGGCTTGAGTTTCGTGCCTGATGCAATGCTCTCTGAACCTAGCGTACATGATGTTGATCTAATTAATCATAAGTTGCCGTATAGGAACGAAGTGTTTGACTATCCTGACGGCCCTGAAATACCTGCAAGCTTAGTGAGTGATCTCACAAGTTTTGGTCGTTTGAGTCATGCTATATTGAGCAATTTGGCTGGAAGTGATGATATGTCAGAGGGCTCAAATATTTGGGCTATCTCTAAGGAACGATCAACCAAAGGCAGTGTTTTATTGGCAAATGACCCTCATTTATCTTATCAGGTGCCTTCAACCTTTTACCCAATTAGCTTGAAATCTGATCATTTAGATTTGCAGGGGGCATCAATTCCTGGTGCACCAGGTGTTGTGATTGGCAGAAATGCAAATGTTGCTTGGGGATTCACAAATAGTCGTTTGGCACAAAGTGACATATTTTATGCACCACAAATAGAAGAGAAAATTACACGAGAAGAAATTATACGCATTAAAGATGCAGAAGATGTGGTGATTCATTATCAAGACACACCTTATGGCACAATTATTTCTGACTCAGAGGCTGAGTTGGAGGTTGCGCTGAAGTGGGTTGGTCAGACAGCGAGTGATCATACCTTGGATGCACTACATGCCTTAAGTACTTCAAGATCTTTTGAGGAAGCAAAGCAAGCAGCTAAACTCTTTGATTCGCCAGCACAAAATATTGTCATTGTGGATGATAAAAACTATGGATTTTTCACTTTAGGCAAGATCCCTATCCGGAAGTACTCAGGACGGATTGCATTGCCAGCAGAGCCTGAGTATCAATGGCAAGGCTATATTCCAAAGAATCAACTGCCTTTTGCGATTAATCCAGAGAGGGGTTATGTCATGAATGCAAATAACCATGTTGTTTCAGATCATTATGGCTATAATCTCACTAAGCTTGGATATGATGAATACAGAGGCATCAAGATTAATGAGGACTTAAGAGGTAGGCATAAAGTTTCTCCATCCATGAGTAAGCGACTACAGCTTAATAATGAAGACCAGTCATGGGTCGAGTTAAAGCCTGTTTTACTGGATTTTGAACCTAAAAGCGAGCAGGCAAAAGAGTTGCTTCAGAAACTTGATAAGTGGTCAGGGGTAGCTGATTTAGAGTCATTTGAGCAAACAATATTTGCAGCTTGGCATGCTAAGTTGTCTAAAAAGGTTTTCGCCAATGTGAATATAGCAATGCCTCATTGGGCAAAGGTTGCATATGATGATCAGTTCTTAAAATTAGTCATTTTCGAAGGCTTGCCATACTTCCAGCCGCACGCATCTATTGATGAGCTGCTTGAAAA
Organism: Gammaproteobacteria bacterium; assembly: GCA_040266255.1. Taxonomy (GTDB): domain Bacteria; phylum Pseudomonadota; class Gammaproteobacteria; order Comchoanobacterales; family Comchoanobacteraceae; genus Comchoanobacter. The sequence goes on from JBDQEV010000009.1 coordinate 11,311, forward strand.
AACATTATTGGAGTCCTATCAGTCACTGGTACAAAGGTATGGTGAAAATCCTGAACGCTTTACTTGGAAGAATGTGCATCGAGCAGCATTCTTGCACCCAATTTTTAAAAATGTTCCGGTACTTAGTGGTTTATCTGAAAGCTTTGTTGTAGCGCCTGGTTCAAAAGATAGTCTAAATCGATCAAAGTGGCGAGGTGGTGAAACACAGTTTTTTGCAAAAGAAGGTGCATCCCTGCGAGTATTAGTGGATATGAGTACACCACTAATGCGAATGATGGTTCCAATGGGAGTATCTGGTTTTGTTTTCTCGGCATATTATGCAAATTTGAATGAGTTGTGGGCAAGTGGAGAATATCTTGTCCTGCCAGGTAAGGAAGAGAATATAAAAATAGATAAAGGCTTAACTATACTGCCTAATTTATTAATTTAAATAAGTTCAAAAATTAGTCATAGGGGTATTGTTTGCCGTTACTATGATAAAGCGTATGACTATCAGTCCAATTAAAAATCCAAATTAAAGACTGAATGAGTAAGTTGATGAAGTTTAATTTCAAAACTATTTCTGACTTATTTGCTGTTTAGACAATAAGTTCATAGATTGATTTAAGGAAGTCTATGAAAAGTGATGAGATAGATAATACAAGTACTGCAGAAAAAGTTTCTAAAGATATATATGTTTTGCTGGCTAAAGAGCTGCTTAAATCTCTAATGGCTATTACTGCGGGTGTTATTCTTGTTACAGTAGGTACAGTAGGCGGCATAATTATGGGTGTAAGTTTACTCGTATTGTCATTTTTTTTCTTGGCAAGAGGAGCATTGACAAGATACCGTCATGGTTTGAATTGTAAACATATTCGACAAAATTATTTATCAACTTATTCTTTAGGAAAAAGAAATCAGCATACGTTGATTGATCTAACTATTATTAAAGAAGAAGTCGCTTATTTTAATGAGAACCATGCAGCAATCGCACCTGTTACTCGTTCTCAAATTAATCTAAAAAGAGAAGAGTTAGACCGATTAAAGCCAAATATTTTTGATTCAAATAGTCAGTTTTATAGAGATATGTATCTAGATTTTTTCAATTACTTGTCGCTTGATGATCATAAGAAAGGAGTAAGCGATTATCTGCAGATTGGAGGGTATTTGTACATGCAGAAAAATCTGGCGATAGGCAGTTTAAGTGAGCAAGAGGGAAAGTTTTTAAAACTTGTAAATGTTGAGCTGAAATGCAAGAGGGATTTCTTGCCCAAGGTTATTGATCGCCTGCGCTTGCAGAAAGACAGCAATAAAGTTATCAGTAACGATCAGAAACTGGAAATTGAGAATGAAACGCAGTCTCTTTATGCAGAAATGGTTGCATCATATGAATACTGGCAAGAAAATTTCTCTAAACCACTATTAGCTTTGCTAGATGTTATAGAGGAGGAAGCAGGCAATCGATCAACATATTCAAAATTCCTTTCATATCTTAGTCAGGACCAGTATGAGTCATGCTATCTAGGTGGTTATGGTAATCAGGCAGAACATGTTGGCTTTATATTAACACTGGCCCAAGACTTAAAATTAGATTTTTCAAATTTTATGACGTTTAAGTCTTTGGTTAGAGCACTGAAGAAATCTATTACCAGTCTGGAGGGTGATAAAATAAACGCTCTGAGTATACGTTACTTTGGTAAAATATTAGACCTTAATTTGCAAAATAATTTAGCAGCGCCATCTAGCGTTTTAGAAAATCAACTTAGCTCTGTCAATACAGAATCAAACCCTACCAATGAGAATGTCAAAGGCCATCAGAAGAATAGGCGACCTCATCGCTAACGATTGGTTAAAAACGATATCTGGGTCTTGAGGCAATTAGTTAGATTTTGATTGGCGGTGTGATTAATATCAATTCAATTTATTTCTGATTTTTGATTTTTTTGTATGATAAATAGTATAATTAATATTGAGAAAATATATGCAGCATAATGAAGTAGAACAACGAAGTTCAGCAGAAAGGGCTTCTAAGAGTGTATATGATTCTGCAAATAAAGAGCTGATCAGAGCTGTCATAGCTGGAGCTGTAGCGGCTATTGTTGCAACAGCAGGGCCTGCATTGTCTTTTGTGGCTATTGGTCTATTTGTATTGTCAGGGTTCTTTTTGCTACAAGGTGCACTAAAAAGGTATCGCCATAACTTGACGTGTAAACATATTAAAAATCAGATCTCTTCTGATCGATATGTAGCTGAAATTAAAGATAATCAAGATGAATTTAGCACTATTAAAGAACAGGTTCAGGTATTTTTGGATAGAAGATCTATACTTCAGGGGACTCTTCAGCAAGTTAATCAAAAAATAAAGGAGTTGAATGATGAAAAGCCAAGTCCTACTGATGCTTATGGCGATTTTTGCAAAAGTTTATATGGAAGTATGTTTAAGTATCTAGCTTTAAAGGACGCTATGGATGGCGTCATTCAACCGGAAAAACTTGGTGGATATCTCTACATGTTGAATAAGTTAAACAGTAAAGAACAGTATAGTGAATTTGAAGTAGCATGCTTGAAATCTGTTGGAATAGAAAAATTTTTACGAACTGATAGGGAACTTAATCGTGAAATTAATAAGTTAAGAGGAGAAAAGAAGTCCCTTACAGATGAAGAGAAAACTAATATTAAGGATAGTGTGCAAAAAAGTTTTGCGGACATGGTTGCGCAATATAAATATTGGGAAATCAATGTAAGCACACCACTATTCCAGTTATTAGACTCAATAGAGGAGAAGGCCAGTAAAGCTCCAAAATACACAAAATTTCTATCAAACTTTAGTCAAAGTGCATATGAGCTATCTTATCTGGGTGAAGCTTACAAGCACAGTGAGCATGTTAAATTTATGATTGTTTTAGGTAAAGAAAAAGAAATAGATTTAGATTGTTCTAAATTTTGGACATTCAAATCTTTTGTTAGAGCGCTTAAAAGTTCAATTCATGATTTAAGTCAAGATAAAAAAATTAAGTTATGCCAAACTTATTCTGATCACATATTGAGATTAAATGAAGCGATGAATCCAATAAGAGTTCAAAGAGGAGGTGCTGCAGGGTCTAATGAGTTTGATTTGGATCATTCAACGAATAGTCCTAGTCCTAGTCCTGATAGTAATTCTACTAAAGGGCCCGCAAAGCCGTTCCTTTTTCATGACTAATGGTTGGTTTTAGCGCATAGTACTGTCGTTGTTTGGGGTAATATACTTGTTTACCAATTTTTGAGCTAATCATAGACACAAGTGTATTAAACTGAGTAGGGGAAGTGCATAAGTTGAAGATACCTTGTTGTGTCATCAAATGACACATTGCTCTAGCTGCTTTTTTGTAAGAAATGAAATGGATGGGGTTTTGTCGCTTTGCAAAACTCATTTTCCCAGCATAAATCTGTTTGGTCATCTCTTTAATCAGTTCTTCTTCGAACTGTGGAAGACGGAAAATTAAGTAAGGGTATCCAGACTGCTCAATCAGCCGCTCAGATTGCATCAATATTTTTGTTACTTCTCTGTGTGCAACAATTTTTGTATCTTCAGTAAGGTTTTGTCCAGTTGAGTCTTGATAAATATCAATTGAAGATCTTAAGATGATTTTAGGGGGAGCTCTGTGTTTGCTAATTAAATTTAATATATGCTTCAGACCGTGAATATAGGATTTTTTATAGCTGCTAAGGTCTTTAGACTCAGGAGGAATAAGATAAAAAAGGTATGAACAACTGGGTAAAGACTGGATATTAAAGATATCACTGTACATCATTTCTACACCGGAAGAAGATTTTATGCTTCGTCTAATCCCATAAACTTTGATATTCTGAGCTAAAAGTTGGTGTGCAATTTGCTCACCAAGTTCTCCAAATCCACATATCACAGCATTTTTCATGATGTTGTCCATTACATCCTAGGTTCAGTATACAGAATAAACCTCATATTGTGGAGTTTTAAAGTGAAGTTATTTAGAACACAATATACTGTGCGTAAAAATAAGATGGTTTTTAAGTATCACTAATGATTGATCTGAGGTTGGCTGAGTAAGAGGTAGGTTGCGCCAGCGCCTCCATCTTTTTGAAGTGCTTTACACATTGCTAGCACGCGAGGGTTTTTGGGTAGACTATCATAAACATAGTTTTTAATTACAGGGATTTGCTGCTCAGATCGATAGCCTTGCCCATGAATAATTAATACACAGCAACTGGTATTAATGCTATTGATGTAATCAGGCAAAAAGTCTTGTACTTCCTCAAGAGTTAGCCCTCTGAGGTTAACGGATCTTGAAGGGGTAACTTTACCACTTTTTAAATCTTTTAGCGTTGAGGTTGGTGTAGAGGTCTTTTTATAGCTTGAGTATGACATTAATCTGATGAGTATAAATTGCTGATTAAATGTAACATGATTGACAGGAGTTTTGAAATAATTGAATATCTACTTAGGATTTTTGTAGGTAATGGATGTGAAGGTAGCAATTATTGGTGCAACAGGACTGGTAGGAAGGGAATGTATAACTATCTTAAAAGATATGGAGTGTATGATTGATGCTGTTGCTTCAGATCAATCTGCTGGAAGTAAGATTGTCATAGCGAAAAAGTCGTATGATGTTAGGGGGATTTCATCATATGTATTTGATGGCGTAGATGTAGCATTTATTTGCACATCAAGTTCTGTGGCGAAGAATATCATACCTAAAATTAAGCGGCATGTTATGGTTATTGATAATTCCTCAGCGTTTAGAATGGATGCCAGTATTCCTTTAGTGGTAGCAAAAACAGCACATATTGATGAATACTATGGTGCATCTCATATTGCTAGCCCAAACTGTATTGTAACTCCTGTTGCGATGATATTGAACTTAGTACCAAGTGCTGAAGATATAGTGCTAACGACTTTTCAGTCCTTATCAGGTGCAGGTCAAAATATGCTTGAACAAAAGGGTGAATTTAGTGAAAAGATTACGCCATATATTGGTGGTATGCATTCAGATGGTCAATGCGATGAAGAGTTAAAAATAGTCCAAGAGGTAGAGAAGATATGTGGGAAAAGTATACATGTTTTATGTACAAGAGCGCCACTGAGCTATTTACATCAATTTCATATTAGTTTCAAAATATCAATTTCCTATCGAAAGTTACTTGAGATTTTAGAAGACTGTCCTTATATTAGTTTTAGAGACTGCAGCATAAAAGGAACGATGCTGATTAAAGTTTCAAGAGTTATGTATCAAGGTGGAAGAGTGTCTTTGTGGGCGATCTCAGATAATCTACATTTGGGTGCAGCAGGTAATATGGTTGAGATTTTTAAGAGACTAGCAAAAGAGAGGGTAATATAATGACAGATAAGAAATATCCAGTTGATTTCTTGAATCAAACAGATGTAGACGGCGGAGATGATGGCGGTGATGTTTCAGGCGGCCAAGGCCAGGAAGAGTCATGGACACAGATTTTAGACTCTTTAGGTGTGGATGCAAGAGCGATGAGTAAAGCAGAGATTCAAGCGATTATTAGAAACTATACAGAAGGCAAGCAAGCCTCATCGAATGTTTATGATATCAAGTCTGGGGAGAAGGTTTCTTCAATTAATCGTAAAGAGAGTAAAGAGGGTGATAACACACGTTATTATACTTTATCGGAAGATCAGTCAGGGCCTGCAACTTCTAGAGAAGTTGAAGAAAGTAAATCAAAAGACCAAAGATCAGATAAAGAAGATAAACATACGCCCTCAGCTCCAGTATTTGATCCGAAGCCTAAGGGTCCTGGATTAAGTTAAATATTATCAAGGGCTTGAATGGCTTTTTCTCGTATGTTAACATCAGATGAATTGATGAGTTCATTAAGTATGTCTTTAGCATTTTGTATTTGATTCATTTCAACATATGCTTGAGCAAGATCTAAGCGTGACTGTAAGCTTGAGGTGTCTTGTAAGAAGTCGTACTCACCATCTTCAAGTTGATATAATTTAGTTGAAGGTATTGAGTGATAGATTGTTTGCATCAGAGCCAAGAAGCCGATGCATGCTAAGATATATGAAGAGTAGTAAAGGGCAATGTTCATGATTTCATCCGTTTAGGTTATTATAAGATAGTTGATTGAAGATGAAAAGTGTGAAAATAAGAAGGGTAGCGTTTGGAGTAGCATATTGTGGTGTAAGTTATGCTGGATTTCAGCTGCAGCCGAATCTAGAAACAGTAGAAAAGCATTTATTATTTGCTTTAGAGAAGATTTCTGGAGAAAAGTTACAAATTCATTGTGCGGGGAGAACTGATACAGGCGTGCATGCTCTTTGCCAAGTGATTCATATTGATACAACCATATTAAGAGATTCAGAGGCATGGATAAAGGGTGTAAATGCATTTTTGCCGGCAGATATTCAAGTGCACTGGGTAAAATATGTGGATGATGGTTTTCATGCAAGATTTAGCGCAAAAAGTCGCTCATATATTTACTATCTATGTGATCAAGATAGGCACTTGTTTGAGCAGCCATATATCTGGTATACCAAATCACTCAATGTAGATGCAATGCATCAAGCATCTCAAATTCTTTTAGGTGAGCATGACTTTAGGGCGTTTCAGTCAAAGATTTGTCAATCAAGTGTCTCTTATAGAAATATGATGAACATCTCAGTTCGTAGAGAGAATGGGGTGGTTCGAGTTGATTTAACAGCCAATGCATTTTTACACCGTATGGTTAGAAAGATTGTAGCATCGTTAGTTGCAATTGGAGACGGGAGAGTGACTCAGCAATCATTTAAAGCTGCTTTTGAAGCGGGGGATCGGTCAAAAGTTCCAGGTCAAGCACCGGCAAAAGCTTTATTTTTAAGTAACGTATGTTATGGTGAGGATATCGAGGTTTTATGCTTGGAAGAGTTTTTAGGGAGATAAAATGTTTTTTTTCAACGAGGATTCAACGGATCCTGCAGCAGATATAGAATTAACTGTTTATAAAGTAATGCAACCACAGCTTGTTTTATCGCATAAAGAAATAAAAAAGCAGCTGGATGAGTTAAAATCTTTAGTCAAGCTGCCAGAGCAGATCTGGGTGCTTGTTTATGTGAAGATGATCGAATCTTTTATTCAATTTTGTCAGCATATCCCACTAGATCAATCAAGTGAGGAGTTATACTTTTATCAGAGGATTAAAAGGGCTTTAACAACGCTTCAGTTTTACGCACCTCTAATTCGCCAGAATAAAGGCTTTGGGCATGATGAGGATCGTTTGATATTTGCTTTTTTCTCAGCAGCAATGTTAAGTGGTATTGGCCGAATTTTTCAGGATTATAGTCTATATCAGGTAAATGAAAGTGGGCAATATCAGTATACTTGGTTTCCAAATGTAAAGCCTTTATCCGGTTTTTATAAAAGGCGAATAAGAACTGCACAGTCAAACTTGTATGTTGCTCAGATGCATATTAATTATGCGTTACTGATTTTGCCTAATGAGGCTGCAGCATGGTTGATGGAAGACCAAGCTTTATATGTGATGTGGGTCAATGCTTTAGTTGATTTTCAGCAAGGATTTGATCGCTTTGATATTGATGTGGGTCTTAAGCAAGAAAGGTCAAGTAAAGAGGTTGTAGATCTTAATTTAGAGAATGATCAGTTAACACCTGATGAGATGACTGAAGTCGAGAAGTTTTGGGCGTGGCTGAAAAAATCTGCTGCTAATGCCAAAGATGCCAGGGCTTTAAAGGCGTTAGGCATTGAAGGGCATGAGTCTTCTTATGTTTGTGATATTGACCGTTTAGTAGAGCAATATGCAAAGAATCATAAAACTTCTATTCATAAGAAGATAAACATTAAAAGAGATATTGAGCATCTTGGAGTTGGGGTGGTTGAATCAGACCTGTTGGTGATTGAAAAGGATAGTGGAAGTTTACCAGTGCTTTCTACTGTTGCAGCAGCACAGTCTCAATCACATATTGGTGCTCCAGAGAGATTCTTTTCTCGTGTCGCCGGAATAGCAACGCAGTTCATGCAGGCATATACTCAGCAAGGTTCCTCTAGGCAATAGAGATATAGGCAGGGGAGCTTGATTTTAATTTGCAAACATGACAACATGATTTAAAACAGAGTTCGTAGTGAGCAGCTTAATTGATTCTATCTTATCACAAATGAATGTCTTTGATTATATAGCCACAGCTATTGTAATCATCTCCGGTTTCTATGGTTTAATGCGGGGTGTAGTTAAAGAGGCAGTCTCCCTAGTTGCATGGTTTTCAGCAGTATGGCTAGCATATTTATACTCAAGTGATTTAAGCATCTATCTTGCGTCTCATATAGAAACGCAACTATTGAGAAGTCTACTGGTAGTGGTTGTTATTTTCGCTTCTGTGTTGATTGCAAGTTCTTTTGTAAGACGAATAGCCATGGTTCTCATAGAGCAAGTTGGGCTTGGAGGGCTGGATCATTTATTAGGCTTTGTCTTCGGTTTAGCTAGAGGTTGTGTCATTTTAATGCTAATTATCTTAGTGCTTGATGTTCTTGGCTTTGCATCAGACACTTGGTGGCAACAATCTTGGAGTATCAGTAAACTATCAATTTTGATAGGTGTTATGCCTGAGCATGTCCCTACAGCATTTATAGATGTATACCGCGATGTAACAGGTGTATTTAATTTTAGTTAACTGCATTCTTTATTAGCCAGAGTGATAACAGTGCAGCAATAGAGTGATGGGAGAAGCCTTTAAGAGAGGTTTCCATTGCAATGAGTTCTTGATGCTGTTTTTGAATCTCTTGTTGGCTATAAGAATTTAGGAGTATTTTAGCTTGCTTTTGCTGATTTTGCCATGGGAACTGTTTAGGTAGCAAGGCTGCATTTTCTTTACATAGTGATAGTTTTCGCCAGTGGCTAACTAAAATCCAGTATATGCTAGCCCATTCATTTTCTTCTATAGATTTAATCATTAGTTTTAATGTAGATTTACATTGAGTTAATGCGCTGAGTATATCAATTGGGCTATAGTCACTCTGTTGTTTGAGTACAATTCGAACTTCTTCATCACTGATTGTAGTTTTCCCATATATTTGCTGCAGCTTTTCTAATGTGATAGGAATTAGCAGTTCTCGTCCTTGAGTGCAGAGAATAACCCATTTCGCTGCCTTAGGAGTAATTTTAATTTGTAGGTTCTCTGCTAAAAGTATGACTTCTTTTGATGCGTAGGGTTCTTTCAGTGGGTATGATTGTATCACGAGTGAAAGTGATTTTATCCAGTCACATTTAGCAGGCTTTTTATTTACCCCAAATATAATCACTTTTTTTTGCAGTGTAGGGCTTAGTTTTAATGACTGAAGTAGATTGTCTTTGGTCAGTCTAATGAGCCAAACTTCATCTTCATCAAATAGTGATTGTGTCGCAAGTGATTCTCTTAGCTCAAGGCAATCTTGAGCAGAAGTGACTAATGCGCGTCTAATCGGGTGCTTATGATGCTTGAGGTAGCGATTGATTACCTGGTTTGAAATAAGGCCTTCTGGTCCAATGATTAAAACTGAGGAACAGTTTTTTTCCCATCCTGGCTGTAATTTAAAAAATGGCGTCATATGCTTTTGATAGTAACCTTAGCAGGTAGGGTTGCACTCAATATTGCTTCTTTTGCATCCGGCTGATCAACCATCAGGCTGATTATTCCAAGTGCGGCTGGTGACGAAATGTTTGCTTCAACTTCTTGTGTGTTAAGCGCAAGGTCAAATAACTCATCATTGATGTTAAGTTGCATACTTTGAGGGTCAACATGCTTGATGTTGATATAGTCTTCAGTTGTTTCGTCTGCGTAGTTTGTCCATGAGAGCTTGGATTGTAGTACACCTGTATCTGTATCGAAAAATACAGGTGTGCTACCAGTGGATTGTGAACTATAAGTTAGAGTGGCACAGTTTTGCATAAAGCTTCGTACACGCTCGTCTGAGATTAGGTTAAAGAAGTCTTTCGCATTTTCAGTAAACTGCGCTGTAAGTTTACCGTTCAGTGGGCCTTCATCCTCTTGCAGTACATTGAAGTTCCCACTCCAAGCAGAAGTTGTAAATATGATAGATGTTTCACTAAGGTCTGGTAGATCCTTATATAAGATGTTGATTGGAGATAGGGCTGGCAGGTATTGTTGTTCTGCCTCTCCTAGATTCAGGATTGGTGCTAATATCCCAATATACTCAGGGGTGACTGATAGATTCACAATATTGACATAAGTTAGGACTTTGTTTTCAATCTCTAAGTTAAATTCATCAAAAGAGACTAGGTTGGTTGAGTTTTGGTCGCGTGCTTTCAGCTCAAACTTACTGCTGTCTGGAGTGTATTTTATGAGCACGTATCCGCTTTTTGTGTCAGTTAATACATTCAGTATTTGCCCTGTCGTTTTGCTGTTAATCATCTCAATGCTAGAGGGAGTGGTATTTTGAGGATCAATAGATAGTGCAATTTTTTCGACACTTTGAGATACATCAATGTTGAACATTGCACTTTTTGCACCTAGGTTGATTGATTCAAGGTTAGCTTCAATGCTTTGATCGTTTAGTGCAGAAGGAATAAAGACTGCGAGGTTGTCGACAGATATGCTGAATACTTCAGCGTTGTCACGTTGGCCTGAAATTTTCAGATCTTTGCTGTTGATCATGTAGCTCATAACTTCAGCGTTACTAAAAATTAGAGGCTTGGATAAAGGTGCACTAATGGAAAAATAGTCTGCAGAGAGTTCAGCGCTAGCTCCATCTGGTGTTTCTTTATCTTGCTTTATGTCTTTGGAGGCAAGTGTTAGCTTGGTTCCGAGTAGGTTGGGCTTAATTGATGTATCAATTTCAATGTCATCAAATGCTATTTTGTACTGAATACTTCTTTTAAGAGGAGAAAGCTTTGATGATAAAATTTGAGCTGAAGGAATATCATTGATTAACTTATCAGAATACGTCTGCAAAGAGGTCAATATTGCGATTTGATATGAGAGAAATAATAAAATAATAGTAATGGCACTGACGCTTATTCTTTTCTCAGTTTTGTTCATGCTATGCTCCTTTCAGTTGTATTTAATTTATCATATGAGTTTGCTGAATGGCAAGTATATTGTCATGATGTTTTTCTGTGATAAAGGTGTAGTTGTCAATTTTTTTGCGTTGTTTTAAATTGCAAATTTCATTGAAATAATTGATGCAGGTGTAGGCGTAATTTATTATACTATAAAAAACTGCTGGGACTGGCTGATGCAGCATCGATACAATTCCTTAAAGCCCTATATTTATTGGGGGGTGTCCGTATTATGCTTCTTATTGCATTTGTTAATCCAGGTTTCTTCAGGCGTGCTTGTGAAGCAGTTGGCGCAAGAGCTTTCATTAGACACCGTATCTTCTGCATTTTTGATGGGTATGGTATTCTACCCTAATATTTGTCTACAAATTCCTGCTGGGATTATTACAGATAGGTTTGGTGCCAGAATGGTATTAACCGTTGGGGCGCTAACTTGCTCGGTAGGTGCTTTTGGTTTTGCACAAGCTGCAACTTACGCACAAATTTGTTTCTTTAGAGTAATTATGGGGGCTGGCTTGTCATTTTCATTTGTCTCAATGGCGTTTTTGATTGCAAACTGGATGAAAAGGGAGTCGTTTTCAATGATGTTTAGTATTGCAGAAATGATTGCTTTATTATGCTCTATGTATGGTATGCAGTATTTGGCGTATCAGTTGCCAACTTATGGTTGGCGATATTTTGTGTTTATCATCTCCATAGCTGCATTTTTTCTGGGCGTTAGTGCATTTCTGTTGATTAAGGATCGCCCTGATGATATGGAGAGTAGCCGTTCCAAGCTTTCAATGTCAGATTTGCTGTTTCAGCTCAAATCTTTTTTAGTGGATCATAAGATGTGGGCAAATGGGCTGTACTCAGGGCTGTTGTTTGCAAACTTGACATGCTTTGTTGCCCAACTTGGGCCATCATATTTAGAGAAGACCACAGGTGCTGATTTTGCTGAAGCTGCATCTGCTTGTACGATGTTAACATTGGGCTTGGTGGTTGGCTGTCCGCTCATTGGGTTGGTATTGTCTAAAGTGGAGAGAATTCATTTGGTCTTATCTATTGCTGCACTAGTCGCATCAATTTCAATGTCAATAGTTGTCATGTTTACATCATTGTCTCTGGGGTTTGTTTCTATAATGTTATTTATTTGTGGTCTGGCTTCAGTTGCATACTTGGTGCCTTTTACTATCACGCATTTCTATGTTCGACCAGGTTCAAAAAGTACTGCAATTGGCTTTACAAATTTGCTCAGTACGATTTTTGGGCCTGGGTTAACCCTAGTTATAGGGTTTATGATTAAATCACATCGTATTGCTAATGGTTTAGAGATTGCATCTGTTGAGAGCTACCAGTATGGTATGAACTTGCTGCCAATGATGATGTTTCTAGCAGCGTTAATTTCTTTCTTTGTTCCGCAAACACATAAGGCAGGTCAGCAAAATGATATCTAGATTAGTATTGAATCTAAAAATGCATGAGGTATCAGCATTATTGGGTGAGTACCGTCAATTAGATTTGCCATTAGATTTGCTGGTGCCATTTCCGTATTTAGAGCAAGCAAGGAGAGTCTTGAAAGACTCTTTGGTAAGAGTTGGGGCTCAGGATGTTTCAGCTTATCCTAGTGGTGCTCATACTGGGCAAGTCTCCCATGAGATGCTGAAATATTTTGGGGTGTCTATGGTATTAATTGGGCACCAAGAAGTAGGGGACTCTAGAGAAGTTTTAAAGGAGAAGCTTGCTTTAACGCAGCGGTTTAATATGGATGTTTTGTACTGTGTAAGTGGGTTAGCAAATACCCCAGAGTTGATTGAGCAGCTTTCATGCTTAAGTCATCTTAAGGGTGTTTCAGTTGCTTATGAGCCAGTAGGTGCGATTGGTAGTGGTGACGCTGCTGGGGTGGATTCAATCAATGCGGCTGTGCAATTTATCAAGGCGCATCTTCAAAAAACTTTTCCTAGTAATTCTGATGAAACTACAGTATTATACGGGGGTAGTGTTAACAATAATAATTGTCTAGAGATTTTGCGTCAGACACAAGTTGATGGTTTACTGATTGGTGGAGCATCTTTGGATATGACAGTCTTGAGGGAGGTTGTAGATATATGCAAACAGTTTTAATTGTCGTTCATAGTTTGATATGTATTTCTTTGATTGCGTTGGTCATTGTCCAGCAAGGTCGAGGTGCAGATGCAGGTATTACTTTTGGAAGTGGAAATGCTAGCAGTGTATTTGGTGCATCTGGTTCTACGTCTTTCTTAGTGAGGTTAACCACAATTTTTGCAGTTTTATTCTTTATTACAACTTTAATGCTCGGAATTCAGGCAAAGTCTCTGAATTATTCTGCATATGATGATTTGTTGTTGGATGACATTATGGAAAATGCCGAAGTGGTGGAATAGGTAGACACGCTGTCTTGAGGGGGCAGTAGCGAATACGCTGTGCCGGTTCGAGTCCGGCTTTCGGCAAGCTTATAGGAAGAGCATATGGATATGCAGTTTCAAATGGCATATATACATATTTTGATTTTTGCTGCATTGGCTTTGATGGTTGGTGTGGTTCCAGTAGTCGCGGCTTGGCTGTTTGCAGAGCGCGAACCAACAAATGCAAAAACAAGACCTTTTGAGTGCGGGTTTTCTCCTGAGTCAGGCATGCGGGTGCCATTTGACATTCGTTATTATCTAATTGCTATTTTATTTATTTTATTTGATCTTGAGACAGCATTTTTGCTCCCTTGGGCGGTTTGTTTAGAGGATATTGGTTATCGAGGTTTTGCTTTGATGATGGTGTTTTTAAGTGTTTTGGTGGTTGGCTTTATCTATGAATGGCAATCAAAAGCATTAGAATGGAAGGCTGATGATGAAGTTGGGTGAGAAGATAGCTTTGCCTACTCAAGGTTTTGCAGTCACAAATATTGAAGATTTAGTTGCATGGGCTAGAGGTGGCTCTGTATGGCCTGTTTCTTTTGGTCTGGCTTGTTGTGCAGTAGAGATGATGCATGCTGCTTCTTCTCGTCATGATATAGATCGCTTCGGGTGGGGATTGTATCGAGGTAGTCCAAGGCAGTCAGATGTGATTATTGTAGCAGGTACATTAAAAAATAAGATGGCATCAGCTTTTCGCCAGACTTATGACTCAATGCCCAAGCCTGCTTGGGTGATATCAATGGGGTCTTGTGCAAACGGCGGTGGTTACTATCATTACAGCTACTCAGTGGTAAGGGGTTGTGATCGTATTATCCCAGTAGATGTTTATGTACCAGGATGTCCGCCAACAGCAGAGGCGTTAGTATATGGTATCTTGCAACTTATGATGAAAATTAAGTATAGAGAGCAATGGGAGAATGAGGGTGGACCTGATTCAAAGGATTGAGCATATTAGTGGGTTAAAAGTTGATCAGTCACACGATCAGCCGATGGTAGAAGTAGCGTCTAGTGACTTACTCTCAATAGCAAGATCACTCAAGCGTCATAACGGTGCTGCTTTTTCTCTTTTGCTTGATATTTGTGCAGTTGATTATTTGTCTTACGGTAGGGTGGATTGGAAAACAGATCATGCATCTTCTCAAGGATATCAAAGAGCAAAAGCAGTTGCTGATATACCTAGTGAAAGCGCTCATCCTGCGCGTTTTGCTTTGGTTTATCATCTTTTGTCCATAAAGTATAACCAGAGACTGAGGTTAAAGGTATGGACCAATGGCGATGATTCAGTACAGTCTGTGTCAAGTATCTGGCCAAGTGCAAATTGGTATGAGAGAGAGGCCTATGATTTATTTGGTATTGCTTTTAAAGGGCATCCAGATTTAAGAAGGATTCTAACAGACTATGGTTTTGTAGGCTATCCATTAAGAAAAGACTTTCCATTAATTGGTGAGACAGAAATACGGTATGATGGTCAGCAAGAAAAGTGTGTATATGATCCAGTCTCAATTGATCATCATTCCAATGTTCCAAGGGTCATTAGAAAAGACCATCGTTACTGGGAGGATAAATGAGTATGACTCAGTCAATTAAAAGTCAACAGTCCAGTGAATATTATACCATTAACTTTGGTCCTCAGCATCCTGCTGCACATGGCGTCTTACGTTTGATCATGACCATGCAGGGTGAAAAAGTAATCGGTATTGATCCGCATATCGGATTCTTGCATCGAGGGACTGAAAAATTGATGGAAGACCGTACCTATATGCAATCAGCACCCTATATGGATCGGCTCTGCTATGTATCTATGATGGCAAATGAGCATGCATATGTAATGGCTATGGAAAAGCTCTTAGAGGTTGATGTACCTGAAAGAGCGGAGTATATCAGAGTCATGTTCTCAGAGATTACTCGGTTGATGAATCATACGATATGGCTTGGAGCATATGGTCTTGATTTAGGTGCTATGTCAGTCTTTCTTTATTGCTTTAGAGATAGAGATGATCTTTTAGATATGTATGAGGCAGTATCAGGTGCAAGAATGCATGCTAACTATATTCGTGTTGGAGGAGTATGGAAAGACTTGCCCAGTAGTATGCCAAAGTACCAAAAGAGTTCATGGCGATCAGATAAAACGGTTAAGGCAATGAACCAAGACCGAGAAGGCACATTGCTTGACTTTATTGAAGCATTTACTGAGCGATTTCCAAAGCATATTGATGAATATGAAACGCTTCTGACACATAACCCAATTTGGATCAAGAGAACCAAAGGAATAGGTGTTGTTTCAAAGAATAGAGCAATTGATTTAGGCTTTACGGGGCATATGCTAAGAAGCACAGGAGTCAACTGGGATCTTAGGAAAAATATGCCATACTCAGTTTATGAGAAAGTAGACTTTGATGTGCCGATTGCTTATAACGGTGATTGTTATGATCGTTATTTAATTCGTATTGCAGAAATGCGCGAATCGGTGAAGATTATTCAGCAATGTGCGAGCTGGTTAAGGAAGAATCCAGGTCGTATTTTATCGGATCAAGTTAAAGTTGTGCCGCCAAAGCGTGATGACATGAAGCAGAACATGGAGGCATTGATTCATCATTTTAAGCTATATACTGAGGGGCTTTCTATGCCTGAGGGGGAAGTGTATCAAGCAGTTGAACACCCTAAGGGTGAGTTTGGTGTTTATATCGTTTCTGATGGTGCAAATAAGCCTTATCGCATAAAAATCAGAGCAGCAGGTTTTCCGCATTTAGCAGCAGTGAGTGAGCTGTGCAAAGGGCATTTAATTGCAGATGTTGTTTCAGTTTTATCATCATTAGATATTGTTTTAGGGGAGATTGATCGGTAATGATTATTTGTCAGGAAGATCAGAAGAAAATTGATCATTGGGTTGCTAAATTTCCAGAAGGGCGGCAATCATCAGCTGTATTGATGGCATTAAAGATTATGCAGGACCGGTATGGCTGGCTTTCTGAACAGGCCTTAGATGCAGTGGCAGAATATTTATCAATGTCAAAATCACAAGTATATGAGGTTGCATCTTTTTACAGTATGTATCGCTTGCGAGACTGTGGAAAGCAGGAAATCAAAGTTTGTACAAGTTTATCATGTTGTTTGAATGGTGCGACTGATGTGATTGCGTATTTGGAAAAGAAGCTTGGCGTGCAGTTAGGTGAAGTGACCAGTGATCAGCGTTTCTCTCTCGCAGAAGCAGAGTGTTTAGGAGCTTGTATGCATGCCCCAGTCGTCATTGTTGATGATGAATCTTATCACTACAATGCGTCACCAAAATCACTGGATCAGTTAATTGAAGAGAGTCATCATGAGTCAGATTAATGAGCTTGTATGTTTGAGACATCGTCAGTGTCCAGAGATACATACCCTTGATGGGTATACTGCACAGGGAGGATACGAGGTTTATCGTAAGGTGTTAAAGGGAGTTATCCCTTTAAAAGACGTGGTTGATATCATTAAGACATCAGGTTTGCGTGGACGTGGCGGCGCAGGGTTTCTAACAGGACTAAAGTGGCAGTTTATGAATCGAGACAAACCTGGTGATAAATACCTGGTTTGTAATTCAGATGAGGGTGAGCCTGGTACATTTAAGGATACTGAAATAATGCGGCATAACCCACATCAGTTATTAGAAGGGATTGCAATTTGTGCGTATGTTATAGGAGCAAAGCGAGCATACAATTACTTGCGTGGTGAATATATGGCAGAGTTTTACCAAATGGAACACGCATTACAAGAGGCAAAGCAAGCTGGTCTGCTAGGGCATAATATCCTGGGTTTAGGGATAGATATTCTAATTGAAAATATACTTGGTGCTGGGTCATATATTGTTGGTGAAGAAACAGCAATGCTGGAATCAATTGAGGGAAAGAGAGCAATGCCCAGAAATAAGCCACCATTTCCTGCCATTAGTGGCTTATATGGATGTCCTACGACGATTAACAATACTGAAACCTTAGCTTCAATTCCGTTGATTCTAGAGCGAGGCAGTGAATGGTTCAAAGCAATAGGTGTGGAAAATAGTGCAGGGACGAAAATATTTTGTGTCAGTGGTCATGTGAATAAGCCAGGTGTGCATGAATTACCTATGGGGTATGCGTTAAAGGATCTGATTGCCTTATGTGGTGGTGTAAGACAGGGTAGAAAAATAAAAGCAGTGATTCCTGGTGGAACCTCAATGCGAGTGATACCCGGACAATATGTTGATGATGTGACAATGGATTTTGATGGTTTGGCGAAGTTCAATAGTGCACCGGGGTCTGGCGGAGTGATCATTATGGATGAAGAAACCTCAATGCCTTGTGCGCTTTGGCATATGATGCGTTTTTATCACCATGAGTCGTGTGGGCAGTGCACGCCATGTCGTGAAGGAAGTGGCTGGATTCGTTATCGTTTAGAGGAGCTGATTCAAGGCCAGGGATCTTTGAAAATGATCGATGAAATATATCGTGTAGCACAAGACATCGAGGGACGCACGATCTGTGCTTTTGGGGAAGCAATTACTTGGCCAGTAACCAGCTTTATTGATCATTTTAGAGCAGAGTTTGAATATTGTGCTATGCATGGTATTGCTAAGCATGAAGGCTTCAGTTGGTTAGATTCGCAAGGAGTATCATATGTCAGTTAAGCGTTTGAGTTTAACCATAGATGGTCAAGCTGTAGAAGCCAAAGAAGGAGAGCGCTTGATAGATGTAGCAAAAAATATTGGCGTGAATATCCCACGTTTTTGCTATCATCCTGACCTATCTGTAGTTGCAAGTTGTAGAATGTGTTTGGTTGATGTTGAAGGTATTAATAAGCCTATGCCATCTTGCTCTACAATTGTATCTGAAGGGATGGTGGTCAATACTAAAAATGAAAAATCTGTTGATGCTCAAAAGGCAGTGATGCGATTTTTATTGATGAAGCACCCTTTGCATTGTCCTATCTGTGATCAAGGTGGTCAGTGTGAGTTGCAAGATGTGGCAATGGGTTATGGCGATGGGATTACAGATTACTCGGAGTCTAAAAGAGATGTTGAAGATGAGAATCTAGGACCATTAGTAGCAACTGATATGTCACTTTGTATTCACTGCACCCGTTGCGTTCGGTTTGGTGAAGAGATTGCAGGTATAAAAGAGTTGGGCTTGATGGGGAGGTCTGATGATGCAAAAATCAGCACATATCTTTCTAAAGGTGTGCAGTCTGAGTGGTCCGGTAATATGATTGACTTATGTCCTGTAGGTGCTTTAACATCTAAGCCTGCAAAGTTTAGTGGACGTGCCTGGAGTTATAAAGGACACCCATCAATTGCAGCTCATGACTGTGTAGCAGCTAATGTGCAGTTACATACTTCATTTAAAGGGTATCAAGGCATTCACGAAATTAAAGAGGTTGTGCCACGGCAGTCTGATGCGCTCAATCATATTTGGTTGTCAGATCGTGATCGCTTTAGCTATCAAGCAGTAGGGCATGCAAGAGTAAAGTCACCAATGCAAAAAGTTGGGGAGCATTGGGAAGAAATTACTTACGAGCAGGCATTTATGAGAATCTCTGAAGCCATTGCAAGATTGAGCTCTAGTGAAAAGAATAGATCATTAGTGGCTGTTAGCCCGCAAACAACTTCAGAAGTAGGGGTATTATTGGCTGATTATTTCAGAAAAGTTGGCATAAACCATATTGATATTGCAAATCATGAAGCTTTATATACTGAAGATATAGCATATCTCCCAGCAACAGCTTTACCTTCTGATATTGAGGAAGCGGATACAGTGATAATGCTTGGATCAGCCTTGCGATGGGATCAGCCGTATCTTAGCTTGAGAGTGAAGAAAGCACAAGAGAATGGTGCGAAAGTGTTTAGTATGGGGGCATTGAAGCATCAATACACTTATCCGGTTGAGCATCATATGTTGAGAAGTCAGGATTTGATTAGATCATCAATGATTTTCTTAAATGAGTGGCAAAACAGTACAGTTATTCCAAAGCACTGGTTGCCAAATTTAGTGGATAAGAAGGTTGTATTATTGGTTGGAGAGGAATCACTGATTCATCCAGATGCGGTTAAACTAAATCAAGCATTGGCATTTTTTGCAAAAGAACATGGTTTTCGTTATGCGCTGTTACCACAAGGTGTAAACTCATTAGGTTTATATCAGTCAGGTTGTATGCCTTTTGTGAAGGGATACTTAGGTCAAAAATGGCAAGATGTCACTAAACAACATTTGAATTTTCTTTGGTTGATGCAGTTAGATCCAGTGAAAGATTTAGGCTTGAATATAGAAAAGTTACATTCAACTTTTGTCGTTGCATGTGTATCACACCTATCAGATGAAATCAAAGCAAGTGCAACTATTATTTTGCCGAATAGTTTGCCTGTCGAGCAAAGTGGGTCATATTGCAACTATTATGGTCTTGAGCAACCTTTTAATCAGGTTGTAAAAGCCTCGTTTTTGCCAGTGGATCAGATGCTACATCAGCTGGCAACATATCAACAGATTGAGTTAAATACAAACCAATCCTGGACAATAGCACCAAGAGAAGATATTCATAGACCTGAAGTTGTAGAGGGACTTTCTGGCAAGTATATCTTAACGTTAACACACTGGATCGATGCTGATATTTGGCTTAGAAATGCACAAGCACTACAGCAAGCATATCCTATCGTAGAGGGTGCACTGGTTTCAAATGAAAATGAAGCATCAAACCTACAGTATTTGATATCTGATGCTGTTGCAAAAGATACGACTGTGGTCTATCGGAACACAAAGACTCATGCTATGATAAAACGTGCATCAAACAAAAGGGAAGATCGATGCTAATTAAGGTCATTTATGCACTATGTATCATTTTACCATTAGTCGTGGCCGTTGCCTACTTAACAACTTTAGAGCGTAAAATTATAGGTTATATGCAGCTAAGAGTTGGGCCAAATCGTGTTGGTTATGCAGGTATTTTGCAGCCAGTAGCAGATGCGATCAAATTCGTGACCAAAGAGCTAGTTTTTCCCCAATTATCAGATTGGCGCCTATTTTTACTTGCGCCACAGTTACTATTGGTGCCGTCACTTCTAGCTTGGGCGGTTATTCCATTCTCTCCAGAGTGGATTTTTGCGAATATAGATGCGGGTTTGCTGTTTGTGTTTGCGATGACATCACTGGGAAGTTACGGTGTTTTACTCGCAGGCTGGGCCTCAAACTCAAAGTACGCGATGTTAGGGTCCATGCGTTCATGTGCACAAATTATTGCATATGAAATAGCAATGGGTTTTGCTTTAGTAGGTGTCGTGATGCTTGCAGGTAGTCTGAATCTAAAAACAATTGTTCTAGCACAACAAGGTGGTATTTGGCAATGGTATTGGTTGCCTCTATTTCCTATGATGATGGTTTATTGGTTATGTGCAGTGGCTGAAACAAACCGTGCACCATTTGATGTTGCAGAAGGTGAAAGTGAGCTTGTAGCAGGGTTTCATGTTGAATATTCAGGTATGTTGTTTGCTGTCTTCTTTATTGCTGAATATGCTAATATGATTTTTATAGCAGTGTTTACAACATTATTGTTTTTTGGTGGTTGGTTATCGCCATTCGAAGGAGTTTTCTACTTAGAGAGCTTATTTGCATGGGTGCCGCCAGTGATTTGGTTATTAGGAAAGTCATCTTTTTTAGTCTTCTTATATTTGTGGATGCGGGCAACCTTTCCAAGGTATCGCTATGATCATTTAATGATGTTGGGTTGGAAGTCTTTAATTCCAATTGCACTTGCGTGGATACCATTTGTTGGTGTGATGAAGCTTGAGGGTTGGGTATGAATATATTTGCAATTCTCTCGATGTATGCCGTATTTGTATTGATGCTAGTATTATTCTTAGGCAAAGAGGGATTTAAAAAATTATTACTGATTGAATATTTTAAAGGCTTGTCAGTGACTGGAAAAAAACTCTTTCAAAAAAAGATTACAATACACTATCCAGATAAAGGTGAGTCTTTGCCTATCTCTCCAAGATTTAAGGGGGCACTTGCTTTAAGAAGATATGAAAATGGAGAAGAGCGCTGTATTGCTTGCAAGCTTTGTGAGGCAGTTTGTCCAGCGTTAGCCATTCATATTGAGTCTGCACCAAGAGAGGATGGGTCTAGGCGAACAACACGTTTTGATATAGATGCATTTAAGTGCATTAATTGTGGGCTATGCCAAGAAGCCTGTCCGGTAGATTCTATTGTCTGTACAGATGAAATGCACTATGCCTATCGAAAAAGAGGAGAGCATATTGTGTCAAAAGATGAGTTATTACTCATTGGCGATTTGTATGAAGATAAGATCAGGTATAATTTGGAGGCAGATCGTGAATGAGATTGCATTTTATATTCCAGCGGTACTTCTGGTTTTATCTGCTATCAATGTTGCATTTACACGCAAGCCTGTATGGGGGCTTTTAAGCTTAATGCTATGTTTTCTCTCTACTGCAGTGCTTTGGATGGGTCTTGGAGCAGAGTTTTTAGCACTTGCACTAATTTTCATTTATGTTGGTGCAGTGATGGCTTTATTTCTATTTATTGTTTTTATGTTAAATGTTGACTCAATTCCAGCAGCTCAATTGCCGTTGAGTAATCGACTAGTATTATGCTTACTAGTTGTATTAGGGGGGGGGATATTATTTCATTATGCAGGAGTTTCTGATGCAGTAGGCAATGCTTATATATTACCAGAGCAAACCAAGCAGTTAGGAATTAGGCTGTATCAAGATTATGAATTGGCCTTTGAGGTTATGGGTATAGCATTGTTGGCAGCGATGTTAGGAGCGATTGCTTTAGTTCTTGGAGATAGGAAGGCATTATGATTACCACTATGCATTATTTAGGATTATCGACAACTTTATTAATGATTGGATTAATAGGAGTAGCGATCAATATGCGAAACTTAATTGCAATACTCATGAATATTGAACTGATGTTAATCGCTGTGAACATTAATTTTGTTGTATTTGCCAACCAATTTTCACAACTTGATGGGCAAATATTTGTATTTTTCATATTAGCAATTGCGGCATGTGAAGCTGCAGTAGGACTGGCTATTTTTGTGAAGCTATATCAGCGCTGGAAGGGTGTTGAAACAGATTCATTCAATCGTTTGAGGGGATAGGAGTGTCGATCTTAATTTGGACATGGAGTTGTATATTAGCACCAACAATTGCTGCAATAGCGGTAAGGCTTTTTAAAAAGCCAGCATATTATATCAATATTATTGGCATGCTGATTTCATTATGTTCTGCAGTCATGCTATTGGTTTTATTAAAAACTGACCTAGTTAACATCTATTTATATACATGGCTAAGTGCAGGTGTAGATTTTGATTTTGGATTTTGGTTAGATTCGCTTTCAATCTATATGACGTTGATTGTAACAACAATCTCTTTGGCTGTTCATATATACTCTATTGGTTATATGAAAGGTGATCCCCATATTAATCGGTACTTTTCTTATGTGAGCTTATTTACGACTGCAATGTTACTGTTGGTCTTATCAGATAATTTATTGATGCTATTTTTTGGCTGGGAGGGCGTAGGTGTATGTTCTTATTTACTAATTGGTTATTGGTACCAAAAAGCATATCCAGAAGCGGCCTCATATAAAGCATTCTTAGTTAACCGTATTGCAGATGTTGCAATGGTGATCGGGATGGCATTACTGGTTTATTATGTGGGCTCTTTAAACTATACTATTTTGTTGAAAAGATTAGACTTAATTGATGGTATGCTGTTTGGTTTGCCAATCAGGGAGTGGGTCTGTCTGAGTGTTCTGTTGGCATCGATGGGAAAGTCTGCTCAAATGCCTTTGCATATCTGGTTACCAGATTCAATGGCAGGTCCAACACCAATATCAGCACTGATTCATGCTGCAACAATGGTGACAGCTGGGGTTTATCTCATTTGTCGTTTATCATTTTTATTTGTTGATGCCAGTTTTACCAATACAATAATGTTACTCATTGGTTCGTCTCAAATGTTTTTAATGGGGATGCTTGCATTATCAGCATTTGATATTAAGAGAATTGTTGCTTTTTCCACTTTGTCACAACTTGGGATGATGATGATGTGTGTTGCAGTTAGTGGCTATACAACTGCTATTTTTCATTTAGGGACACATGCATTCTTTAAGTCACTCTTATTTTTAGTCAGTGGTGCTGTTATTGTATTGTCTGATCATGAGCAGGATATACGTTACACTTCATCGATCCGGCAGCAACCAATGATAAAGTACGGGCTACTCATAGGCTGTCTTGCACTATCCGGAGTTCCACCACTCAGTGGTTTCTTCTCAAAAGATCTAGTGATTTATTCACTCAATCAATCTAATATTGCAGGTATTTCATATGCAAAAGTCATGATGTTTCTATCAGTTATTGTAAGTGCTGCATATTCTGCTCGTTTGTATTTTGTTGTAGCAAGTCCTCGGAAAAATCAACCTAATATAACCAGTGTTGATATGACAATGTCTGGAATTTTGGTAATGCTGATTGCAGGTAGTGTCGCAAGTGGTTGGTTATTGCTGGCATATCTAGGCTGGCTGTCTGTGCCCTTGGCAGATCAAGGCTATTTATTCAGTGCATTTTCACTACTAAAAGAAGCGCCTTCTCATTTTGGCATTTATGGGATTTTCATAGGGTGGATCAGTGTTTATATGGCATATGTGATTTACCCAGGTATACCGTATCAACTGACGCAAAAGCTACCAATTTTCTATAAAGTGCTCAAGTACGAATATGGCTTCAATGCAGTTGCCGATTATATTGTGGTACCCTCATATCAAGGTTTGTCAAATTATTTTGCAACACAGGTCGATCAAAAGTGGATTGATCGCTATAGCGTGATGGTGTTGCCAAAGTTAACTCAATATTTGGGTAAAGTATTTCGTCAGCTACATCAGGGTAAGATATATGAGTATGCAGCATGGATGGGGTTATTGGTCATTGCCTTGGTAATAATTTATTGATGAGTAGAGTATGAATTTTTGTGCGCTTTTAGCAGGAAATGCCTTGATTGGTGCATGTGTGAGTTTAGGGCTCAATCACCGACAGTTCTTAAGCTATTTTTTAGGCTTCAATTTGTTGACTGCATGGTGGTTTTTTTTGCAGTTATGGCATGCATTTGATTCAAGTGGCGGCATGCAGTTTATGATTGAGCTACCATGGCTAAGTTATATGGGAAGTCAGTGGATATTTGCTATAGATGGTATATCAATGTTGATGATTGGTTTAAGTTTGCTGATGGTGACAATTGTTATTATCAATCAATCTTATCAAGCAAAGGTATCTGGTCATTTTTGTGCATTATTCTTGTTGATTTTTGCAATGTTGATTGGTTTGTTTAGTGCACAAGATGCAATTAGCTTTTTTGTCTTTTGGGAAGGAACAATGTTTCCGATGTATCTCTGTATTGGGATATGGGGAGGAGAAGATAGGGTTAGGGCAGCATTGAAATTTTTTGTCTATACATTTTCCGGTTCTATTATTATGCTAATGGGGATTTTATATATTGGTGCACAGGCAAAGAGTTTTGCATTCAGTGCACTTTGGTCACAACCATTAAGCAGTCTTGAGCAGCAATTCCTGTTTTGGGCATTATTGATTGGGATGGCAGTTAAGACACCAATGTGGCCATTACATACATGGCTGCCAGATGCACATACTCAAGCGCCAACTGAAGGCTCTGTTTTGCTTGCTGCACTACTGTTAAAAGCAGGTACCTATGGTATGCTTAGACTGCTATTGCCAGTTGTTCCAGACGCATGTGCACAAAATGCAAGCTTGATCTTTATTATTTCATTAATTGGTATTGTGTATGTTGGAATGCTGACCAGTGCGCAAAAAGACATGAAGCGCTTAATTGCATATGCATCTATATCTCATATGGGGTTTGTGACTCTGGGGTTGTTTTCAATTTATTTAGTGGATAATCAGCGCTATGCTATTTTGGGCTTAATGGGGGCAATTATTGTCATGATTGCTCATGCATTAAGTTCTGGGGCTTTGTTCTTATCATTTGGGATGATGTATAGCCATCTTAAAACAAGAAGTATCGAGCAGTTAAGAGGCTTATACCAAATCATGCCATTTATGGGTTCAATGTTTTTAGTTTATGTGATGTCAACCGTTGGGCTACCTACAACAGCAGGTTTTGTTGGAGAGTGGATGGTTATTTTAGCAGCACTATCAGGTAAGAGTGCTTGGGCAGGAATGCTTGCTGCAACAACAATGGTGATATCAGTAGTTTATATGCTGGGTGTGTACCAAAAAGTGTTTTATGGAAAAAGTGAAAGCACAATAAGCATCCAGCTGCATGTTGTACAAAAACTCCTGTTGTGCATCTTGGCATCAGCAATTTTTATAATAGGGATATATCCTAACTTACTGATTGATAAAATGCGAACACCAGTTGAAAACCTGGTTTCTATTTCACTTAGCTCAAAGGTATCCATATGATCTTATCACTGATTCCAGAAATAACGATTTTAATTGGTGCACTATTTACTTTATTGTTCAGTTTAAAACAGGATCAGTATCTTGAATATGGCGCATTGGCTATTTTAGCATTGGCATTATTATTTACTTACCACCAGGATACTAGTCAGATTGGAGTTTGGTTGATTGATCGTATCTCAATGGGTGGGAAATATTTGTCGATTTTGTTAACAGCTTTGATTTTAGCTATCATTGCACCGTCTATTGATCGTCTGAAAGTTAGCTCAGGGCTTGTATTTACATTATTGCTGTTGGCACTTTTAGGTGTCATGGTGATGGTTTCAGCTTCTGATTACCTTCTATTATTCTTAGGGATTGAGCTGGTTGCAATTCCTAGTTATATTCTTTGTTCTATTACTCAGTATGCAAAGTTGGCTGATGAAGCAGGGTTAAAATATTTCATCATGGGGAGTATTTCTAGTATCTTTTATTTATATGGTGTTTCACTAGTTTATGGTGGAAGTGGGACGTTGGATTTGCAGGCACAAGTGATTAGTAACGTAGTATTATACGAATCTGGTTTAGCGTTTATTCTCTGTGCATTCTTTTTTAAAATAGGTTTATTTCCATTCCACTATTGGGTTCCTGATGTGTATCAAGCTTCAGAGATGCCATTATCTTTATGGATTATATCGGTGCCTAAAATTGGATATCTCTTAGCGCTCATTCGTATGATATCTAGCTCAACTATGACAATGGAGCTGGTTAATCTGGTTGGTTGTGCGTCATTATTAGTTGGTGTGTTAATGGCATGTGTGCAAACAGACTTTAGAAGAATGCTTGGATATGCTTCTATATCTCAGATGGGTATTGTCCTGATATTGCTTTCTATCTTCACTGAGTTAAGTTTAGCTTTAGCAATTGCTTATCTGTTAGTTTACCTCGTCACACTTAATTTGGTTTGGTATGTGATGCTGAATAGTGTAGATCACGGGCAGATGCTATCTTTAAAAGATTTATCTGTACTAAAACATCAACCCCTGCAGTCAGGCTCAATGATGGTTGCAATGACTTCAATGGCAGGTATCCCACTAACAGTAGGCTTTGTGGCTAAGGTAAGTGCAATATTTGCTGTAATGGCAGCAGGGTTTTATAAAACACTTGCTGTGATTGTTCTTTCTTTACCGATTGCAGTGTACTATTATTTAAATGTGATCAAGAGTATTTATTTTACGCATTCAAAGGAAGCGTATCGTTTTAATAGTGCACACTATGTGTCATTGGCATTTGCAATTACATTAGTTTTAGCAAGTTTGATGATGGATGGCGTCACACAGTTTTGTGCTAATATAGTGAAAGGAGTTCTATGATGATATCCCCACATGATTCAAGATTGATTGCAGCAGAGGTTTTACGATTGCAACGCCAAGACAAGTGGTATAAACGATGGAAGTTGATTGCTATTACCGCAGTTATTAGCCTATTGGTAATGATGCTTGGAGGTAAAAAGTCAGTACCTGATCAAAGACATCTCGCGATGGTCAATGTTTCAGGTATGATTTCTCAAGATAGTGATATTTGGCGCCAACTTGATAAAGTTAGTCAAAAGGATACACAAGGGCTATTGGTATTGTTTAACTCTGGGGGAGGCACTGTTGGAGCATCAGAGCGCTTATACAATCGTTTGCGTAACATATCAGAGGCTATCCCAGTTGAAATATTGATTGAAGACCAAGCAACATCTGGTGCTTATTTGGCAGCGCTAGCTGGAGACAAGATTTATGCCTACAACTCTTCAATCATAGGCAGCATTGGTGTTTTAATGCAAAGCTTCAATGTGGAGAAGCTTACTGAGCAGCTGGGTGTGAAAGTAGAGACAATGACAACCGGTAAATATAAGGGCTTCCCATCACCATTTAGAGAAACACCTGAGGAAGTTAAATCGCATTTAGAAAATGTGATGCTAGAGGACAACAAATGGTTTGTAAATTTAGTGAAAGAAAGACGACAGTTACAATCAAGCAAGGACTATGATCAAGCGCAAGTTTATACTGCACGTGAAGGGATAGCGTTAAAACTATTAGACGGAGTATCTACTCGAGCTGAGGCATTTAAACGATTGAAAGAAAAAGCAGGAGATTATCCATTACGCGATTTAGAGATTGATGATTCAAACTCATTATTACAAAACCTATTGGGCAGAAAAGCACAGTATCTACCTAAAGGACTATTAGAGTGGAGTATGCTTGCTTATTAGGCTTAAGCTGTTTCTTTGGTTTTTTTCTGTAAACTCACTTCAATACTCTCTGGAGCAATTCGGAATTGATTTAAGATCTTATTAAGAGTGGGGTCTTTTAGCAGTTGCCCCTTTGTTTCTAACAATGCCTTTTCATGTGTAGCTACCTTTTGATCATGAGGGGTTGCAGCTGTAGATGAGCTGACTTTAATATCAATCACTGCATGAGGGTCAATGGCTTTTAGTGCTTTTGATATTTTTTCAATGGACTGATTGGTTTTTAAGTAAGACCATTTCGGATCTAAGTTGAGGTGCCAGCTAGAGTCTTGTTTTTCAGTGAGTGTACAGCGTTGAGCAAGCTCTCTGGTTAAACCTGAAATTTTCAGTTGTTCTACAATATCATGCCAAACTAGCTCAGAAGGCTTTTTTTTTCTGTCTCTTGTGATGGTTGAAAGACAGCCATTCTAATTAGGCACATACTCACGCCAATACGAGCAGATGGTGCAAAAGTTAAGTCTTGTATGCCTTGAATGCACATTCTATAGAGTACTTGTATATAGCCAGCATCCCACAGGTCTTTTAGAGGGTGTGGGCTACCTAACTGCTGTGCAACAGCAATCTGATGTAGTTCTTTGGATAAGTCGCTGAGTACTTGCTGAAAGTCTACATTGGTTGTCTCACATTGGTTACAAATCTGGTCAATGCCTTTGAGGTCTTTTTTCTCAATTGCTTTAAGTAGCAAGTGAATTTGGCTACTAGGAATAGATTTGACCAATTGTGCAGTTGTATTGCTATCAATATGACTTGGACTCACTGCTAGACATTGATCTAGTAGTGTTAGTGCATCACGCATACTACCCTTAGCAGCTTGAGCAACATGCACCAGTGCATCTTGATCGAAAGTTTTATTCTCTTGTGTTAAGGCAGTAGCAAGTCTTGTTTGAATTTCTTGTTCAGTCAGTGGCTTTAAATTGAAATGCAAGCAACGAGACAGTACTGTAGCTGGTATTTTTTCTGGTTCTGTCGTCGCTAGAATAAACTGCACATGTGCTGGTGGTTCTTCCAGAGTCTTGAGTAATGCATTAAAGCTATGTTGTGATAGCATATGCACCTCATCAATCAAGTACACTTTCTTCTTGCCCATTTGAGGCATATATGCAATTTGATCTAGAACTTCTCGGGTATCTTCAACTTTTGTTTTTGAAGCAGCATCAATTTCATAAAGGTCACAGTAACTGCCTTCTTGAATCATCAAGCATGTTGAGCATTTAAGACAGGGTTCATGGCCATTAAGGTTTTCACAGTTAATTGATTTAGCAATGATTCTGGCAAGTGTTGTCTTTCCAACTCCACGGGTCCCAGTTAATAGATATACAGGGTGCAAAGCGTTATTTTCGATCGCATTGGAGAGTGCTTTTACAACTAACTCTTGACCAACAACTTCTTTCAGCGTTTGTGGTCTTAGTTTTCTAGCAAGAGTGATATACGACATAGTTGATCTCGATAAAGTGGAAGCAAAGCACCCAAGCATATAAGGATCGCTGCTCCCTTCCAGGCCTGACGAATTATCTTACTGTTTGCCACCATGCTTCCAGCAGCATTTGAGCATAAACAGCTTATAAATGCAAGCTTACGATATCATGTTTTGTTACTCAAAATATAAATACATTTCAGTCTGAAGTATGCGCGCATGTAGAATGAATTGCGATATTGTTCTGGGGTTGTATGTAAAGATATTGAAAGAGATGTAAACAGATTTTGTCTAGAAATAAATATGATTGAATATGGAAGGTGGTAGCTATTCGTGTTTTTTATGCTCAAGGGCTAAACTAATTAATTGCTGGGCTCCCGTTAGTGTGTTGTATTTTATTTGTTTATATGGCACATTGTCTGGAAGAATGAGTAGAGTAATGAAAAGGAATAGAACCCCTAAATCTCTGAATGTAGCTTTAATTTCAGCAGTTATAGATGGTCAAACGATTGCAAAGTGGATTTCAGCTGGGGCAGATGTTAATCATAAGGATGATTCTGATTGGGCTGCTGAATCAGATCATAAAGAAACGGTTACTTATATACTTAATGCAGGGGTTGCAAATAATTTTATTGATAATAATAGTAGGTAGTAAAGATGAATGTACAAGAAATGGTAAAGCTATTAGAAGCTGGAAGCGTAGAGGAAGTTAAAGAAAAGCTAGAAGGAGTCTCCAGTCATGATTTGTTAAATGCTAAAACTGAACAAGAGCTTGCAAACGAAACAAAAGTAGAAATGAATTTGCTACATTTGGCATGCTTAAAAGGTCATGAAGAAATCGCTA
>JBDQEV010000010.1:0-37409 GCA_040266255.1 Gammaproteobacteria bacterium
GTATTAGATACCAAATTCAAAGGTGAATCCATTAGAGATAAACTTGCCAAGTGTACAAAATATGGGGTTAAAATATTAGCTGCATTAGCAGGAGATACACAAACAAGTATATTTTCAGGGAATCTTGCGGACAGAACACCCATGGAAAGAGATTGTGCTAAAGGGAACTCCCAACCAAATGCAAAAAAACTAAAAGTTAACTGTAACTCAGATAGCAATAAGAAGTCTGTCACTAGCCATACCCCAAGGACTCAGCCAACCTCAAAGCGCAATAGAACATCAGCACCTGATGATGAGCATTGTCAACAGAGTCAGTCAAAAACACGCAAAATAGATAACCATGGAGATAGCCACAATAAAAGTACTTTACTGAAAAAGTAGCTTTGTATTTAAATCTGAGGCTATAAAACTCTAAAATCTTCAATTCAAATCATATCAGATAGACTCTGTACTCATCAAATTGATCCAAAGATATTAGATGTCCTAAATTATGGTATACCTATTAAAGACCTATTCTTAGCCAAAGAGGAAATAGAAAGAGCAAAGAATATACAAAGACATGAAGCTGATACCAAAATTCAAAAAGCCTGTAGAGAAAAAAATGCACACAAAGCTTCCAAATTTAATGCGCAGTGCATCAGTGCTGCTGCACTTCTTGGCACAGTAGCATCAGCTATAGCCTTGCATTATGTTTTTGCTACTTCTGAGAATAACGGTACGAATACACCTGGCTTCTAATGCATTCTGACGTTAGACTTATAAGTATTAACGTGAAGGTACACTTTGTAGTGTGCTTTTTCATTTCTCAATACTCAAAACGCTCTCTGAATATAACTTACCAATACTAATGAGACCTGAAATAGCAAAGGCCAATAAAACAAGATTAGACTGCAGATAAAATAGTAGTGAGAAGCGCGTCACACATCATACTCCGAAGACTTAGTCAGCCTAACGCGTACTAGAACATCAGCATCTGATGATGAGTACTCTCGACAAAATTATATAATTAGTCAATATGCAATGAAGGCAACTATGTTATATCTTTAATAAAAGTGTTTTATTGAGAAAATCGTTTTGCACTCAAGTTTGAGGTTATAAAACTCTGAAACCTTTATCTACTGTTGGATTTTTGATCACTTCTACTTTTAGCTCTGTTGATGAGCTTGGATATTTTCCAATCTTAGCCAACCATTTTTCTACTTTATCTGGACTGCCAGTTGCTTCCAGAATGACAGTGCCATCCTGTAAATTTTTGGCATAACCTTTAATTCGATATTGATGTGCTCGAAGTTTTGCATGTGCACGAAAACCAACACCCTGAACATTTCCTTTTGCTATGACTTGTATAGTATTCATTATTGCCCCCTATTAAACATTCCATCTAATTCAGTTAAACTCAATTTCTTCCAGGTTGGTCTACCATGATTACAATGACTAGAGTGCAATGTGACTTCCATTTGCCGTAAAAGTGCATTCATTTCCATAATACTAAGTTGTCTATTTGCACGAATTGCACGATGACAAGCCATTGTAGAGAGAATTTCATGAACAGCGTCTTCAAGCGGACTATTGAGAAGGTGCTCTTTCATTGTGTTAAGCACTGACTGCAACAGTACTGATGCTTGATCATCTTTCAAACTTTTAGGAATTGCTCTTAACAAAGTAGTATTCTCTGCACTCATAGATAAATCAAAACCTAGTTGATTGAGTAGTAGCATATTCTCCTGAAGAATACCGCTTTGCTCCCCAGATAGCTGACAATCAATTGGCAATAAAAGCGTTTGTGAAGCAATACCCTCATTTGCATATTGCGCTTTCATTTTTTCATATAAAATACGCTCATGCGCTGCATGCATATCAACTATTATCATTCCTTCCTGAATTTCAGATAAAATATATATTCCCTTAAGCTGTGCGATAGCTTGACCTAGAGCGCCATTTGATTCTATCTGCTTTAATGACACTGGTTCTTGCTCAGCTGGTTCGGTTTGATTGGAAGATAAGGAGATTGGCGCAATATGATCTGTTAGTTTTATTTCAGATTGAGAATGTGTTACCGCACATGATTCATGCGCTGCCTGAGGAGTTTCTCTAATGGGTGAAACTTCAAATGGAGCATGACTTGATGTAACTTGCACTGGTGGAGTTAATAAATGAGATGGTCGCATTGCTTGTAAGCGTTCTTTTGCCAATCGAAAGAGTAAACTTGTAATTGGTTTGACGTCAATGAATCGAACTTGCTCTTTCGTTGGGTGAACATTCACATCCACAGTTGCCGGGTCCAGTTCTATCCAGAGCACAAAACCAGGTTGATTTCTTTGATACATAACATCACTATACGCCTGTTTAAGAGACATAGATAGTGACTGATCCTTTATGCATCGACCATTTAAAAATAAGTACTGCATATCTCCCTTTGCTCTCTGGAATTGAGGGTCTGTAATATAACCATAAACTTTCAACTCATCGATCTGGCCTGATACCCACAAAGCATGCTGGGAGAACGTCTCACCCAGAATTTCACCTAGTCTTGATTGATCCTGTGCACTTGTAGCAGCTCGAACCTTCATTGTTTTTTTCTCTGCCTCAAAGTTGAAGGCAATATGAGGATTTGCCAATGCAACTTTTTTGAAAACATCTTCAATCTGTCTTTGCTCAGATGTAGGTTTCGATAAAAAACTGCGCCTTGCTTTTGTATTGTAGAATAGATCTGATACCTTAATCTTGGTGCCTCTTACCATTGCACAAGGCTTCAATTGTAAAGAGTTTGACAATTCTGCGCTAGCATCCACCTGCCAGCCATGACTACTGCCTTCAACCGCAGACGCTAAAGATACTTTTGAAACGGATAGAATACTTGCTAATGCCTCGCCTCTAAAACCCATGGTTGCAATTTGCTCGAGATCTTCAATCTCTATCAGCTTACTTGTTGCATGAGCACTCAAGGCCATTTGCAACTGCTCTTTTGGAATACCACAGCCATTATCTAATACTGTGATTGATGACATCCCTCCATCTAAGACACTTAAGTGAATTGTTGTTGCACCTGAGTCCACTGCATTTTCCAATAGCTCCTTTGCCGCGTCTTTTGGTCGTGTGACAACTTCTCCTGCTGCAATCTGATTTTTAATTACTTCAGATAAAAACTGTATTTTATGCTTAACCTCAATACTCACCTGTAAAACCTCTTCGATACAAATATTGTTTCAACTTAATCCTCTCTTTTCGTCCTGCTTTTCTTAAAGCAATTTGATAAGCTTGGCACCAATCAAAGTCATCTTGATAAAAAGATAATCCCATTTGTGCCAAAAGCATCTTGATATAATTTGGCCCATACCCCCTAGCCTGTAAACTGCCTACTTTTGCAATTTTAAAACGCTCATCACAGATCAATCGTCTTGCTACATAGTCTTGCATTACAGGCTCTATATCATCTGTAGAATAACCCTTCTGATGAAGCTTTTGTCTTGCTTCATTGACTGCATACTCTCTTCTAGAAAGCATCGATAAAAGCGCTTGTTCTACCTCAAGACTCATCTTTCTGCTTTGGTAATAACTTATCACGAATCTGAACTTCTATCTCTTCTGCAAGGCTTGGATTAGTTGCTAAAAAGTCTCTCACCTTATCTTTTCCCTGTCCGAGCTTTTGTCCTTGATAACTATACCAAGAACCTGACTTCTCCATTACATTTTGAGCAACGCCAATATCAATCAACTCACCTAACTTAGAAATACCCTGGCTATATAAAATATCAAAATTAACAGTTTGAAACGGTGGAGCCATTTTATTCTTCACAACTTTGACCCTTGTTTCATTACCAACAATCTCATCACCTTTTTTGATTGCACCTGTACGTCTAATGTCTAAACGCACTGATGAATAGAATTTAAGAGCATTACCACCTGTTGTTGTTTCTGGATTCCCAAACATCACCCCTATCTTCATTCTTAACTGATTAATAAAAATCACCAATGTATTTGATCGTTTGATATTTGCAGTGAGTTTCCTCAGCGCTTGAGACATCAGCCTTGCTTGTAAACCAACATGACTATCCCCCATGTCTCCTTCAATCTCTGCTCTCGGTGTTAATGCTGCAACTGAATCAATAACAACAAGATCAACTGATCCGGATGAAACCAACATATCTGTAATTTCTAATGCTTGCTCCCCAGTATCTGGCTGAGACACCAATAGTGAATCTAAATCTACACCTAATTTTTGAGCATAGATTGGGTCTAATGCATGCTCTGCATCAATGAAAACTGCATTACCACCATTCTTTTGGCAATCTGCAATACAGTGTAGTGTTAATGTTGTTTTACCTGAAGACTCCGGCCCATAAATCTCTACAATTCTGCCTGCAGGAAGGCCTCCTATGCCAAGCGCTGCATCGAGTGCGATTGACCCTGAGGAGTAAGTCTTAACATGTTCAACTGGCGCATCACCTAATCGCATCACTGAACCTTTGCCCCACTGTCTGTCGATATCTTTTATTATTGCACTAAGTGCGGCATCATCACGTTTTTTAGTTGTAGACATACTCCACCTTCTTTATATCATATTATAGTATCATATACCCATTTCACTTAATCTAAAACCCGAGTTTGCAACAATTAATCATTCATCAAACAATACAAGAAGTTGGTTGACATCGATTCATCTGATCATTAACCTTGAGTCTAAATCATGTTGATATCGAGAGACAGATGAGCACGAAAAAAACTCCCACACCGATGATGCAACAATATTTAGCAATTAAAGCTGAGCACCCTGATGCACTCTTATTTTACAGGCTTGGGGACTTTTATGAGCTATTTAACCAAGATGCAATTGATGCTGCAAATCTTCTCAATATCACACTGACAAAAAGAGGAAAGTCAAGTGAAGATGCTATTCCAATGGCCGGCGTTCCACACCATGCAGCTGAAAACTACATTGCTAGACTCGTCAAACAAGGCAAACATGTTGTCATTTGTGAGCAAGTTGGTGATCCAAAGCTTTCTAAAGGCCCTGTAGAAAGAAAAGTAAGCCGAATCATCACACCTGGAACGTTATCAGATGAAGCATTCTTAGATCAGAATGATACCTCTATTGTTGTATCTATTGTACAACATAAGAACCATATTGGAGTTGCGTGGTGTGAATGCGCATCAGGCTCCTTTCAAACTGTTGAGGTGAAAACCATTACTCAAGCCAATGAAGTGATCCAACAAATACAACCCAAAGAGATCATTTATCCTGAAGACCAAAAGATAGATGACTCATATCTAAACATTGCACGCCCGAGAAGTAAATGGGATTTCAAATACGATCGTTCTTATGAAAGATTATGTGAGCACTTCAGTGCAAAGGACCTACGAGCATTTGGTTGTGATGATTTAAAAAGCGCAGTAACTGCTGCTGGTGGGCTACTTGCATATATGAGCCACACAGCTCAGACTCAGCTTTCCCACATTGCCTCACTCTCAGTCCCTACCCTTAATCAATACATTATCATTGATCAAGCAACTGCAAGACACCTTGCGCTCACAAAGAATCAAGAAGGCACCTCGCAGCATACCTTATTTTCTCAACTCAACTTTTGTAAAACGCCAATGGGAGCCCGACTTTTAAAATCTTGGATACAAAAGCCTCTTCGAGATACAGAAGAAATCCAAGATCGGACACAATTTGTTTCTAGAATCATTGATATGCAAGTAACTGAACATTATCAAAACTTATTATCTGAAATCAGTGATATCGAAAGAATCAGTGCTAGAATTGGTTTATCATCAGCACGACCAGTTGATTTATTAGGTCTAGCCAATAGCTTACTAGTACTTCCACATATTGAACAATTACTGGATCAGATCCCAGGTGAGTTACCTGCTTCGTTGAAACAAACACTCAATATCAATCAAGAGATTGCTCAGCATATACAGAATACAATCTCTGAAGATGCGCCCGCACTAATTCGAGACGGTGGCGTAATCAAAGATGGCGTTGACCCAGAGCTAGATGAGCTCAGGTCGCATGGACAGAAAAACAGTGAATTCTTAATTCAACTTGAGCAAAAAGAAAAACAAGCAACCGAACTGAGCAGCCTAAAAGTTGCCTACAATAAAGTACAAGGCTACTTTATTGAAGTGAGTATCGCACAAGCAAAATTAGTTCCTTCACATTACAAACCCAAACAAATTCTTAAAAATGTCCAGCGTTTCACGATTGAAGAACTAGAACGCTTTGAGCAAAATCTCTCACACGCAAGCATCAAAGCACTTGAAAAAGAAAAGATCATCTACCAAAACTTAATTGAACAGCTCAAGCCCTATATACCTGCTTTACAAAAAATTGCACATAGCATTGCCAGTATTGATATCTTCATCAGCTTCAGCCAGTGTGCTGATGAACATCATACCCCTGCAGTGCTTACAAAACAGGTTGGTATTGAGATTACTCAAGGAAAACACCCTATTCTAGAGCCATTGCTGAAAGACCAATTTGTACCAAATAACACCCATTTAACACACTTACAAAGAATGCATATGATTACTGGCCCAAATATGGGTGGTAAGTCAACTTATATGCGTCAAGTTGCACTTTTAGTGATCATGGCACATATTGGCTGCTATCTACCATGTAGGCATGCTAAAATTGGACCTATTGATCGTATATTTAGTCGCATTGGCTCTGGTGATGACTTAACCAGTGGTCGATCAACATTTATGGTTGAAATGAGCGAAGCAGCTTATATCATGCACCATGCAACTGCTAAAAGTCTTGTGATCATTGATGAGATTGGTCGTGGAACCTCCACCTATGATGGGCTTGCACTTGCAAAAAGCTGCTGTCTTTATCTTGCTCAGAAAACACAGTGCATCACATTATTTGCGACACATTTCTTTGAACTCACAAAGCTATCTAAATCATATCCATATATACAAAACTTCCATCTCACAGCAGCTGAACACGGTGAGCACCTAGCGTTTCTTTACCAGCTACAACCTGGTGCAGCAACCAAAAGTTTTGGACTTGCAGTTGCAAAATTAGCTGGAATGCCACAATCCATTATCACACATGCTCAACAATACTTAACTGAACTTGAAAATCAGAAAGTAATGCAACCGTCTAAACCTAATCCACTAGCGAATATCAATCTTGAAAAGGTTACTCCAAAACAAGCACTCAGTATTTTATATTCCCTCAAACAGCCTAACCTTCTTGATGAATAAACGTTGTTATTCTCATTAATCCAATCACTTATATCATTTAGTTTTTTTAAATAATAATTGGAAAACTATTTCTGACGAACCTCACTCCTCTCTTATGAAAGACTTCTGGATATAATTAATGATTTATGCAGGTGAAATATAAGATTTTATAATTGAGACAATCAAAATAAAGCAGCACAAAAATCTAAATTCATAAAAGCCATTGAAAAGGGATTGTAAGGCCCATCAACCCATTCCAGTTTAGCATGCAACTCCTACAATACATCTGACAATGAGCTTAACCAAGATGATGCCGCCATCTAGGTCCATCGAAATCTTCTCGCTCATTCGAAGCCTTAGTCATATTGTTCTTTTCCCAATCCAACTCAGCCTGCATTTCATTCAGCACTTTTTGATACTGATCAATATCCTCGAACTTCGATAAAAGTTTATTTCCCTCTATGAACATATAATTATCATCATATACGTGAACATTAGGCGAGCAATATTTATTCTCTTCTTCGGTCCTATAGCTATTATTATAATCCTCAAGTTCCTTGATTTGCTCTTCAGTTATGTTTGTAGCAAATTCATTATTTATCAATATACTAGATACATTCTCAATCGTTCAAGAAAAAAAACAGACTAGCAATTAGGTGTTGAAAGTCTGTTATAAGAACATCGCTATAACAGTATCAGTGCTACTGTATTTAACGTTTTGTGAACTCATAATATACACTTGAGTAGCACTCTAAGGTGCAGGCGAATTAACAACATGTTCCTGGAACTCAGAACGAAGCATTCCTAACTTTTTTACATATTGTTTTGCTATTGTAAAATCCTCTTTAGGTATCATTGCGCTAATGCACCACTTTTGCATATATTCATCTTCTACTAGATGCTTTAAACCCGAGTCTATACACCATCGATATAATATCATCAGGTCCTTCAATACCTCACTTCCTAGCGGCATAATAGCCCTATATATTCTATTATGTAAAAACTGATTATAGTCATCTGACCGAATCGGATGGGCAAGCTCATTAAGAAATGGCGCTACTTCACCTACTTCCGACTCAATTATCTCTAGAAATTTGGATTGACCATAAAGAGATTTGCATTTTTTTGCGTAAAAATAGGCAAGTGTAGCGTTATATTCAACGCCTGTTCCTGTAAAGTACATATACTCCAGTAATCGAAAAACAATCAAAGTATTATACTTTATATTATAATTACTATCCGTGACCAAAGAAACTAAATCCTCATATAAACCAGCACCATATAGCGTCTTCGCTTGAAATATAATGTCATCTTCGCTCATTTGCAAACTCTTAAATTACATAACAAGCACTGTATCAAGACAGCTCTATTGATACAATGTAAAAAGCTCAATATAGTTGTAATGCTAAATTATGTATGATTGCCTGGCTGACTGGCATAGTGCAATACAGCTCCATATAGGGCACTGAATATACCAACACCTACTATTGCAACTGAAACATAAGTTGTTGATCTTAAATCAACACTAGTCTCATCATTAGATTGAGATACTGCGTTATTGCGAATAGCAGGTTTTATGCTTAACTCTTTTTTGCGCTCTTCGGCAGCAGAGCACTGAACTGAGTTTTTACCACCTAATTGCAAAACTGATCTCACATTTCCGAAGGTCTTGGCATAAAAAAATGCATCATGCCCTAACTTATCTTTTGTATTAATATCACATAACTCAACCACCTTTCTAAGATAGTCTAT
The DNA here is from genome assembly GCA_040266255.1 of Gammaproteobacteria bacterium. Classification (GTDB taxonomy): domain Bacteria; phylum Pseudomonadota; class Gammaproteobacteria; order Comchoanobacterales; family Comchoanobacteraceae; genus Comchoanobacter. The sequence goes on from JBDQEV010000010.1 coordinate 8,944, forward strand.
CGTGTTTTCTTTATTCGATACCGCATACATTAAAATAGTTCTTCCCATAAAGTCCGTATCTTTAATCGGAGTTATACGCAGTTTTGTTTCCTCAAAAAGAGTTTCATCTCCATAATATGCTAACATAAAAAATGAATTACTGCCTGGAGGATTTAAAATGCAGTTGAGTAAAGTCGTCTTTATAGTTTCTTGTGTCATAATGAACTGCCGAATTGTATTTTATTGTTGATATGCAATTAATTCACATGATTAGGTACACTTGACATTACCATCGACCCATCTAAAAATCAATTATTAGAAATAGAGGATACAATATCTTTCATATCAACAATATTGATCATTAAAAAATCGAAATAGCTACTGTTAAGAAATGATTCAATTTCTCTTTCACTTGTTTAACATCATATTTTTTGTATACTACACTTATCTAATGTTGAGAATGTGATGAGTAACAAACAAATAATGACCGTTGATGTAGTTGTAGAAACAACTCCTCAGACAGGGCCTATTAAATACGAAATTTGTAAAGACACTGGGCATCTAAGAGTCGATAGATTCTTAGAAACTGCAATGAACTACCCGTGTTTGTATGGTTATATCCCAGGAACACTTTGTGATGACGGTGACGCATGTGATATATTGGTACTCACACATCATCATGTCATGCCAGGTGTAGTCCTAGAAGCTAAGCCAGTTGCAATGCTAGTCATGGAAGATGAAGCTGGACTGGACAATAAGATTTTGGCTGTGCCCAGTGATCAACTCTCCAAAGACTATGCACATATCAATGACCTAGCAGATGTCCCTCAGAGTGTAATTCAGCAAATAGAACACTTTTTCAAACACTATAAAGATTTAAATCCTGATAAGTGGGTGAAGATTTCTGATTGGAAAGACGCTGCTGCAGCTCAAGCTGAAATTGAAAAAAGCAAACAATCAATTTAATTACTTGACCAATGCGCAAGTAACTGTTAAATTTTTCCTAAATGGCCAGATAGCTCAGTAGGTAGAGCAGTGGACTGAAAATCCTCGTGTCGGCAGTTCGATTCTGCCTCTGGCCAATTCATTCCTCAAACAAAAAAGAAAGCATTTCTTCTTCTAAGAACTGCTGGGACTTTTCGTCCAATAAATCCAATCTGTACTCATTAATTAACTTTGTTTGATGCCCTAGCCACATCTGCCATGCTGGCATTGAAATCGACGAGATCAGCCTTTCACCCAGCGGACCTGGAAAAGGCTGATAATCTAACGCAGGTTGATCTGTTTTAAGCTTAGCACAAAACATTACTCATCAACTGATTGTTTCATTGCTTGCTCAAATGCCTCAACCAAGCGTGTATCAAAAGGACCAGGGACTATGCTTTCTGAATCAGGCTTTTCCACTAGTGCTGATAAAGCAACTGCACAGTTTGCAATCATATGTGGCGTAATTTGCTTAATTCGAAGTTTAAGTGCTGCCTTGAGAATATATGGAAATGCCAATACATTATTGATCTGATTTGGGAGATCACTTCGCCCTGTAGCATATATTGCATTAGCATGATGTGCTTTAACTGCTTCATATGACACTTCAGGAACTGGATTAGAAAGTGCAAATATGATTGGCTTTGGAGCCATTTTTTCTAAATGTCTTTCTGGCAAAGCATTCGGTGCAGCGAGCCCAATAAACACATTTGCATCTACCATTGCTTCCTCAATAGAGGTATGATTTTCTTTCGCAAAAGGCTTTTTGAATTCAGGTAAATCTCTTTCCTTATGAATCACTCCTTTACGGTCCATAAGGTAAAAGTTATCTTTACTAGCACCTAAGTCCAATAAGATATTTGCAACAGCAACGCCTGCTGCACCTGCCCCTAGCAAAACAATTTTTGCCTGACTGATTAAGATATCTTGTACTTTTAGAGCATTAATTAATCCTGCAGCGACAACAATAGCTGTACCATGCTGATCATCATGAAAGACTGGAATATCTAATCTACGCTTTAATTCAGTTTCAATATAAAAACAGTCTGGGGAGCGAATATCCTCTAAATTAATGGCACCAAATGTTGGTGCAATAGCTTCAATAATATCGACTAGCTTTTCTGGGTTTTCTTCATTCACCTCAATATCAAAAACATCTACATCAGCCATCTTTTTAAATAAAACGCCCTTCCCCTCCATCACAGGCTTTGCTGCATGTGGTCCAACATTCCCTAAACCTAAAACTGCTGTACCATTTGTTATTACTGCAACTAAATTAGGTTTATTGGTATATTGATAGACCTGCTCTTTATCTTTTGCAATTTCTTCTACTGGGTAAGCAACACCTGGACTATACCCCATTGATAAATCATCTTGATTATTTGTTGGCTTTGTAATCTCAATTGCTAATTTACCTGGCTTTGGTAAACTGTGATAATCTAAACACTTCTTTTTAAAAGTAGTCATTTTTTCTCCTTAGAATTACTGTTATATATTTGGTTGCTGATAGATGAGGCTTGATTGAAACTCAGACATATCTGTTAACTCAGCTTCACAGTTAACAGAAACCTTTAACTGATTTTTTTGTTTCACCATATGTTGCTGCCACCAATCTAATATATCTGATTTTTCTACCGCTTGAACCAGACTTGCCAATTGCTCCTTAATTTCAAAATTATAGAGCTGACTTAAAACTTCTGATGAGTAGAAACTATACTTACTGCTCATGGATGTAAAAGGATGCTGTAAGCTATCTAGCATAACTTTCTTGACTTGAGCAACCTTTTCCTCAGATAAACCCTCTAGCCAGCTTTCTTGATCCATAATGTACCTTGCAATGTGTCCATCTACATCCTGACAAGAATGTGATGGTGACTGCACACCAAACTTAATAAATGGCACACGATATGATGGTGCAAAACGCTCATAAACAATATACCCAAGCTGGTGCTCTGTTCTTAGATCTTCAAAAAATCCAGGCTGTATCAAGCGAGACACTAAGCTAGCAATAGTATAACTGTGTAAATTATTTTCAGCTTGATACAAATGTGTAATTGCAATGTCATTATGATCATTGACTGTTTGCACTGCATTCATATTTTCTAATGCTACGACTTTACTCAAATAAACAGGCGTGAAACCACCTTCAACATTCTGCACAAGTGACTGTAGGAGCTCTAAATCAGAGTTTTGATCAAGCTGTCCATATGAAAAAGCTTCAACCTTAAGGTCGCTAAATAGCTGCTTAGCAACAGACTGCACATCAACAAAAGTAATTGCCTGCAGTATTGCTTCGTACTCTTCATCCAAAATTGAATCTTGTTTAACCAAATCCTGCACAGTTGATTCTGCAAGCCTAAATGGTGGCTGCAAACGCCTACTTTTAAACTCTCTCAGTAATCTTTCTTTGACCTGTAAAAAATCACTCTCCGTCATACTTTTCGTATAACTATTCACAAAGTTAAGCAACTCAGGCATGAGTGATGGTGCACCACTCCATCGTACATTTTCAATTAGCAATACATCTCTCCCTGCACTAAAGCTAATCATATTTTGAGCACTATTAGCCTGATAGAATTCACGAGTAGATTCATGTGCAATCATCTCTGCTAGTATGAGTGTAGCCACACGCTTGGGGTGATCTAATCCCGCTAACTTGGACATTTTAGCAATCGTAAATACCTTGGGTAGCTTAAATGTATCATCATACATTTGCCAAAACCTAAAATTTTGATGTTCTGAAGCGACTTCAATTGGCTTTGACTCTCCTTTGATACTTGGGATATCCTCTGGCAAGTAACGATTTATCTTGGGCAACTCAAAGTTAAAGTTTGTTTTCTTCCAGCTTTGTATTCTTTGATTTGATAGCTTCTCAACCTGATACTCAACACCAAAGTAAGGATCAATTTCTGTTGTTTCAACATCAGGTCCCAATAGCATAATTCGAGCATTTTCTAGCTGCATTTGAGAAAGTGCATCTTCAATACGATCTGCATCATACTGGTATAAATTAGTCACAAATCTAGCTTTATTCAATTCTTCAGGCTGATACTCACTGAGTGCGCTTACATAGTAATTCACTTGTGACATTGCATCTTCATTATCCTGATACAAGTAGCTCAAAGTGCCTATCTTTTGCATCTCATGGAAACGCCATCTCTCAATACCTTGTTTTTTAGCTAACTGAATTGCTTGTTGTGATGCAGATATCACCTGATCTACATTTTGATATCCAAGTTCAGTCATATCTATTTGGAATGAAACAATCACTTCTGAATCAGAAACACGCCTTGAACCAACTGAAAAACCCTCAATTAATCTATTTTCTTTCAACTGGTCAATCATGGTTCCTGGGCTCTCATTCCCAATTAAGCTTGAGATATATGATGTATCTACGTAGTGATAATCTTGCTTTGAAATTTGCACAGGAAAATCGATACCTAAAACATATGTGTTAGCCAATGTCTTCACTGAAACATAAGTTGCTTTTTCTTTAGCCGACAAATATGGCTGATGTACTTCAATAGACTTCTTGCCTCGCTCAATGCGACTTAACTTCTCAAGTGTTTTTGCTTTCAATACAGTATTATCTTTTGGCATTACTGCTACAAAATACATATTACGCCCAACATAATGAGTTTCATAAAAGGAACGCAATGCCTCTTGCAAAGTCATCTCCCCATCAACCAAAGTATCTAAATTTCCAATTGTAAACCGATGATGTGGATGTGACTGGTTAGCAGTTAAGTTAGACACATGAAATGCTCGCCAACCATCATTCTTTAAATGCATTTTAAATTCAGAGTCAACCGCATTTTTTTCACGCTCTATGTACTTCGCATCTAAAGCAGGAGTCGTGAAAAAAGAAGTAAACATATCAATAGCAACATCAAAGTAATCATGATTAACACTAAAATAGTATTGTGTTTTGTCTAATCCAGTAAAAGCATTCGTATATCCACCGTGGTGCGCCACAAACGTTTGTAACTGATCAACTTCAGGGTAATCCTCACTACCTATAAATAGCATATGCTCTAGAAAATGAGCCAACCCCTGCTTATCCATAGGGTCCTGTTGAGACCCAACACCAATACGCATTGCTGCAGCTGATTCTTTCACATTAGGATCTGTAATGAATAGAACTTTCATGCCATTATCTAGCTCATGCATATCAAACTGACGCAGATCTAAAGGACTCTGCTCTACACAAACACTCCAAATACAAACTGTCGTTAAAATCAAAAAACTAGCAAACTTTTTCATTTTTCTTCCTTCACAGTACTAAAAACCATTCCCTGACGACTTTTCAGCCAATAAAAAGTTCCAGCAACTGATGTAAACAAACTGATGTAAACCATCATGACCATCGCAGGACTATTGCTATTCATCATATTAGAACCTAAAAGTATTAAAGCTATTAACATTGATAACGGCAGCAATAAACAAAATCGCCAAAAAAATGCCAATGAAAGACTGAAAAGACTTTTGTTCATATCATACTCCGAACTAGACTCTATTATCCTAGAGTCCGGGGCTAAAATTTGCAAGAAAAAAGGAGGCATAAGCCCCCTCTTTTCTCATTCACTACATGAGGTTACATCATACCCATGCCGCCCATGCCGCCCATGCCGCCCATGCCGCCCATTGGCGCACCAGCATCACCAGATGCATCATCCTCCTTCGGCTGCTCTATGACCATACACTCAGTCGTGATCATCATCCCCGCAATAGAAGCTGCATTTTGCAGTGCTGTTCGAGTCACTTTGGCAGGATCTATAATCCCCATCTCAACCATATCGCCATACTCAAATGTCGCTGCATTAAATCCAAAGCTCTTTTTTCCTTCAACCACTTTATTCAAAATCACCGATGCATCTTCACCCGCATTAGCAACAATCTGCCTCAAAGGCTCATACATTGCCTTCTTCACTGCATCAATGCCCATTTGTTGATCATGTGATGCACCTTTCAGCTTATCTAAAGAGGCAGCAACACGAACCAATGCAACACCACCACCTGGCACAACCCCTTCTTCAACAGCGGCTTTTGTTGCATTTAAAGCATCTTCTACAATCGCTTTATTGGCCTTCATTTCTGCTTCTGTAACTGCACCAACCTGAATAACAGCTACACCTCCTGAGAGCTTTGCCAGACGCTCTTGCACCTTCTCACGATCATAATCAGATAAGTCTTTATCAGCAACTTGAGACTTTAGACCTTCAATACGCTCGGCAAGCAATTCTTGCCGTCCAGCTCCATCAACAATCATTGTATTGTCTTTTCCGACGACGATACGTTTTGCAGAACCTAAGTGATCCATCGTTGTTTGCTCAAGTGTCAAACCAATCTCTTCTTTAATCACTTGTGCACCAGTCAGAACAGCAATATCTTCAAGCATCTCTTTTCTGCGATCTCCAAAACCTGGCGCTTTAACTGCACATACCTTGACATAACCGCGCATATTATTAATCACTAAAGTGGATAAAGCCTCTCCCTCAACATCTTCTGCGATAATCAAAAGCGGTCTTCCTGCTTTCGCAACAGACTCTAACAAAGGAACCATATCTCTAATATTACTAATCTTTTTATCTACAATCAGTAACAAAGGATTCTCTAGCTCAGCTTCCATGGTTTTCTGATTGGTCATAAAGTACATAGAAATCGCACCGCGATCAAACTGCATCCCCTTCACAACACTCAACTCTGTTTTTGGAGTTGAACCAGATTCAGCTGTAATCACGCCAGTAAGGCCAACCTCAACCATTGCTTCAGCAATCAATTTACCAATCGTTTGATCACCATTTGCAGAAACCGTACCCACTCTCTCAATCGTTTGTGGATCTTTACACTCAATTGCTAACTTTTCTAGCTCTTTTGTCAAATGCGCTGTTGCTGCTTCAATCCCTCTTTTCACTTCCCAGCGATTATTACCTGAAGAAATCACACGTGTTGCTTCTCTAATAATTGCATGTGAGAGCACAGTTGCTGTCGTAGTTCCATCTCCAGCTGCATCATTGGTTTTAACTGCAGCTTCACTCATAAGTTTAATTAACACATTATGGTTATGATTTTGAGAAGAAGCTCTTTGAGCAACTGTAACGCCATCAGTTGTAATGGTTGTATCACCATTATCATTCAACAAAACACCAACACCGCCTGGCCCCATAGTTGCTGCAACAAGATCTCTCAAGACTGTTGAGGCATCTAAAATCTCCATTCGAACTTGATGCCCTTTTAAAATATTAGATTTTTGTGACATAATTTTCCTCCTATTCTACAATTGCTAAAATATCTTCTTCACGTATGATGTGGTACTTCTCACCATCTTGCTCTATCTCAGTTGCTGAGTATGCATTAAATACAACCAGCTGACCTTCTTTCAGGCTAACTGCCTGTAAACTTCCGTTCACTAGCTTGCCTTCGCCAACTGCAACAACAGTCCCTCTACTTAACTTCTCGTCTGTTTGTGTTGGCACATAAATCCCGCCAGAACTTTTTTCCTCAATTTGTAGTAGCTTGATGATGACACGATCGTGTCTTGGTATCAATTTCAGTTTAGACATAATTACTCCTTCCAGTTTTCATTTTATCACTGAATACATCATAAGGATGGATCTATTTTTTTAAAGGGCTACTAAAATTGATTTTTACATTAAGATAAAAAAGCTGTTAAGCTAACGCTATGAAAATGGACACCCAATACTTAAAAGACTTAATCGCTCAGCCTTCTATCACACCCAGAGATCATGGCTGTAAAGATATTATTGCTCGCTATTTAAACTTATCTCCCCTCGATTTATCTATTTCAGATACTGCTAACTATTATTTTGAAACTAAATCAGATGGTCCGTTACTATTGTTTTTAGGTCATACAGACGTTGTCAATCCAGGCGCATACTCAAGCTGGAAAACTCCTCCATTTGAGCTCCACACCATTGAAGAACAACTCTATGGCAGAGGGCTAGTTGATATGAAAGGCGCCATTTGGGCTTTCTCACATGTCATGAAACATACAAACTCAGATCTCCGTTTAGGCATGCTCTTAACAAGCGATGAAGAGGGAACGGGCATAAATGGTATTCCAGCCATTATTCCCAAGTTAGCAAAGAATCATATTATACCCTCTTGGCTACTGGTCGGAGAACCAACAAGCCAAGATCAAGTCGGTGATACCTATAAAACTGCGCGAAGAGGTTCCGCACACTTTCAACTCAGTATCAAAGGAAAACAAGGGCATACCGCATACCCTCACCTTGCTAAAAACCCATGTAATAAACTAACAGCCTTCTTTCAACAACTCAGTCAATTGTCTCAGCTTTTACCTGAATGCGACCTTTCAATTTACCATCTTAGCACGAATAGCAGTGTTGAGAATATGATACCTCAATCTGTGACCATCAAAATCAACTTGCGCTACCACCTAATGTCTGATTATGAACTTACACTTAAAACTTTAAAAGTGATTGATCCAGAACTAAAGTGCCGCATTAGTGCACAGCCCTATTCAAGCAAAGAAAACTTATTACCATCTATTATAGAGCAAGTCTCATTGGATGTATTAGGCATACATGCAAACCCTTCCGTACTTGGAGGTACAAGTGATGCAAGATGGTTTGAGAGCATCTGCCCAAACATTATAGAGTACGGCTTAAAAAACAAAACAGCACATCAATGCAATGAAAGCTGTTCTTACCAAGACCTTCTGACACTGACCCATCTCTACCAGCATTTTGTTAAATCACTTAGCGCAACACTCAAAACTAATTCTGAAAGTACACCAGATATGGTTATAATGGATCAATAGTACTGTATTAATGAGCAAATATGTTTTGGTTCTTAAAAGCAAAAAATAGCATTGATGATTTAGAGATTGATTCTCTAACTAAGCAATTAATCCATAATGCTGTCGCAAGTGCGTCTAAAACAATTGAAGACGTTATGATAGATCGCTCACAAGTCATTGAGCTTAGTGATAACATTACCATTTCTAAATTTCAGGAAGTTTTCTTAGCACACCAGCACTCAAGATATCCAATTGTTAACTCAGATCAAGAAGCTGTTGGTATTTTATTAGCCAAAGATGTTTTCTCAACAAAACTTAAGCAGTCGGACCATATTACTAAACTGATTCGCAACACTGTTTATATCTCTGAAAATGAAAGAATCAATCAAGCGCTTCTGAAGCTACAAAACTCAAGACGACACCTGGCTATCGTCTTAGATGAATACGGCAACTATAGCGGCATTGTAACCATTGAAAACATATTAGAATCACTGGTTGGTGCAATTGAAGATGAGCATGACCAGCTTGATACTGGGCTACGCAGGATTAGTAAAGATCAGTACATATGCCCAGGATCAATGCAAATTTCAGACTTAAATCATATACTAGGCTTACATATTAGCCATAAGCATTATGAAACCTTATCCGGCATTATCAGTCATCATCACGGCAAGATCCCAACAAAAGGCGACCTCATCATCATTGAAAATTTGAAGTTTCAAGTACTAGCAGCAAATGACAAGGTTATACAAAAACTCTCTATCACTCTGCTGAGTAAGTGAATATTGTATCTCTACAGTGATTCTGATAACCTATTGAAAATATCTGAGTAATGAAATGGCGTCATCTGCAAAATCAAGTAATACAACCACACAATATGACCCACATCACATTCAAAGCATTACTCAAAGTCGGTTGCAAAATAACACTGATCCAGGCAATAAAAATCAGCAATATATCTTACCCATGTTTCCATACCCTAGTGGCCAGTTTCATATGGGACATGCTAGAAACTACACTTTAGCTTGCACTCTAAACCAATATTACCACCTTAATGGTCATTCTACATTTATGCCAATGGGCTGGGATGCATTTGGATTACCAGCTGAGAATGCAGCAATTAAGCATAACAAACACCCTAAAGAATGGACCAATCAAAACATCAAGCAGATGCGCGAAGAGTTTGATCGCCTCGGGCTATATTATAATTGGAACTATGATATGAGAACTTGTGAGCCCGAATACTATCGCTGGCAGCAATGGCTTTTCATTCAGATGTACAAACATGACCTTGCCTATCAAAAAAATGCTACTGTTAACTGGGACCCAGTTGATCAAACCGTACTTGCAAATGAACAAGTCATTAACGGCAAAGGTTGGCGATCTGGCGCAACCGTAGAAAGAAAAGAGATCAAACAGTGGTTCATTAAAACAACTGCCTATGCTAATGACTTACTAAGTGGTATCAGCACCCTAGACAAATGGCCTTCCCAAGTTAAACAAATGCAAGAAAACTGGATTGGAAAGTCTCAAGGTCTTGATATTACATTCCAAGTTGAAGGAACAGATACTTCAGTGCAAGTCTTCACAACACGCGGCGACACTCTTTTTGGCGCATCAGCCATCCTAGTTGCGCCAACCCACCCAATTGCAAAACAAGCTGCAAATGATGCCTCTATAGCAAAACAACTTAAACCATTAATGACAACTGGTGTTAGTGAAGCAGAAATTGAAAAACAGGAAAAGATTGGAGTTGCTTTGAACCAATTTGCAATTTGCCCTATTTCAAACCGAAAGCTTCCTATTTGGGCCGCTAACTATGTGCTTATGGATTATGGACATGGGGCAATTATGCTAGTACCAGCGCACTGTGAGCGCGACCACCAATTCGCCACTAAGTACAATCTTAAAATACCAGCCGTTATTCAGGCAGAACATGACTATGCTAAAACTGCATATCTCACAAAAGGTACGCTAATTAACTCTGGCGTCTACGATGGAATGAGTAGCGATGAAGCAATCATAAAAATCAGTCATGACCTTCAAGCAAAAAACGCTGGCAAACTCAAAGAAGAATTTAGATTAAGAGACTGGGGGGTTTCTAGGCAACGCTACTGGGGCTGCCCTATTCCTATGATTCACTGCAGCGACTGTGGCATTGTTCCAGAAAAAGAAGAAAATTTGCCTATTAAGCTACCTACAGACATAACCTTTGAGTCGGGTACAAATATCTTAAAATCACTTCCTGAGTTCCTCAATACAACTTGCCCAAAATGCAACAAGAGCGCAACAAGAGAAACTGATACCTTTGATACATTCCTAGATTCATCATGGTACTATGCCAGATTCTTGTCTCAAGGTGACACTCACCACTTACTTGATCCAAAATTAAAATCATCTCTGCCTGTAGATATATACATTGGTGGAATTGAGCATGCAATCTTACACTTACTATATGCCAGATTTATCAACATGTTCTTACATAAAATTGGACTAAGTGACACAAAAGAACCATTTAAAGAAATGATCACACAAGGGATGGTTCTTAAAGATGGCGCAAAAATGTCTAAATCAAAAGGTAACATCGTTACCCCTAGCGACCTCCATGCCACATACGGTGCAGACGCTATACGTTTATTTATTTTGTTTGCGGCTCCGCCAACACAATCTCTTGAATGGTCTGATGCTGGTATCGAAGGTATGCACCGCTTTTTGAAAAAAGTACATCACTATTTCACAAATCAAGCCAAACCACTTCAGACAGAACGACCAGAAGATTGGCTTGAGTCACAAAAAATACTAAAACAAATCACCACAGATTATGAAAAAAGGCAGCTCAATACTACAGTAGCAGGTGCAATGAAGCTATTTAATATACTCACAAATAGTAAAGATAGAACTTTGACACATGAAAAAATTGAAAAGATTTTCTTAACAGTCATGAAGCCAATCGCACCACATATAGCGCTTTACTGTTCGGATGCAATTGGCTTTGAAATCAATCATTGGCCAAGTATAGACCAAGAGACGATTGACCATGCTCAAATAGAAATCAGCATTCAAGTCAATGGCAAGATGCGTGGCAAAGTCAAGGTTGGCGCTCAAGACTCTGAGGACCAAGTATTGAAAGCAGCCCAAAGCAATCCGATAGTTCTAAAGCATCTTGATCACAAGCAAATTAGGAAAGTCATCTTTGTTCCTGGCAGGCTGCTTAATATTGTTGTTAGCGCTTAGTATTGCTCTTCATCTATATACTTAGAGAAGTCATCAATACCTTCATTTCTCAGCACCTCTTCATCAATCCAAAACTCTCCAGTAAGCCCCATTGCATTCTGACTAATAAGACTCCAACATGCATCTCCCATAATTGCTGGGTGTCTACTTGCTTGCCTCTGTGACTCGTACGTGCCTTGTATTACATTACATACGTCTTTACTATTAATATTTGTCTTAGGCCATAATGCATTAACCTTGATATTATCCGACCTCATTTCCTCTGATAAACCTACAACCATCATACTGGCCAGGTAACGACTAGAGGTATACGGCAAATGCGCACCAAGCCATCTTGGATCTAAATTAATGGGGGGAGAAATGACACAAATCTGAGGATTTTCAGCAAAACGCAAATATTTCTGAGCATACTTTGAGATCAATAAATTACTTCTTGCATTCACAGAATGCATTAAATCATATTCTGCAAGCGTACAATCCTGTACGTTATTAAAATTAATCACTGATGCATTGAGAATACAAGAGTCAATTCGCCCGTGACGCTTATAAACTTGATCAATTGCATTGACAATATCATCTTCAGATCGAATATCACATGCCACCAGATCTACATCACCTCCTAGCCCAGTTAGATCTTCAGCAATCTGTTTAGAGTCAGCTGATTGAGGGTCCTTAACCAAAATGGAAACAATGCATCCCTCTTGTGAGAACTTTGCTGCTATTGCAAGACCAACACCTCTTATCGCTCCTGTCATTAAAATAACAGATCTATCTATTCCAGTGCCCATGCTCATTATCTACTTCTCCTTCGTTCATCCATTAAGCTATAATAACTCCAACCAACATTTAAATTCAATCCTTAATTTTTTCTTCATTGTTTCTAAGCTTGCTGCATAAATACCGGCTTATTTGCATCCAAAAAAATCTATGCTAAAATAGTAAAGCAATTCTTAAGGGGAAAGACAATGACATATTCTGTAAATTCAACAGTATATCAAAGCCACTTGGCAACCAACAAAGTACTTAGAAACACCTACGCTTTACTTGGTTTAACCATACTATTCAGTGCACTATGTGCATGGGGGTCTTTGGTTATGAGGCTACCCCACCCTAACATGCTAACAATGCTTGTTGGATTCTATGGCTTATCATATCTTACAACACGTTATAGCCACAGCGCACTTGGCTTAGTATTTGCATTCTTGTTTACTGGCTTCTTAGGCTATACAACTGGCCCAATCATCGGAATAGTGCTGAACTCAACTTCAAATGGCTATGCAATCTTATCTCTGTCATTACTCATGACAGGAGTGACCTTTGTATCACTGTCTGCATATGTTTTAACAACTAATCAGGATATGAGTTATCTTGGAGGATCTTTATTTACGCTAGCAGTTGTTGGAATTATCATGGCTTTTGCTTCTATCTTTGTTCAAGTCCCAATGCTATATGCTGCAGTATCTGGTTTATTTGCACTCATATCATCTGGCTTTATTCTATTTCATACTTCTGAAATCATTCATGGCGGTGAAAGAAACTATATTGTTGCAACAGTCTCTTTGTTTGTAGCAATCTACAACCTATTCATTAGCTTGCTGAGAATATTTATGATGTTTGCTGGACATAGGGACTAATAAAATTAGTGGGGCTCTATCTGATCCTGCAGGCATAGATATCCATATGCATTCCTTTCTGCCTAGAGCCCCGACACTAATCATTAGCGTCACCAAAAGGCAATTATATTCTAGCTCTATCGAGGAAATAATGTCTCAGCTCATTTACAACCAACACCGCAAATACTCCATATAACAGCGACATAGACAGCAAACACGACCTAAAACAGGAAATATCTCACAAACATGCAGGCCAATAACATACAAAGACTTTAACCGACTCACGGTATACTTAATACAGAAAGTAGGCAATAAACCCAAAAGGAAGTTAAATGATTATAGACCAAAAGATATTAGTAGAACTATATGGTGACCTTGAAACAGCAAAACCTTTAATCAAACTATTCATCAGAAATGCAGATCAATTAGTCAAAGAAGTAGAGCAAGCAATATTTTTAGAGCGGCAAGACAAAATTGAGTCAGTATGCCATAGACTCTTAGGGCAATCTCGCTATATAGCATCGCCAGCCCTTGCAAGCCTATCTGAGGATATCTGTGCTGAAGATAATGCAAAACGCCTTACCAAGCTTAGACAGCTGAAATCTATTATTTCTGAGATCAAAGCCGATGAACAATTCAAATAAATTTACTGATCAGCCCCAAACATGGTGGGATCCAAATGGTCCTTTTTGGACATTACACGCAATCAACCCTCTACGCACCAGCTTTATACAGAAACACCTTAACCAAAATAACTTAGTGGGATTAGATATCGGGTGTGGCGGTGGCATATTAACAGAAGCACTGGCCAGCAACCATAATATGACAGGCATTGATATTGATCCTGATTTAATAGAAGTCGCCCTCTCTCGAGGACAGAATCATATCAATTACCTACATACAACATCAAATGATATTTGCTCAAGTCATTATGAAGCATTCGACTTTATCACATGCCTTGAGGTCTTAGAGCATGTAGACGACCCATGTGCAATGGTGTCTGATATCTCTAAAATGCTAAAACCAAATGGATACGCATTTTTTTCAACCTTAAACCGCAATCCTATTTCTTTTCTAGGGGCAATCATTGCAGCTGAGTATATTCTCAAGATCTTACCCAAACATACCCATTTATATGAAAAGTTTATTAAGCCTGAGGAAATGACCCACTGGTGCATGGAAAATAATTTAACTCTAGTTGATATTACAGGGATCCACTACAACCCTCTTTTCAAGAGCTTTTTCATGGCTGGCTCAACTGCCATCAACTATATCGCTTGCTTTCAAAAGGCCTCTGACTAATAACCCAGCCTTACTCACATAATGCCTAATTAAACGGGAACTATACATTGTTGTGCAACCTTTATCATATACCGCTACCTGAAAAAGAGACCTTCTCTCTAACTCATGTAAAATAACGTCTTTGATCTCTTGCATTTGCGTATTATGGTCTTCTGACGAAAATATCAGATATGCATTCAAATCAGGACTATTCAACCAGTCTGTAAAATCCATACCATCAAATATCACTTTAGTATCAGGACGATTGGCATAAACCTTTGCAGTCTTTTTAACTTGTATCGGCTTGACTACTCTGACACTGCCAATACCGATTAATCCTTGCTTTTCACGCTGCGAATTCAATTCAGATGCGTATAAACTCAGCTCAATATTTACCAAGTGCTTTGCATAATCTACTGTCAGATGCTGAGAAGATAAATCAAAATAATCATGCGAGGACCTCTCTGTAATACACCAACGCGAATACCCACTATCCAACCGAGCTGCTGGATATGCTTGCAGAACATGCTCGGAAAGCTCTTCTAAATGTGCCTGACTCAAGTCTGGCTGCCATATTTGTAAATCTTGCACAAAGGATACTGGGAGAATATAAGCAATATCTGATTGAGCGTCAGTAACCAAACCTGCTTGCAACAAACACTGCGTATAGGTTCTCTCAACCTGAACAGATGACTTTAACGGCCACGGCAATTGAAAAGCATGATGTGATAAATTTAAAATTTTCAATTGCTTCAATGAACTTCTCCAATATAATGCTTATATTGTATACAAGAGGCCTGAATATGCAAACTCACTCGATCAATATCTCAAGTCCCCTTAGATTTGAATGGCAAAATACCTTTATTTCAATTGACCAAAAACGATACGATCAACCAGTAGTTATTTCACAACAATGGCAAGTCGATACGCTCAATATAAAATCTTTAGCAGAATGGATCGAACACCCAATGATGCAGTCGCCAATTCAACTTTTATCGCACTATCACTACAACCACCTTCCAAAATCAACCATAGATTTGTTCTGGTCTAGAGGCATTGGAGTCGACCTTTTACAGCTTGATAAAGCCATTCAGCAGACTAACTTGATGAATGCGCACCAGCTAGAATTTCAATGGCTGATTTTACCCCCTGGCATTAAGATAGCTTGAAGGACTGCTCATCAATCTTTGCATCTGGGTAAAGTGCTCTGATTCTTTCTATCCTAAGATTTGCAGCGACCTGATTTCCCTCATTGGCATAAAACTTAGCTGCATCAAGCTCATGTTGAATTACTCCACTAGTAATCTCTTCTTGAATCGATGACAGCTCAGCTAAATGCTGACTCTCAGGATAACTTAACGCAAATGCACCAATATCATCCAGCACCTCTGATAAAACATTGATGTTTCGATACGCTGTATTAGCAAATAGCCACTTTGCTCTTGTGACCATCCAGTGAGAAGACCATAAAGTTTTGGCTTTTATCCTATCATACATCACACCCTCAAGGTCCTCTTGATTGAGAGATTGGCTTTCAACTAGCCTGTCTGCAAACTGTATCGCTAAGTCATATTGCTTTGTTTGTAAGTATGCACTTACAATTCCAACTTTGATTGCCTTCAAATGCTCCGAAGAAGGATAAGTCCTAAGCAATGTCTGACCCACTTTAACCGCATCTACATATCGCTCTTGCTTCATATAAGTAGTAAAAGACTCATATAAATCATGATCTGCAAGATCATCAAAATTGACAGACTTGCCACATCCAGCCAACATTAAGCATACTACCAAGCATGAAAGTTTTCTCATCATTTCCTTTCCTCAATCATTTTGTTCGATCATAACAAAACATTTCACAAACAGCAATCGCATCATTTTATAACCCCGCATTAATTTAAGATTATATTTTTCATCCTTACAGCGGTATATCAAACACATTTCTACCATCATCTCCACACTCATCACTGGAACACTTTCAACAGCAACACATCTATTCAATTGAAATACAACTTTTTTTCAGTTATTTTAAATAAAAATGCAGCTAATCCATGAACTTTATTTACAAACAACAGAGAGAACGCCTTGATCTTGTTATTCATCAGGAGCTTTCTGAGCATTCACGCTCAATGATTCAAAAAATAATTAAGTCAGGACAAGTCTGTGTCAACCATTCAACCATTACATCACCAAAGCACCAAGTACTAACCAATGACTTAATCACAGTTGACTTATCTCCTCTACAGCCCAGAATTGATGAAGCCCAACCCATTAAGCTTGATGTCATTCATGAGGATGATGCTATTTTAATCATCCACAAACCTCCTGGCCTCACAGTCCACCCTGGTGCTGGGCAAGCTGATAGCACCCTACTGAATGCTATTTTATTTCATTATCCAAAAAATCGAGACCTACCACAAGCTGGCATGGTGCATCGACTAGACAAAGATACAAGTGGCCTATTAATCATTGCAAAAGACCTGAATGTACATTCTAAACTCAGCAAAATGATGCATGATCGACAAATAAAAAAAACCTATCTAGCACTTGTACATGGTCGTATACATCAGCCCAGAACCATTGAGGAGCCAATAGCCCGTCATCCAACCAATCGTCAAAAGTTTTCAGTACACCCGAGTGGGCGAAATAGCATTACCCATTTCACCATTAAAGAGCGTTTTGAGCATTACACACTTTTAGAAATTGATTTAGAAACTGGAAGAACTCACCAAATCAGAGTTCATATGGAGCACATCGGCCACCCATTAATTGGTGACCTCAAATATGGCTCTAAAAAAACAGCACGTAAAAACCAAATTTCCCCCGAGCTTCTAGCGCAACTTACCTCATTCAAGCGTCAAGCTCTGCATGCCTATAAATTAGAGTTCATACACCCTGTAACGCGCAAAAAGATAAGCGTATCATGCCATCCACCAGAAGACTTTACCAAGCTACTCAAATTACTTAGACCCTAACTCTTAGTCCTAATCGTATACTTGAATCAACTACTTTTAAGCTCTTATCCAACTCTGCAGCTTCTAGATCAATTGCGTATGGTAACTCAGACTGATAATAAATTTGCAGCTCAGCAAAATAATCCATATACTCGCTTAACGCTCGGCTAAAACCAGCACCATAAAAACTTGGCAGCAGCCCTAACTTAAACTCATGACGACTTGAGTCCAATTTTTGTTCAAACTGCCCAAGCTCAAAACCAACAAGCGCGTTGACCTGATAATCATCAAATTGAATGCCTGGCTTCAAATGCAACTCTAATGGACTATGCATAATTTCAGTAACCACATCTTGATCATATATATTAGATAAACTCACTGGGTTTGCTTCAAGCACAACTGGCAGTACTAAAAAATCCTTCAAGCTTAGTATATACCCTACACCAACATCATACGGCGACCTCTCAGAAGAATCATAGTCAACTTGATAGCCTGACATACGAACCACAGAAGAAGATACTTGCTGCCCAACGCTTGCTTGCACCAGGAACTCAGCTTGTAATGCTGAAAAAGCCAGCAAAAGAACTCTAAAAGATGGATACATTGTTTGACCTATATTATTTAATTTAATTTTAAACCAATGCCTATTACCAATGCAAATGATTTATGAAGTTGACATTAATGATAAATCTAATCATGATAGATAGTACGAACATGGAGATCAGTTATGAGGTTTTTGAAACTTATTTTCAGCCTTGTTATACCAGTAGCAATTAACGCAACAACACTTGATCAAGCTCCACAATCTGTCGTGAGCATCTTTGTTGAGTACCCTTATTACAACAGTCATGGCGAAGCTGCTCGAGCATTTGGTACCGGTGCTGTCATTTCTTCAAAAGGATATGTCATTACTAACCATCATGTGATTAACCAAGCAAGCTCTATTGCAGTTCAAACCCACCAAGGGCATCGCTCTTATGCGAAGGTCGTTGGGGCAGCACCTGACTTTGATATCGCAGTATTAAAAATTGAACCATCTAGTGCTGAGCAATTACCTGAAATACAATATGGAAATTTTGACTCACTGACGACAGGAGATGATGTTGTTGCCATTGGGACACCATTCGGCTTTGAGCAAACTTTTACCAAAGGTGTTATTAGCAATTTGGACAGGCATATATCACTTGGCACACAAGTTAGAAGCTTTATACAAGTTGATGCGGCTGTAAACCCAGGAAACTCAGGCGGCCCCCTTCTCAGTAAAGATGGAAAGTTCATTGGCCTTGTTACGGGTATCTATGGACCAAGAATAGAAACAAGCTTTAATATTGGGATTGCACTTGCAATACCAGTGAGCATTGTAAAGCCTGTTGTATCCCAAATCATTAATCACGGACATGCTTCACCTGGTTGGTTAGGTATCTCCACACAAGCACTTACACCAGAGCTAAGAAGTGCATTTACAGAAGACAATACAGCAAGAGGTGTGCTTGTAAGCGAAGTAATTGAGAAATCACCAGCTTCAAAAGCCAATCTCAAAGAGGGAGATATTGTTGTTAAAGTCAATAATGCTAGCATCCAGTCCCCACACCACTTATCTAGCCTAGTCACTGCATATGGCTCAAATGCCAACCTAAATCTTGAAGTCATTAGAGATAATAAAACAGTAAAACTTGCTCCAAAGACTGCAAGTCCACATGATTTCATCAATCCAGAAAAAGAAAATTCTTGGGGAATTACACTGTCTGAATTCAACCATGGAACCTTGACTGGACAGAGAGAAAGTGGTTTAATTGTTCAGCATGTTAATCCTCAATCAGCTGCTGCTCTGCATGGTTTAAGCAGTGGTGACCAGCTATTGAGCATCAATCATCAGCAAGTCTACTCCTTGGAGCACATTGACCAACAGAAAGTTACCGATAATAAATCCCCTATCCTTAAAATCAAAAGAGCAGGTAGAGTCTTTTTTGTAACCCTTTAAAAACTATATGATTAAAAATATTATTCAATCTCGCACTAAGACTGCATGGTGTTTATACGACTGGGCACATAGTGTGTGGCCAGTGATCATCATCACCTTCATCTTTCCCAACTACTTTTCTAGAGAAATAGCGCCAGACACATTTACAGGCAGTATTTTATGGGGCCATGCAATGACAATATCTGGCCTGCTAATTGGGATTATGACACCTATGCTGGGGGTTATTTCAGACACACTCAATAACTCCATGTTATGGCTACGACTCTTTACACTGATCAATATTATTTGTAGCTTTTTATTATGGTTTGCATACCCTGAACCTTCTAGCATCCACTACACTCTTGGCATCATTATACTTGGTACATTTGCATTTGAAGTTTCAAGTGCATTTTATAATTCGCTACTCACAACGATATGTGAGCCACAAGAAGTCTCGGAAGTATCTGGCTTTGCATGGGGCCTTGGCTATATTGCAGGTATTTTTTGTTTATTGATCTGCCTATTTTTACTTATTTTACCTAAAGAGCCGATTTTACCGATCGCCAATATGGGCAATATTCGTGCTGTTGGAGTGATTGTTGGAATATGGTACTTAATTTTTAGCATTCCATTGATGCTTGAAAAGAATTTAGACAAACCATCAACACCTCCCCCTATCTTAGAACTACTTGCATCAGCATGGAAGAAATTCTACAGCTCGATCCAAAAAGCAAAACAAACTTCATATATCTTTTACTATCTGATCATTAGAATGATATACACTGATGGCATTAATGCACTGTTTGCATTTGCAGGATTATATGCAGCAAATACCTTCAATATGGATATGCACGGCATTATTTTATTCGGCATAGCGTGCAACCTGACCTGTGGCATAGGCGCAATGTTGTCCGGAAAAATAGATAGCAAAATTGGGGAGAAGAATTCAATTATCATTAACTTAATTCTAATCACTGCCTTTAGCATTTCTATACTAACCGTCAATGACCTCAATACTTTTTGGATATTAGCGTTATTCGCAACACTTTTTGTAGGGCCTATTCAAGCATCAAGTCGATCACTAATGGCTAAAATATGCCCGGAAGAATCTAGAGGAGAGTTTTTTGGCCTGTATGCATTATCTGGCAGAGTAACATCTTTTTTAGGTCCGCTGTTTATCACAGAAATCACTCAGCTTACTGGATCGCAACGCATAGGAATGTCTACCATATCCATATTCTTTGCTCTTGGTATTTTAGGCATGCTTTGGATTAAAATTCCAGAACACCTATTTATCTCTAGTAAACAAGATTAATCTAAAGATGCGTTGATTCTTTTGATCATCTCAGTACGACTTAGTAGCTCAATGAGTATTTTAATCTCAATACCAGATGTCAAACCAATGAGTGCCAGCCTAATTGGCACAAAAAGCTTTCTTCCTTTTACATTAAGAGATTGAGATACCTCTGATGTCATGGTATAAAACGCCTCATCATCAATTTCTTCTTCAGAGCAGTGCTCAAGCTTTTCTAACAACAGAGATAAAACTTTCTTACCTTCATCTGTAAGCGCTTCCTCATTTTCTTTTGGTGCATGAGAAAAATAGTGCATAGATTCAATTACTTCATCTAATGTAAAGAACTGTTCTCCTAGGTGCTCCCAGAAGCGCTCAAACCAACTCATTTCTGGCATCTTAGTTTGCATTTGAGACTCTAATACAGCATATACTTCAGCAGCAGGCATTTGTTTTAAATGCTGGTGATTTATCCAGCGTAGTTTCTCTTTATCAAACATCGCTGGTGATTTGTTAACTCTATCGATAGAAAACGCTTCTACTAACTCCTCTAAAGAAAAGATTTCCTTTGCATCTGAACTAGACCAACCAAGCAATGCAACATAATTGAGTAATGCGACAGGCAAAAATCCACCTTGCTTAAAGTCTGACAATGCGGCTGCATCATCTCTTTTTGAAAGCTTCTTTCGTGTTGGTCCTAAAATCATCGACAAGTGACCGAACTCTGGCTGCTGCCAACCTAGAGACTCATAAACCATTAACTGTCTCAGTGTATTAGATAGATGCTCTTCTCCTCTAAGCACATGCGTCATCTCCATTAAGTGATCATCAATAACACAACAGAAATTATAGACTGGCTGGCCATTAGAACGAATGAGTACAAAGTCGCCTACCATATCTGCATGAAGATTGGTTTGACCATGCACTAAATCTTGAAAGACATATTGTTTTTTACCATGATCATTCCTAAAACGAATCACATGAGGCTGACCTTTTTCTATTCTGGTATTGACTTCATCAGCACTTAAATCCCTGTGCGGACTCAGTAATTGCCTATTCTCACCTGAATGCAATGCCTCTAACTCTACATCTGTTAAAAAGCAATAAAACGCTTTGTTCTCATCGATTAGCTGTTTTGCATACTTTTGATAAATCTCCTGCCTTTGGCTTTGCGCATATGGCTGAAACTTCCCACCAACATCTGGTCCTTCATTCCACAATAGTCCTAACCAATTCAAATCAGCCATTTGGCTCTTTGCTGCATCTGCTTGATTCCTTTCTACGTCTGTATCCTCAACTCTTAACACAAAATCACCATTAGAGTGCTTTGCCAATAAATAGTTATAAAGTGCAGTCCTAACACCCCCTAAATGCAGAGAACCAGTTGGTGATGGCGCAAAGCGAACACGAATATTAGACAACATGAATACCCCCTTTAATAAACTTCCTTAGATTAACACACATTAGATATATAAGTAGTGAAATATCTACAAATTTCTATCGAAAACGCAAATGTAAACGCTTAGCAAGCCTCAATCGATTATTTGAAATCTGTAAGATTCAGAAGAAAAACATTTGCACTATGCTTCAACTTGAATACCACTGGGATCAATCATTCTTTTTTCACTCACTTGACTAACAACAATTGAAGTAAAACCAATCTCATGCTCTTTTGGTGCATGATAACTGTTAAAGCTAGAATCATCATGCCAGTAATGCTGAAGCTCAATAAAGGTCTGTGTCTGAGCCCATAACCACTTTCTTCGCTCAACAGAGTCAATTAAAGATGTTGGTAATTGAGTGTTATAACCTAGAAAGTATAAAGAAAAATTATATGGTTTTGCATCCATTGATGCTTGGAGCAACATTCCTAGTTTTTCTTGGTAAAAAGCAATACTCTTCTCAATAAAACTAGTCCTTAAACTAATATGTGCCAGCACTGCAGGCTGTTTAATTAGTGACTTTTTTGGAGAGACTTTATCAGTCATTTCTCCTTTGAAAGTTGTTTGCAGAAGCTCAATCGTATTTCCATCAGGATCTTGCAAATGTAATAAGTACCCTATATCTAAAAACTGAGATGGTGAGGAGCAAGGTATGCCTGCGCTCTTTAATCCAGTAAATGCTAAATCAAGATGATGAACCGTAATACCAATTTTCCAATATGCACTTGGTTCCGGGCATCTAGCTTTAACAGAACTTGTAGCTTCAACTAGAACAATATTTGCACATTGACCTCCTAGTGTTAACTCTGCGGAGTCCACATCCTGCTTGAGCACTTCAAATCCTAAAACTTGGGTATAAAATGCTTGAGAAACAGCTAAATTTTTCACTAAAAAGTTAACACTTGTTATCATCATATACCTCCTAAAAATATACAAAGGCTATAAGAAAAAAAACTTTTATTTCAAACATAAATGGTTATTTATCACAAACATTCAGCTGCAATCTTATTCTATTGCCATCAATGGTGCAGTCCAAGCAGGCACGCTAATATGACTTTGAGCTTGGCGTGTGTCATTTATAGGCACAATTTGTCTATCAAATGAATCAAGTGCGCTTTGAAGCAAACCTGCCAAGCTGCTTGTAGGACGACGAAACATACTCCAACGACTTGCATTCTCCTGTTTAATTTGCTGCAAAAGCAGTACAACACACTTTCGAATTGACTCATCAGTTGCAAGCTTATCAGCTTGGCAAAAAGACTTCAAATTCTCTATTTGAGATAATCTAACTGGGTGCAACTTTCTCTTCACTGTACAATAAATATCAATCGCTTCAAAAATGTAATTTCTCAGCATTTTTGGGGTGTTCATTTTTATGCTCCTTTATATTTAAATCAATTTGAACCTGACACCAAAAACTCCAATTGCATTCACTTTTTGAAATCATAGAACGAAGAGTTTGGTAATCATGCTGTTCAGTCCAATACTCAACAATGCATTGTTGCAATACGCTTTCTAACCCTTCAATATCAATCTTTTGATCCGAGAACTCATCCAGGTGGTGATTTAAATCTTCTATATTGGTCAAACAAACAGGTTGGCTTAATACTGCATTTAAGCTTCTCCATACTAACTTGGCTTTCGCAATTGTGCTATTTTTCCAACCTAAGCGAAGTAGCAATACAACATCTGTCATTATGTTAAGTGCGAGATCAACTGCATCTTGATGCCTTGCTTGAGCAAAGTTGCGTAAAAAATGTGCAACAGACTGAATATCAACCAGCCACCAAGGCGTTTTTTGATAATTAACTGCCAATATATGTAAATCTACTGACTGCTGTAAACCTCTAATCTCAACTTGATTCGTATTTTGAAACATCAATAGATCAAACGCATACTGATTACCACTCTCCCCCATTTTTTTAGCCATTTTGAGCATCTGCTCTAAAGAATGCTCGACATCTAAGCTAAATAATACAATATAATATGGGTTACCTCTAATCACCTCTAACCAGTACAATAACAGCTCACTATCCCACCCAGGCTGTTGGTGACATTGACCCTGCATATACAAATATGCTTGTTGCCAATAAGAATCTTTTTTATTCAGTAAAAACCGTTCCCACTCATCTTCACATTTCCAATCAAGTAACTGAGGCTGACTGATCAGCATTAAAATTGCTGTACTATATTCATCAAGTAATAAACGCTGCTGTATGATTTCATTCGCACTGTTTAAGTCTTTTTCAAGACATTCTTTAATTTTTAATACTATACTCCTAAATGCCCAATGCCAAAAAAAACTTCTAGATTGTAATGCATCTAGCCACTTTAAGCATTTTTGATAATGAAAATTTAGATCTTGATAGCGACTGACGAGGTTGAGTGAGCAACTATTTTCTAATCTGAATAATGCAATCTGAAACTCTTCATATAATATACTTTCACCTAGCTCAACCCATAAATAAGCAGCATAAAACACATTACTCAAAAAGTGGCTGAAGCGATACTGATATGCCTCTGGTACAAATCGATCCCACAGTGAATGCACAGAAAAAGTGATTGCACCATACTGATTTTCTAATGTGACATATAATATCACCCCTTCTGCATTAGCTGGCTTTATTACATATGCACGATCTAAATAAACATCAAAGAATTTCTGGTAGTAATTCCTTAGCGACTGATCAATTTCAACATCTTGCACAAAGTCATCTAGTGACTTTAACTCATCTTGTATTTCTTGCATCGTAAGTAAAGTAAAGTCCTGCCTAGAAATATCCTGAAGCTGTTTGAAACGCTTCTCTGTCAACCCTTGAACAACCATTAATCTGCCTTCTAAAATTTTGCATATATTAGCAAACTTACTCTAGATAAAAATACAGTGGTTATAATATCAGGGAGTTAGATCTAAAATCTAATTATTCAACACTCTTTCTTAAAGCTGATAGCTTACAGGTTGTCAATATAATCAATCAGAGTTAAAGCGTGGGCATCAAGGTTGAATCTTGCCTCCCTCCATCGCTACTGATTCTAAATACTTACTACCAAAAAGTTCTTCACATATCTCTCCAATACCTTTAAAGACCAACCCAGAATCATGTCGCAATTTATTCCGCATTTGCACATACCCCTTAATCTCGCTCTCTACATCTAAGCAATCACGAGCACCTAACTTCTCCAGCAATAAGCGCTTCTTGTCTGCTGCGCTCCAAAGCTTTGTCAATGTAAATAGTGCATCAACTTTACTATAAGCAACAATAAGACTCTCTGCTCCTAAATCAGTATGAGCATTACTGCAGCGGTGAAGGAATTCAAGTGCTTGCTTCAATAGCTCTTTTGGTCTTTTGCCACTTTTACTCAAGCTATCCCAAAGGAACTTACTCTCCTCTTTTGCCTCAAGTCGAACAATCCCATTCACTAAGCTGGCTAATTTATCCATACAGTCTGTATAACTTATTTGCGGATCATTAATAACTGTAAACATCTTATCAATTAAACTTGAGTCCTCTACCGTATAAAACTGAAGCTGATGGCCTAGTAAATCATGTAACTCTCCATGCTCACGAGATAAGAAACCATCTCCTTTTAATGCAGCCACGTAATGCCTAATTAACCCTCGTTTTACTGCAACCTCTTCTGCACCTGCACATTTGCTGTCAGATATTTTTCGTGCTGCATCTTTAATCCCTTCTAGGCATACTCTCTGGGCATCATGGATCACTAATTCACCAACCACATGCCTTACAGCAGGCTTTGGTCCTCCGGCAGTACTCACTACTGCCTCCCTCAATACTTCTGCCTTAACAGCCCTGGATGCTAGAGCAATACTGCTTTTACATAACAATCTGATTTTACTAATCCATTTCGTAGGGTTTAAGTTTTGCTGCATCCTTTTAATGCGAAGAAATTCTTCCCAATACTTTGCAAGCTCATCCGGGAATTTCTTCTTCACACTTTTGAAATGCGCCGTAGCTAATGCGAACTCTTCATCTATCTCACGATAGTGACTAACTGCATCTCTAAACTTCATTATTTTACGCATAGACTCTTCCTCACTGCCAGTTAAGCTTACGTGTTTAGCTAGATCTTTTTTAGCGCCAATCAATTGACTTAGTTTACTAAAACTAGATTCCAAAGCAGTGATCGAATCTTTTGGGTTAAGTGGATCTAGAACAATTTCTTTAGGTATTTGTTCACACTTTACCTCCATACATTCAACGAATTGGTTTGTCATTTGTAACCACACATCATCCGGTTTAGGGCTTCCTTCTCCTAATGCCCATTTATCTTTTTGCTCGTTACACTCTTCCAATTCCCTTCCAGACCGTTTTAATAAATGATCCCTCACAAAGTCAAGGGCCTTTTCTTGAGTTCTGGTGTATTGACCAACAATTTCTTCAACCCTTCCCTTTTTTTCTTTCAAGCACTCAGAACCTTCTATCCACTCTCTACCAAGTTCTTCAACCAATAATTTCCCACTCTTATTTATTTTAAATGCCATAGAATTTAATGCTTCCTCTAAGTCTTTTTTCATTGTTACTGCCTTATGGTTTAATTCCCCGGCTTTTTCAGATAACTGAGTGAGACAAACATTTACGAATAACAAACCTGGATACTTTCCTAGCCACCGATTTAAAGAATCTATCATACCCTTCATCTCTAAAGTCTGTTGCTCTATAGTCTGAATAAGCAGATTAAATTTCTCTTTGAGTTCCTGAGGTTGTTTTCTCATCAACGCTGCAAAACTCTGAATGCATACCGACTCTTTAATAATATCCTCAGAACTTTTAATGCTAATAGCTCTTTTTTCTAGATAATCTAGGAAATATCCAGCATCAACAAAGCAACCACTATCCAGCCGAATATCTTCATCGAGTAATATAGATCCATCCGAATCTAGCTTGATAGAAGACAAGCCTGACTTTCTCCAAACTGTTTTCTTATTAATCCCTTCTTTTTCCATTTGTTGCTTCTCTAAAACAAGAGCAGTCTCCTGTAAAATAGCATCTGAATTAGAACGTATACATTCTGGCCGTTGGGAAAAATCTATAGTAATACTTAGAAAGGATTTTGCCTTACCATGGCCCATTTTTTCGCTTAACTGTTTAATATGATCTGCCAGTAAATCTATATATTTTTGATTAAAAGAATTGATAAACTTAGGAACGTTAAAAAAACACTTTACAGCTTTGGCAATCATATACTTGGCTAATGCATGGACAGAGTCTCCAGTAAAATCTAGTTTAACTTTAACACCAACCCCTTTGATAGCTGATTGAGCACTGTTTCTTAATGTTCTTTCCAAATATTCTATGAGCTCTGGATTACTTGCCTGTAACAAAAGCTTCGTAGTCTCTATCTGACCTGCATTAGCAGCCAGCATCAACGCAGTTAAACGACTGCTATCAGCGTGATCAACAGTAGCCCCTTGATCAAGTAAATACGCAACCGTTTCTTTATGACCTTTTCTAGAAGCACACATCAACGCAGTACCACCAGTATGATCAACTTGGTCAACTGCAGCCCCTTTTTCAAGCAAGCATTCAATAACTTCTGAATGACCTCGCAGAGAAGCCTGCATCAGCGCAGTAAAACCCAAATTGGCAGCTTGATTAACTACAGCTCCTTTATCAATCAAAAACGCCACCATTTCTGAATGACCTGCTTGAGAAGCCACAATCAGCGCAGTAGCACCAATATGATCAGCTTGATCAATTGCTACCCCCTTTTCAAGTAAATACGCAACAGACTCTTTATGACCATTTTCTGCAGCATATATCAATGCAGTATCGCCATTACTATCAGCATGATCAACTTCAGCCCCTTTATCCAGCAAATATGCAACAGTTTCTGTATGACCATCTTCTGCAGCATACATCAACGAAGTCTTACCATACCTATCCACATCATTAACATCTGCCCCTTTTTTAATCAGCTTTTCA
>JBDQEV010000011.1:0-36634 GCA_040266255.1 Gammaproteobacteria bacterium
ATATAATTATCAATACGTTAATAGAATATTCATTATGAAAAGATATCAGAAATCTATTTTAATCTTTGTTTCTACATTACTTCCATTGGTGACTGCTGCTAAGCTTGGCCCCAACTGGCTGAATACTATAGTGCCATTGGCATCTGCATCCATCACTACAGTTTTTATCCGTATACTACAGCTGGTTAGCTTGCCTATTGTTTTTTTATCCATTACCACCACCCTTTTAAAACAAACCACCTTATCTGAATTCAAAAAGTTTGGCACCAGTGTGATCAAGTATACAGTTTCTACCACCATACTTGCCGCTGCTTTATCAGCTATTTTATACCATATAATGCAACCCCACTTGATTGAAGCCACACAAGTTTTGAGCACACAAGCGCATACATTTGAATATGGTAATTATTTGGCCAATATCATTCCTAATAACTTTTTTGCTGCATTCGTAGAACAAAACGTGATTGGAGTCATGCTCATGGCATTTGGCTTAGGGCTATCGAGCTTTAGTGTCACACAACCTCAACGTGAAAGACTTTACGCAACATTCAATACAATTTACCAAATGATCTTCTCTGCAACCAACTATGTACTCAAGTTTTTACCCGTTGTAATTTGGGCATTCTTTGCTGATTTTATTCATCAAGTTGAAACCATTAAACCCGCACTATTTCAACTCTCTAAGTATGTGATGTGCATTATTAGTGCCAACTTATTGCATGCTTGCATTACGCTGCCACTCATCCTCTATCTACATCGCATTGATACCATTGAGCTGTTAATGAAAATGCGCCCCGCACTCAGCATTGCTTTTTGGTCTAAGTCCTCTAATGCTGCACTTCCAAGTGCAATTCAATGCTTATCTCAATCAAAGTCTTGTAAAGCAGATGTTGCTAAAATGAGTATGCCATTATGCATTAGCATCAATATGAATGCATGTGCTGCATTTATACTAGTCACAGTACACTTTGTTGCTGAGCTGAATCAAATACAGTTTTCAATCTTTGATAGTATGATCTGGGTGCTTATTGCAACTTTAGCAGCAATCGGAAATGCTGGCGTTCCAATGGGTTGCTACTTCTTAGCTGGCGCATTATTAACGTCATTCAATATCCCACTAGACTATTTAGGCATTATCCTACCTATTTATGGTCTAATCGATATGCTTGAAAGTGCGATCAATGTCTGGTCTGATGCTTGTGTCAGTAGCTGTGTATCTTCTACACTTAAAGTTTCAAAGCCTTACGATTCAACCATAGTGCCAATACGTTAATCACGAGCATGATTGCACCACATATATTCATCAAAGCAAGTGCAGCATAAGCATCTAGATAGGAAAATGTCATAAATGCAAAAATCGCATACATGTAATATAAAAGCTGCCCATAACGAGGCGAAATATATTCCATGCAACACAACCCTACATGGAAAAAGGCGATAATTGTAGAGTAACCCAGTAAAAATATAAAGACTGGCATAAAGATAGAAGTACCAGGGAAATACTGTGATAAAACATATGTAACCATCTCTGATTCACTGATATTCATTTGCCACACACCACTGATCAAAATCAGTAAGACACTTAACGTACAGACAATAAATGTATCTAAAATAATACCGATATATGAAAACCTTGCCTGCTGTCCTTCAGACTCCTCTGAAGCTTGTGCTGCAACCACACCTGCATATCCAACTCCAATATCACCAGTGTAGCAAGCACGCTTTACACCTTGTGAAACTGCGATTAGCACACCACTACCTGCAAATGCGCCAATTGGTGCATGCCCAGTAAATGCACTTTCTAAAATCAACCAGCACATTGCTGGAACCTTTTGATAATTTACTGCTAACACCCATGATGACATTAATAAATAACCAGCTACAAATAAGGGGATCACTAAACTACAAAGCTGCCCCACTCTTTTAGCACCACCTTGTACTGCATAAAGCACCATCAATAATAATGCAATTGAAACCCAAATCTGTGGCAACTGCCAGCTAGTTGATACAGTTTCTGTGACAATCTTAAACATATAAACCTCTATCCCATAGATAGAAAGTAAAATAGCAAAAATAATACCCCAGAATTTTGATAGTGAGCTTTCAATATAATACATAGGACCACCCAAGTACTCGGATGACTCATCTTCTGTCCTGGTCTTTACACTGAGATAAATTTCAGCATACTTGACGCTCATACCAACAATTGCAGTAACCCACATCCAAAAAAGCGCTCCAGGTCCGCCAATTTTTACTGCTGTGCAAACAGCAACCAGATTACCTACACCAATACAGCCACCCATAGTTGTAAAAAATGCATGTAGTGGGTGAATCCCTTTAATATCAGATGAAGGCTGAGAATAGCAAGACAGCAGCTCTTTCCACACTGATCTTAATTTTCGGACTTGCGCAGCTTTATAACGCATGGTTAAATAGCCACCTAAAATAATAATAGCAGGGATTGATAAGTACTCCCACAAGAAGTCATCCAACAAATTTAAATATTCTATCAAAGCCTTTCCTCATACAATATGACTATCGGAATCATACACTATTGGAGATTTACCTCCAAACTAATTGTCTATATTTTATAAAAAAATCTGAAATAAATAAACGACACCTATAATACTTACAAGTCACGAGGTTAAATATGGATAAATTGATACAACTCATCACTATGGATATTGCACTGCTTGCAAGTGTATATGTTGCTTTATTTGCGTTCAGCACATTGATTAGCTTACTCAGCTTGAGTGCTCTAACACCTGTATTGCTCTATAATCAAGAACAGATTTTCAAGCGTGCAAAGCATCTTAAGCTACTTGATTAATCCCAGCAACATCGTATATGCCTGAACCTGCATCTATGGCTTTACGTGCATATTTGGTCATTGGGCGGTAAGGAGGAGTAGTCGCCACTAAATTAGGATGCGCAATGATTAAATCCTGTACCATTTGGGCATAATCCTCATGATCACTGGCAAAATGCAATATACCCCCCGGCTTCAAAAACCCGATCACTTGATTGAAAAACTTTTCCTGTACCAAACGACGCTTTTGATGGCGCTTCTTAGGCCATGGATCTGGGAAGAATATTCGAATTAGATCAAACTGTACATCAACTAACTCAGTATTGAACCAATGCTCAACATCTCCTTCTAATGGCTGTAAGTTATGTAAGTCCAACTTCTCTTTTGCTTGTAACACAGCAGAAATGCCAGCATGAAAGACCTCAGCGCCTATCCAAAACTGATCAGGGTTAGTTTGTGCAGACTCAATAATAGAGTCTCCCATTCCAAACCCTATTTCTAATCCTATAAATGCGTACTCACTAATTTTCTCTTGATCCAAAGAGGATTCTTGCGCAAAGTACTGCTTCAAATATTTTTTCTGTGCATCTGTCATTCGACCATTTCGTCGCACATAGCTTCTAATAGGTTTCATATCTTGTAAAAATAACTTATTATAGAATCATCAGATGCATAGTTGCAAGGAATTGTTTTAAAAGGGATTATAGATGTCAAAAATTATGATTTTAGGAGGCAGTGGCTTCATTGGCAGTCATCTGATTCAGCACTTATCTGGGCAATCTTTAGTGATTGTATCTAGGCATCAAGTTAAGACTATAGCTGCTAACCAACAGTGGCTAACCTGGCATGAACTTGAAGCTGACCCAAATATATTAAAACAATGTTCGCATATTATTAGTTTATGTGGTCAATCACTACTGGGCCTCTGGAGCAAAAATTATAAAAATAAACTGGTTCAAAGCCGCACTGAACCTTTAGAGAAAATAGCGTCACTGCTTGACCAGGTTCAACATTCCCCCTATTTCATCATTGCGAGTGGTGTGGGCTACTACGGCTGGCAAAAGAGCACTACAACACTGCTCACTGAATCCTCTAAAGTTCAACAACCAAATTTTCTAACTCATATTGCACACAAAACAGAAAATTGCCTACCCATCAAGTATGCAAAAAATGCAGCATATCTCAGACTTGGTGTTGTACTTGAGCCCTCAGGAGGCGTTCTAAGAACGCTAAAATTGCCAACTCAAATATTTGGTGGATGCATCTGGGGGAATGGCACTCAACCAATGAGCTGGATTAGTATGCATGATGCAGTACACTGCATCTCCTTTTTAATCAAGCAGCATGAAACTGGTGCATTTAACCTATGTGCACCACAGCCAACCACCCATCAAGAGTTCACTCGCAGCTACGCAAGCTTTCTACATAGACCATGCTGGATACGAATTCCAACATGGGTGTGTAAACAATCTGGCGAAATGATGAGAAATACTATATTACAGGGACAAGCAGCATACCCAAAACAACTTTTAGACTTAGGCTACCAGTTCAAACACCAAACCTTAAAGTCATATTTTTCTAGCCGCCAACCCTGCTAACAACCATACCTACATCTTCTTTATTATTTTGTACAACATCACATACTGAGGAAAAATGCCCTATATCATAAGCTTTAGTATCTAATGAAAAACATCGAAACTGTGGCTCATTCTGACCCTGCACATCTAAACCATAGCCGTGAGCTAAAACATGTAAGGTCATATTGGCCAGTTTCGTATTCACATATAGAATTGCTGAAGAATGTAAAAACAACTGTGTCAGATAAACAAATACAAATGCACTGACCCATAAAGTACTTGCGTATGCTGTTAATGTAGAGCTCAGTACAAGTGCCGTACCAACAAAGTGTATTATAGGCATAGCCCAGTATCCCAGCTGATGTGTTTTTTGCTTTGATCGAAATTGATTGATTGCACGATTAAAGAGTAGAACCGCAGTATCTGTTACAACACTAAATGCTGCAAGCATTGCTGCAAAATCAAACCCCACAGCCGTTGTTGTGATAATGCCTGAAATGAAGAATGGTGAAGTTGGCATAATATAAAAGCCAATGAGTGACAACACTAACACGGGCAGTAAAGCAAGATCTAACCCTAGCTCCCTTAGCTTCATTCTGCTAAAACTACACTTTATACCGAATAGATAAAATGCCATTACACTAGGTTGAAAATTACGGCTAGAAATCGAGACATCAATCGGCTGTTTAGCAATGCGAAATATATTAATATTAAACACCCTGAGAGAAATATAGTTATATTCATAATCCTTTAGTAGCTCAGGTGAGTTAATACTCACATGAACTGGCCCAAAGCACAACCAAAGTGTGATTAGCCTTTCAAAGAACCCTTCACGCCTCTCTGCATGGGCCCCACCCCTTGATACACTTGCATTGCTACTCATTGCCATAAATCCACCCTCCTTGCTTTAAACTACTTTGCGACCACTCTAAACTACCCATCTCAAACATTCTGGTGATAATGAAAAACTCTCGAAAACTCATTTTTTTGAACATCATTGTCATGTACACACACTATATGATGCTTGCTAGACAATGCAAAACTTGCTGAGACTATCACTAAATGGTCTTTCTCTAGTACATATTTAGATGGTTCAAAAGATAGTGCCTTAAACGAAAAATTTACAAAAGGTAATGTATAACCCAAAACGCTTTTTGCAGATACAATAACTTTTGCAATTGAGAATGATATAAATACACTTAACCATATCGCATATTGATAAGGCAAAAAGCACCCAGCAATGATAAAGATGGCAGCTGATGTTCTAATTAGCTGCAATTTATCCATTTTTATCTCACCATTCTTTATTGGAAAGTCCCAGTTAATTACTCGTAGCGTAATTGCTGTAAATGACTCAACCAATAAACCAAATGCCACAAAAGTTGCAGAAAAAATATAAGGACCGCTACTATATGCGCTTATTACAGTATCAATAATGATAGGGAACCAGCCAACTAACAGGTGACCAACAGAAATCATGATAATGAGTGGGAAGCATGCTTTGTGAAACCCAACTTTCAAGCTTTCTGAAGAAAACGTAAAACTAATGCCCATGATGGCAAATCGCCATTTGCTACTTTCAAAGCCCTTACGCCAAGACAAAGATAATAGCTCAATATCCCACAATCTAATATCGAAATAGCAAGCATCAAGCACATGACCAAACCGGTTTTTACTGCACTTATTTAGCACTAGGTAAAAAAATGCCAGCAATACCTCTAAACTAGGCAAGAAATTAATCAAAACTGCTTGATCAACCAACTCTTGTCCTAAATCTGCAAAATCTTCCATGTTACAGTTCAATAAATATACTATAGACAATATAGTTCAAAAAAAAACCAATAGCCACTCAAAAACATCTCCCTAATAAGGATTAAATAATAATCATAAAATAGAATCAATTAGAGCAATCAACTCGCTGAGCGTGTAGGATATAGAAATATTTATTAGATTTAATGCTTGCCAGCACAGCTACCAGCTGGTATAAAAAAACAATTCAATACATTAAAGGTGTTATATGGTAAAAGTCGGTCGCGCACAACTAGTTAGAACAGTAGCTGCACAAACAGGTTTAAGTCAGAACCAAGTTTCTGAAGTGTTAAATGCAATACTAGGTATCTTCAAAAGCACTCTAGTTTCAAAGGGTACAGTTTCTATTCCAGGTTGGTTCACCATGGGTACTAAGCTTAGAAAAGGTAGAACAGGTAGAAACCCAAGAACAGGTGAAGCGTTAATTATCCCTGAGAAAAACATTCCTTACATCAAGGCTGGAAGCGAACTGAAAGACGCTGCAGAAGAATAAACCAAAAAGTACTGGACTCGCGATTAATTAGTTATTATAATGCGAGTCATCGGGTGTTTAGCTCAGTTGGTAGAGCGTCGCCCTTACAAGGCGAATGTCGGGGGTTCAAGTCCCTCAACACCCATAGCAATGTGGAGTGGTAGTTCAGTTGGTTAGAATACCGGCCTGTCACGCCGGGGGTCGCGGGTTCGAGTCCCGTCCACTCCGCCATCTTACATCAGTGACATGATAGATAAGTTAAGAAAAAATCCGGCAGTTTTAAAAACTGCTTTGACTATAATCACAGTATTATTTTGTGGAGGTTTATTCATACCTCAAAATAAAAGTGGTGTTACTTTAAATGGCAAAAGACAACTGAACCAACAAAGTATTCAACATCATTCTCAACTGCTGACACAGCATTATAATTTAAGCGAAGAAGAAGCAATAAAGGTTGCGATGCAACAAGCGCTACAAAAAATAAACCTGTCTAATCAATTAGAAGCAACAGGACTACAGCCCACCAAGAAAGCTTTAGTCAAATATTTAAAACAATCTGGAAACAACAAAGAGCAAATTACTGAAGTCTTTGAAAGCCAAAAACCAGATCAAATTCTCTCGCTACAGGATGATACTGCTGTTGCGATGTTAGTCAGCGCGATTGAAGCATCAAGTCTAAACTCACATATTGCAAAAACTGCTACTGCCAGCCAGAATGCTGAGCAAAACATCATTACCGTTAACTTATCCAAAGCATCTTATGCTGTTGAGATGGATAAACTTAAGGCCTTCTATAAAGAAATGCCTCAAAAACCACATATGCCAGAGCAGGTTATATTAGAAGTCATCAACATCCCTAAAGAATACTCTGCACAAGAGCTACATCAGTTTAGAAGATACATTTTTCAAAACCCCTCAGACATCAATGCGGCTGCGAAAAGATTCAACTTAACCGCCTATCGTTACAGTGGTGAAAAACCAGACTTCTTACCAGAAGATCTACAACAAACATCTTGGTTCTCAGAATCTTACATCTCTGACATTTTAGATGACGGCGACAACAAAAAGGTTGTTCAAGTAAAGGAATTCACTCCCTCAAAAATTACTCCTCTAGAAAAAAGTATTGCAAAAGTAAAGCAGGCCTATATAGAATCAATGGTCGCTCCAAAAGTCATTTTTGATCTTAATACCAGCCCAGATATTCAAGCCACTCTCAAAAAATACAACTTGCAACAAGTACAAACATCCTCAGGTGCTGCAACACATCGCGTCTATAACAACTCAAATCGTATTAACATCAGCATTAAAGACAATGAACTACTATTAGAGAAACTGGTTGGCTACACACACAAAGCAGCGACAAATCAATCGAGCTGGACATGGGGCAATATTGAATCTTCTGAGGCCCTAAGACTCTTAATTGAGAATGATTGAATTAAAACTTAACGAGCCCTGGATTTATGTCTCAATCGCAACTCAAACATTGCATTATATTAGAGGCACCAGCGTACACCCTTTCAACGTCAGCACTTCAAAGTATGGTATTGGTGAAAAAGAAAACAGCTTCAAAACACCTAGGGGATGGCATTATATTCGCTTTATGATCGGCAAAAACCTGCCTGAAAACACCTTTTATAAAAGCAGAAGACCATGCAAGCATTCAGACATCAGTGGTCGAATCCTCTGGCTACAAGGTTTATGCGAAGGATTAAACAAGGGCGCTAAAAAATGCTCTCTCAGAAGGTATATTTATATCCATGGCACTCCTCACGCCTTTCTAAAACAACCCATTAGCATTGGCTGTATTAACATGAATAATCATGATATAAAAATCTTATTTGACCGACTGCCAAAGTATTGCAAAGTCTATATTGACGAAAAATAGAATTTAACAATAGTTTGGTTGCTATTTTTTTCACAATTGGTTACATTAAATTAGAGTTTATGGAGCACATATCATGTCCAAGCGGCTTATTGCAGGGATGTTACTACTATCAAGCACATGTATTGCATCGACACAACCGCATCTATTTATAGGCGGAATGCTTGGCTCCAGCCTAACAACAATACTGCCAGCAAACAATACTGATACACCTACTGTTCTTGCTACAATACTTGGTGCTGCTGCAGGTGATGAAGCACCAATACTGTTAGAAAAAAGCAATACCAATAATCAGCATTTTGTTTTCAGCCCAACTGTTGGTATGACATTTCCAATTGCAAATTTATTCATTATTGAAGGAGCAGTGAGTTTAGATCTCCGAAAAAATGAATACACCGTCACCAACGAGAAGAAAACAGATGAAATATTAGCCAGTATTGATCGGCAAATCGGCATCACTGGCGCTCTTCAGATGAGGGTTTCTAAACAGTACGCCATAGGCCCTATGTTTTCTGCAACAATTTTACGAAACACGAGTGCAATGTATGGTGCAAGTGCAAAACAAGAAGAGCATAATATATTCGGGTTTGGCTTCCAGTCAAGTTACGAAGTCAATGATAGCTTCTCTATTGCAATCACTTGCAGCACAACTTTAAACCAACAGATTAAATTAGAGTCACCAACCAACAATGACCACAATATCAATCTAGACTATACAGATGCAAAATTATTAATTTCAGCAAGATTCAATCCAATTTAATCTTGCTATAGCGCCTAATCATATGTAAAATATAGATTATTTGAGAGAATGGCATGTCATCTATACCAGTGGGGTCTGAATTTACCTCAGTTAGAGAAAGTAAAGGGTTAGAGATTAACCAAGTATCTCAGTTACTGAAAATCAAGCCTCAGAAAATCATAGCACTTGAGCAGGACCTCTATGAAGGCTGTGCTCTTAACTTATATGATATTGGATATATCAACTCTTACGCAACCTTACTGAACATAGATCCTCAAGTTATTCAGAATAAACTATCTCTACGTGGTTTTAAAATTCAACATACAACCTCAGCTCCTAAAAAACAGAATCGTAAAAAACACTACTATAAAATTATAGCACTTGTATTGTTATTCATCGCCATATACTACATTGATAAATCACCCGCTTCTTATTCATACACTGAGCCAAGCCAGCACATTGCAAAACCATTTGGCTATTCGGAGAATTAAAATGAACAACATGCAATGTCTAAGAGGTATGCGAGACATGAAACCAGATCTAGCAAGAAAAATGCGTTACATTGAGCTTGAGATCATTGAAATTGCTAACCAGTATGGATACAGCGAGGTACGCTTCCCTCACCTTGAGAGTAGCCAGCTATTTGAGAAATCAATTGGTATTGAAACAGATGTTGTTGGTCAAGAAATGTATCAATTTACTGATAAAAATAATGAATCCGTCTCTCTACGCCCTGAGGGAACAGCTAGCTGCTTACGATCATCAATACACAACAGTTTAATCCCTAGGCAAAAACAAAAACTTTTCTATCTTGGACAGATGTTTAGGCGTGAGCGTCCACAAAAAGGCCGGTACCGTGAGTTTACACAATTTGGCCTTGAGGCATTTGGATACCCAACTGGTTTAATTGATGTTGAAATGATCATGATCACTGATCAAATTTGGAAAAAACTAGGCATTCAGCAACCAACATTAGTCATCAACTATTTAGGCGCACTAGACACACGCCAACGCTATCGTAATCTTCTTTGTGAATATTGGGCTCAACACGCATCAGTACTGAATGAAGATGAGAAAGCAAGAGCTACACAAAACCCGTTGCGTCTATTAGACTCAAAAAACCCAGCGCTTACCGAAATCATCCAAAATGCCCCTAGCCTGCTAGATCAGTTAACCAATGAAGAGCAACTTTGCTTCCAAAAAATTCAGTCGCAACTAACATCATCAGATATTCAATTTGTGATTTCTTCTAAATTAGTTCGAGGCTTAGACTATTATAGTGATTTTGTATTTGAATGGATCAGTGATGATCTTGGCGCACAAGGAACAATTTGTGGAGGTGGACGATACGATCTTCTTTGTCAAAATATGGGCTGTGATACTCCTGCAACTGGACTTGCTATTGGTGTTGATCGACTTGCATTGCTTGTAGATAAAAGCTTCATACCCAAGACCAATGTCGTCATATGCTCTGAAGATGCCATATTACTTGAAGAGCACTATCACTTAGTTGAAAGTATACGTCAGGTAACCGCATACCCAATCCATATTGACTTTCATGCTAAAAAAATAAAAAAGATTCATTCAGCAAAAGACAAAGGCTTTAGTCATACAGTGATCTTATCTCAAAATTCCTTCAAAATAGTAGATCATGCGCATTCATCAATCAATGAGCATGAATTGACCAAAATAACAACTGTACTAAAAAACTTGGAGACATCTAATGCAGCATCATAGTGAAGTACATAATGCTTATTATCATCAACTGTTATCTGATTATAAAAAATCCATCATTGGCTTTGCATTGATATTGATTCTTAGTGCAGGTATGTGGGAGGTTTATTCTAACTTTCAAGCTGAAAAACAAGCTGAAGTACAGGTAACATATGAAGAATTTTTACTGCATAAAGATTTGTCTCTAGTGACACATATGCAACAATCTTTTCCAAACTATATGCAAACGCATTTAGCTGCATTATATAAAGCAAAGTCGCAATATGATCAGAAAGCATATAAAAAGTGTATACGTACTTTAGAATGGATTTTACAACATCAACCCATTCCTGCGATCCAACAGATCACTGAAAGCAGACTGATGAGCGTCTACTATGAAACAAAAAATGGGATTGATGAGAGTATCACTTTCGATCAATCAAACAGTATTTTGAAGCAGCTGATTACATCAGATATACAGCAGAATATTGAAGAACATGTTGAGGAGCTTATTCAATCTAATGACCCTCAAGTACAATTATTAACTCAATACATACAAATAGAGCAACAAAAATGAGTCTACCTATCGTTTCAATCATCGGCCAACCAAATGTTGGTAAATCAAGCTTATTCAATGCTCTTGTGGGCAAGAAAGGCGCTATCGTTAGTAATGCTGCGGGTGTGACGCGTGACCGTCAATTTGCAGCATTGAACCTCCCAAGCAAGCAATGTTGGCTAGTTGATACTGCAGGTATTGCACAAAAAGGTGATAAACTGACGCAAAAAATGTGTGAGCAATCTTGGCAAGCTGCAGAACAATCTGATTTAAACCTTTTTGTAGTTGCTGAAGCATTGCATGAAGAAGACGTCAGATTAATTCGTCAAATCCAAAAACTTTCTAAACCACTATTACTTGTCGTCAATAAAATCGACCTTACCCCTAAAGGTAAAGATTTATTGCAAGAGTTTGCCAGGCTTGGTTGCAAAAATATTATGCTTGTATCTGCAACAGCTAAAACCGGGATCAATGAGCTAAGAACTTATATTGAAGCCCATATACCTAACAATGAAGAAGAAACCGATATACAATCATTGCATCAGATAGCACTTGTTGGAAAGCCAAATGCTGGAAAATCAACACTGACCAACCACTATGCCAAAGAAGATCGCTGTATTGTATCACCGATACCTGGTACTACACGTGACGCAATTAAAATAGAACATCAGCACCAAGGTAAAACCTATGAGCTAATTGATACCGCAGGAATGCGTCGAAAATCAAAGATCCATGAAGAGGTTGAGCAATATGCAACTTCTCATACACTACGTGCTATTGAAAGTGCATCAGTCATCATTCACCTTGTAGATGCTACTGAGCATATTGCGCGGCAGGACTTTAGAATCGCACACCTGTGTCTAGACATGGGTAAAGCTGTTATAATTGCACTGAATAAAATAGACTTACTCAATAAAGATCAGCGTCGTGCTTTACTCAGTGATTTAAAGATTGAAATGCGACATATGTCCGTTGTTCCTCTAATCGAAATCTCTGCATCCCAAGGTAGAAATACTCAAAAATTAATGTCCATGGCTGTAAACTTCTGCCATGATTTAGAGCAAGGCTTCTCTACCTCACAGCTCACAAGAATGTTAGAGAGAATTGTAAAACGAACACCTCCGCCAACAAGATTGGGTAGGCCGATTAACCTAAGAATGGTACACCTTAAAAGCTTAATGCCTTTAGAGATTGTTATTCATGGTAAACGAACCAGCTATGTTCCACGCTCATATATCAGATATCTCAAGAATAGCTTCTTAAAGGAAATGAATATTAAAGGTAGACATATTAGAATTACTCTAAAATCTGATCATAACCCATATGTATAACTAAACAAGATCTTGTACTGCTAGCCCAATTTGATCAGCAGAGCGAACTGTTTTAACACCTGCTTTTTCTAAAGCTGTATACTTTGCCTCTGCTGTTCCCTTACCACCAGCTACGATTGCACCAGCATGCCCCATTCTTCTGCCTTTTGGTGCACTACTTCCTGCAATATAAGCAACGACAGGTTTAGTAACATTGGCCTGAATAAACTCAGCAGCACGCTCTTCAGCATCACCTCCAATTTCACCCACTAGGACAATTACCTTTGTTTGTTCATCTTTCTCGAATAAAGTCAACACATCGATAAAGCTTGTGCCTGGCATTGGATCGCCTCCGATCCCAACACATGTGCTTTGTCCAAGACCCAGTGCTGTTGTTTGAGCAACTGCTTCATATGTTAAAGTTCCAGATCGTGAAACAATGCCAACACAGCCCTTTTGATGAATAGAAGCTGGCATAATTCCCATTTTTGCAGCACCAGGTGTAATAATACCTGGACAGTTTGGACCAATCAATCTTGACTTTGAGACTTCTAGTCGACGCCATACTTTGACCATATCATGCATTGGAATCCCCTCAGTAATACAGACGATCAATTCGATTTCTGCATCAATTGCCTCCATGATGGATGACAAACAAAATGCAGCAGGCACAAAAATTAAACTTGCATTCACATCTAGTTTCTTTTTTGCCTCAATCACTGAGTTAAATACTGGGCGCTCTAGATGCTCTATACCGCCTTTCCCTGGTGTAACCCCTGCAACAATTTGGCTACCATAAGCGATTGACTGCTCACAGTGAAGAGTTGCTTGCTTGCCTGTCATTCCCTGACAAACTATTTTAGTATCTGCATCTAATAAGATTGACATTATTTTACTCCTTCGATAATGCAACTGCTTTTTTAGCAGCCTCTGAGAATAACTCAATTGAATGAATATCTAGCTTAGAATTTTGCAATACTGCTCTTCCTTTTTCAGCATTATGCCCCTCTAAACGAACAACAACCGGCTTATCTAAATGAATCTGATTAAGTGCTGATAAAATACCATTTGCAATCAAATCGCATCTAACAATTCCTCCAAATATATTGACCAAAATCACTTTCACATTTGGATCTTGTCCAATAATTTTAAATGCTTGCATAACTCTTTCTTCAGTTGCATCCCCGCCAACGTCTAAAAAGTTAGCTGGCTCACCACCATGTAACTTAATTGTATCCATTGTTGCCATTGCTAATCCTGCACCATTGACCATACAACCGATATTTCCATCCAACGCAACATAGCTTAAGCCAAAGTTTGAGGCCTCAACTTCTTTAGGGTCTTCTTGTGAAAGATCCCTCCAGCTTGCAATTTCACTTTGACGCATTAATGCATTTTCATCAACATTCATCTTCGCATCAAGACACAATAATTCTTGATCTGCAGTTAACACCAATGGATTAATTTCTAACATTGTTAGTTCAGACCCAGTGAACAACTTATATAAATAATCAATTAACGTATATAGTTTTGAAAAAATGGCTTTTTCATCTAATTGTAGTACATCAGCAATATGTCTAACATGATATGGATACAGCTGACCATATATCGTTGTGCTTGCTATTGCATCTGGACTGTTTTCTGCAACCTCTTCAATATCTACTCCACCTTCACGAGAAGCTAGCAGTGTAACTGCACGACTTGTCCTATCCAACAAAAAAGCAAGATAAAACTCTTTTTGAATCTCTGTTGCTTCTTCAATCAATACCTGATGAACTGGCAAACCCTGGTCTGTTGTTTGATGCGTCACTAATCTAGTACCAAGTAACTCTTTAACGACGGCTTGTGCATCTGAAGCTTGTACAACTCTTACACCTCCAGCTTTCCCCCTGCCTCCTGATAGCACCTGAGCCTTTACAACCACATCCTCTGTATCTAATGCTGCAATTGCAGCCTCTACCTCATCAACATCACTCACAACAACGCCTTTAGCCTTATTGATCTGATACTTCTCCAATAACTTTTTTGCGCGAAACTCTTGTAAATCCACTTTATACTCCTATAAATCTAGTAATACTTGATCTGGGTCTTCCAATAAATTTTTAATCCTGACTAAAAATTGTACTGACTGTTGTCCATCAACGAGCCTGTGATCGTATGATAAAGCTAAATACATCATTGATGCAATCACAATCTCGTCATTTAAAACAATTGGGCGCTTTTGAATTGCATGCATGCCTAGTATTGCACTTTGAGGCATATTCAAAATGGGAGTTGATAACATTGAACCAAATACGCCTCCATTTGTAATCGTAAAAGTTCCTCCTTGCAATTGCTCTAACCCAATTTTACCTGCTCTAGCAAGTGTTGCCATCTCTTTAATTTGTGACTCTATTGTTGCATAGTTCATTGTCTGAGCATTTTTTAATACTGGAACAACCAACCCTCTTTCAGTCGAAACTGCAACACCAATATGCTTGCCTTGGTGGTATAAAATATCTGGTCCATCAACCGATGCATTAATCTCTGGAAAGTCTTCTAATGCTTTACAAACCGCTTGTGTGAAAAATGACATAAAACCCAACTTCACTCCATGCTTTGCAACAAAAGCTTCTTGGTGGTCCTGGCGAATTCTGATAATTGGATCCATTCTAACTTCATTGAATGTAGTCAACATTGCAGTTTCTTGTGTTGCCTCAACCAGTCTCTGAGCAATTTTGGCACGCAATCTTGACATTGGCTTGCGCTCAAAATCTCCTGTACTTGGCATTTGGGCTACTGGTTGGCTTTTAGGCGCCTGGCTACTCTTATTAGGACTATTATATGCATCGCGCCGCTTTGATGGAGACATTGGCATGGATCCTTGTGGCACCTTTTCTTTTGATGCGACGTTTTGTACAGGAGGAGCTTGTACTTGAGGCTCTTTAGGCGCTTCCTCAACAGGAGGCTCTACTACTTTAGCACCTTGAGTAGCTGTTTCATCAATCATTGCAATTGGAGAATCAGCATGCACAATATCCCCTTCTTTAACAGCGATTGATGACAAAACTCCTGCTGTTGATGCAGTCACTTCTAACATTACCTTATCTGTCTCTAGCTCAACT
Organism: Gammaproteobacteria bacterium; assembly: GCA_040266255.1. Classification (GTDB taxonomy): domain Bacteria; phylum Pseudomonadota; class Gammaproteobacteria; order Comchoanobacterales; family Comchoanobacteraceae; genus Comchoanobacter. The sequence continues at coordinate 15,972 of JBDQEV010000011.1, forward strand.
ATTACATCTCCAACATCACACCAATCACCAACTTTTTTATGACATACCGCAATACTTGCATCAGTCACAGATTCTGGCAACATTGGTGTTTTTATTTCTGTACTCATGACTTATCCTCTAAAAATATTTTCCGCATCAGCTCATCTTGCTGCTTTTGATGAACTGACATATATCCAACTGCTGAAGAAGCGCTATCTGCCCTTGCACACACACTTAACCGAACTCCCTCGCCTATTACCTCGCTTATATAATCTCTTAGCTTACTCCACCCGCCTTGGTTTTTGGGCTCTTCCTGACACCAAACAACTTCCTCTAATTCAGAGTATTTTGCCAATATTTCCTCTAAAGCATCTTTTGGAAACGGATACAACTGCTCTATCCTAACACAGTGCACCACTTGTTCCTTTTCTAAGGCATAAGCTTTAATATCATAATATACCTTACCTGAGCACAATAAAAGTCTTCGAACTACATCATTTGATTCGTCGTCAATGACTGCTTTAAAAGGCTCTGTAAGCGATTCTAAATTTGATCCTGCTTGCTCTAGACGCAATAAACTTTTAGGAGACATTACAATTAAAGGCCGACGATAAGGACGGAGCGCTTGCCTAACCAGTAATCTGAATATTTGTGCAGCAGTAGAAGGCACACAGACTTGTATGCTATCTTCACTTGCCAATTGTAAAAAGCGCTCCAATCTTGCAGAAGAATGCTCAGGCCCTTGCCCCTCATATCCATGTGGCAAGAGCATCACAAGACCGCAACAGCGCTTCCACTTTTGATACCCAGAAGAAATAAATTGATCAATGATAATTTGTGCACCATTAATAAAGTCTCCAAACTGGGCCTCAAATATAACTAATGATTTAGGGTCTGTTTCAGCATAGCCATACTCATAGCCTAATGCGGCATATTCAGATAAAATACTATTATAGTTATGGAACTTTGCATCCTCTGTCTCTTTAAGCAAACCATGCTTTTCACCAGTCTTTTGATCAAATACTGCTGCATGACGGTGTGCAAACGTCCCTCTGATACTATCTTGCCCTATCAAACGAATAGAACAACCCTGATTGATTAAATATTGATATGCAACAAGCTCTGCCATTCCCCAATTGAGGTTTTCTTTTCCATCTGCCATTAACTGACGTTTTTCTAATAATTTCCCAACCTGTCGCTGTAAAATAATATCAGATGGCATCTCAGCAACCTGCTGAGCTGAAGATTGAATATCTTGAGATAAGACTGCTGGCACTGGTGTCTGCCAGTCTAATGACTGATAGTGCTGCCACGCTAGCTCACGTGAAGATTGCTGTTCTTCAACACAATCAATGAGTGACGCCTTATTTTCAACTCTTTGTGCAATTACTGACTCTGTTTCAGAGAAAAAGCTTTGCGGAATACCAGCAGCAATCAACTCAGGCTTTGCTTTCTCCAAAATACTCTCATTAGCCGTAATCTTTTCATACATCATCGGCTGTGTGGCTCGAGGCTCATCAGCTTCATTATGCCCATATTTTCTGTGCCCTACCAAATCAATAAAGACATCTTTCTTAAACTTATCTCGATACTTGGCAGCAATTTTCACCACTTTGATCATACTTTTCAGGTCATCAGATCGCACGTGGAATACTGGTGCAGATATCATCTTGGCAATATCAGTACAGTAAGTCGTAGATCGACTATCTCTTGGATTGGTTGTAAAGCCAATCTGATTATTCACTACAATATGAAAACTTCCACCAATATTGTATGCGTCAACTCCTGACATAGATAGCGTTTCCATGACAACACCCTGACCCGCAACTGCAGCATCGCCATGCACGATAATCGCATAAGGATGAGAAACACCATTGTCCATTCTAGCACGAACATTCCCCATGACTACTGAATTGATTGCCTCCAAATGTGATGGATTATAGCCAAGTGCAATATGCACATGTTGATCAGCAATGACCCGATCAACAGAATGTCCTAAATGATACTTTACATCCCCAGAATATGACTCAGGAATATAGCTGCCATCAAACTTTTCATAAATTGTATTAAGCGGTATGCCCATTACATTCACCAAGGTATTGATTCTGCCTCGATGGGGCATTCCAATCACAGCATCATTATACCCTAAATTCAATTGATCAGAAATGAGACACTCAATCATGGGCACTAACCCTTCACAGCCTTCAAGAGAAAAACGCTTTTGTCCCACAAAACTCACACCTAAAAAGCCTTCTAGCTTCACTGCTCTCACGATATCCGCATAAGCTTTTTTCAACTCTGAACAACTGGCTTGGAAACCATCAGATTCAATTGCACCAATCAACCAGTTTCTTTCTTCATGTTGACAATACATGAACTCATAACCGATATCATTGATATAAATATCAGATAGCCTATGCTTCCAGTCTTGTAGCGATGCCACTAGGTTTTTGCCTAAAAACTCACCTTGCAATGATCCAGCCACTTTTGGTAAAGGTGGCACTACACGATAGTCATCAAACAAACCTAAGTTCACTTGCAGATGCCCATATGAGCGATAAAAATCAATCAAACCTTGAGCAGATGCGACTTCAGATTTGACTTTATAGCCACCTCGCTTACTTTCACAAAATTGACGGTGCATTGTACTTGGTAGTGACAAATCAAAATGACCAGTTAAGTGATTCTCCGTGCCTAAAAGTGTTTCTTCATAGCAATTTTCAACATATCCCATGCTATTTGGTGACAATAGCTCAGTATCTAAATAGTATCGATAACCTTTCATTATTAGTCCTGTTGGTCTTGCTGTGCTTGACGCAACTCTGAAATAGCTTTCGTCGGATTCAAGCCTTTCGGACAGACTGTTGTGCAGCTAAAAATACCACGACAACGATATAACTTATACTTGCCATCTAAAAATGTTAAACGCTCTTTGGTTTGATCATCTCTACTATCCTGTACAAACCTTGCGGCTGTTAACAAACCTTGAGGGCCAACAAAACGATCTGGGTTCCACCAAGAAGATGGACACGCAGATGTACAGCACCCACACATAATGCACTCGTACAACCCATCTAATTTCGAGCGATCCTCTATAGTCTGAATATGCTCATGATCCTTTGGTGGTTGATCATTTTTCAAATATGGCTCGACTGATTCATAGTGCTGATAAAATTGGGTCATGTCTACAACCAGGTCTCTAATAATTGGCATTGACGGCATTGGGTATAAAGTAACCTTTTTAGGCAAGCTTGCTAACTCAGTTTGACATGCTAGTGAATTTTTACCATTGACACACATTCCATCAGAACCACAGACCCCACCACCACATGAACGTCGAATTGCAAGTGTCGGATCTATATCACTTTTAATATACTCTAGTGCATCAAGTAGCATCTTGCCATCAAATGCATTTGTATCAATATCATAAGACTGCATATAAGGCTTTTCATCTGATTCAGGATTAAATCGTTGTATCGTAATTTGCATTAATCTCGCTCCTCAAGTGCCATTGGCTCAACTTCCTTTGTCACTCTGTTAATTTTTCGCTTCATTGCATCACGATCTTGATAGACAACTGAATGACACAACCAGTCTTCATCGTTTCTTTCACTATAATCAACTCGGCTATGTGCACCTCTAGACTCCTTTCTGAATATTGCTGCCTTGGCAGTTGATATTGCTGAATCTAGCAAGTTCAGTGTTTCTAATGTTTCAACACGATTGGTATTGAATACATCTGATTTATCCTCAAAAAATGCCTTATCTTTAAATGACTGGGATAGGGATTCTAAGCTTTTCAATCCTTCCACCATCTTTGATTCTTCACGATATACACCAAAATCTTCTTGCATGGTTTTTTGCATCATTTTCCTAATACTAGAATGAGGAATACCCGACTTTCTAGATGCCAGATTCTGATAAGTATCCATTGCTTGTGCAATATCCGAATCAACGTATGTGAGCTCGACACCAAGCTCATCAAACTCATTGACGACTTTTTGACCAGCAGCACGACCAAATACTACCAAATCCAGTAATGAATTTGCACCCAGACGATTTGCGCCATGCACTGAAACACAAGCACATTCACCAACTGCATATAGGCCCCTTACAACCTGATCCTGACCAGACTGATAATGAACAACTTGTCCATACTCGTTGGTTGGAATGCCTCCCATCAAGTAGTGCACTGTTGGCACCACTGGTAGCAACTCTTCTTTAGGATCGATACCAACATATACTTTTGCAATCTCTCTAATCCCAGGTATTTTATCTCTGAAAGTTTCTTCACTGAGCTCACGTAGATCTAAATGCACATGATCTTTATGCTTTCCACAGCCGCGCCCAGCCTGTATTTCTTGCACTGAAGATCTTGCCACAATATCACGACAAGCAAGATCTGCATTAGCAGAGTATCCTTTCATGAAGTAATGACCTTCGGCGTTCACCAGTCGTCCACCTTCTCCTCTTGTCCCTTCACTAATCAGAATGCCTGTACCATATAAGCCAGTTGGATGGAACTGCCACATCTCCATGTCTTGTAGGCCAATGCCTTGTCGCCAAGCCATCCCAAGACCATCACCAGTGCAAATATATGCATTGGTAGATTGTTGATATATTCTTCCTGCACCACCCGTTGCTAAAATAGTATGTCTTGCGGCTAAAAACTTTTTTTGTCCTGTAGCAATATCCATCGCAACAACACCTACAATATCCCCTTTTGCATTCTTCACCAAGTCAAGCGCAAACCACTCATGGTAAAATACTGACCGATGCGCAACATTTTGCTGATAAAGTGTATGTAATAATGCATGTCCTGTACGATCAGAAACTGCACAAGTACGCTTCACTTTTTCTTTACCATAATGCCTTGACTGACCACCAAATGCTCTCTGATAGATTTTGCCATTTTCATCACGACTAAATGGCATTCCCCAATGCTCCAGCTCTATAATCGCCCTTGGTGCTTCACGACACATATATTCAATCGCATTTTGATCTCCCAAGTAATCAGAACCTTTGACTGTATCATAAAAGTGATATTTCCAGTGATCATCAGGATCTGCGTTTGATAAGGCAGCATTAATCCCGCCTTGTGCAGCAACTGTATGAGAACGCGTTGCAAACACCTTAGATAATACCGCAACCTTCTTGCCTGATTCGCTCAATGCTAATGCTGCTCGCAATCCAGCACCTCCAGCGCCAATTACAATAGCGTCAAACTCTTCTTGTGCTATGTCCACTAAAAACTCCAAATGAGATAAACACCAATGGTGAACTGTATCACAAATAAGATATCAAATAATGCGACCAAGTAACTTTGTGCTTGTCTTGGCATATAATCTGTAATCACTACCCATAAGCCAATTCGGCTATGAATGGTATAAGCAGCTAACATTAAAAAAGTAGCAACTTTCATATCCATTCGACTGAGCAACTGATAAAAACTCAATGGACCGGTTAAAAACCCCAAAAGCCAAGCAAAAATAATCGGTAAAAAATACAAACTGAGTACAGATGCAGAAAGCCGCTGTAACCACCAATCCCTTAACCCTGGTCTGCGCATCTGCTTCATATACTCACTCCAACCCAACCTGCTAATAACAATGCAACAATCAACACTGCCATACTGGAGTATCTTGCAAACCCCAAACTATGCTGATGTAAAAAATCCATATAAATATGCCTTACTCCCGCTAAGAAGTGATATAAAAATGCACTTATAGCAACCCACATCACTAACCTATAGCTCGGCATCGATATGATCTCTTTTATTTCATTTGAGTCAGGTAATAGCCAGTATAAATAGATCAATCCTACAAATAAGACAATATTGATAACACCACTCATCCTATGCAATATAGAAACAAACCCAGTAATCGGAAGATGAATTTTCACCAAGTTCAGAAACTTTGGAGATTCTCGCATATACACTCCTTTGCAATATCAATAAAAGTATAACCTTCCCTCCAGACAAATTCAATGCATCAACATTATTGCTTGCAATGCTTAGATTGTGTGTCAGAATCAAGTATGAAAACAACATTAAGGTTACTAGTGAACACTCTCATCTTTGCAAAAATAATTGCCCCAGCGTTATGCTTTGTAGGCCTTAACTTGAGTGTCAATAAAAACGTCATTGAACAGTATATTCAAGATGTATTGAAAAAACCTGCTGCACAAGCAGTTTCAGCAGTCGTACTCACATCACTCGGATCACTGATTATTGCGTTATCGACTCCTACAATACAATTTAACTTAATCAATGCACTTGGCCTTGCATTTCTCCTTGGTGGAACAATTAAAATGAGCTTCTCACAGCAGTACTGTGACTGTATAAAATGGATAGGTGCTGATGCATATGTCCGGATTCTAGGCTTTTTATTTGTTTTTTATAGCCTGGTTCTATTTAGCTCCTCACTACTTTAGTCTTACCCTGAAAGTGTGACCCACCTTTACTCTGCGCCAATACGATTTGATTCTGCCTTTCTTGCAACTGCATGACCCTTTCTGTACTAAGCTCACCTTTACAGTACTGACAGGATACGCCCTCCAGATAATCCTGATGCTTTTGTTCAATAGTAGAAAGCACACTACGACATGCATAACACATGACATGATTTGATAGCTTTAAACCATGACTGATAGCGACACGTCTATCAAATACAAAGCAGCTCCCCTGCCATAAACTATCACACTCAGAAATCTCTTCTAAATACTTCAATATCCCACCTTTCAAATGGTATACAGACTCAAACCCTTCAGATAACATATACGCAGATGCTTTTTCACACCTGATGCCACCTGTACAGAACATCGCAACTTTACGATACTTATTCTTATCTAATGTTTTAACAAAATCCGGAAACTCCCTAAAACACTCAGTATTTGGGTTCACAGCCCCCTGAAAAGTCCCTAACTCATACTCATAGATATTTCTAGTATCAATTAGCAAAACATCTGGCTGTAAAATCAGCTCATTCCAATCTTTTGGTTCAACATAATCTCCTACTAACTGGCATGGGTTAACATCTTTACCTAGTGTGACAATTTCAGATTTACAAATCACCTTGAATCTCAAAAATGCAGCTTCATTGGCATCAGAGAATTTATACTCCAAGTTTTTAAACCCACACTCTAGCAATACTTTTAACAACTCATCTAAACTATGTTGACTACCACATACAGTCCCATTAATCCCTTCGTTAGCTAAGATAAGTGTGCCCAGCACATCTTTTTTAGCATGTGAGACAATATACTCTCTTACTTTTTCTGGCACCACAACTTCAGTAAACTCATATAATGCAAGTACTCGGATGTTCATATTATTCCAATTCAACTAATCGTATAAATTTTAGCACAATTTTCAACAATTAAAAGCCCATCTTTGAAACCTAACACTGGCTTTGACATCCTTAGAAGGCATTGACGGACCACTCGCTAACTCTTGAGAATCAGACATTGACTCCACTTTCTAGGAACTAAGCTCATTAGGGGGGCTTGTATATAGTACACGAAGTGCAGACAGTGATACCAACACTATAATCATTGCATAATGATGAGCTGTCTCATCTGGCAGGTAGGATAATGCTGAGCCCATTAGAACCGCACCAAGCTGTAGTACGAAGCAATACAAGCCAGATGCACTACCTGTACTATCTGTGAAAGGCTTAAATGCACATGAAAATGCATGCGGCAAAGCCACCATTGTTCCCAATGTTGCAAAGAAGAATGTAATAAATAGTATCATTGAGTTTTCAAGCCAATGGCTAATTTGCACAAAAAGGCTTGAAAACAAGATGCAACAGAAACCGGTACGAAGCAATAACTGTGTCCCCATTGCTTTAGATAGCCTTTTATTAATTTGACTTGCTATAAACGTCGCAGGTAGAGATACAAGAAAATTAATAATTCCAAAATCATGTGGTGATAACTTAGTTAATACTGGACCCACGATGAACCATGAAAAATAAACCCCAAAACCTGCTGATGCACAGAAACTATATCTCAAAAAATCATGATTTCTCAGCATCAACGCATATCGCTGAGCAATGGATCCAAGGGACATTGGTAATACTTTAGCCAAAGGCCTATCCGGTATAAAAATTAGCAATACAAGCCCTGTGCAGCCATATAAAAACATAAAATAAAAACTTGCTCGCCATGAAAAATATGCGTCAAATGCACCCCCAACTAATGGCTCAGTCGGCAATATAAATAACAATAATAATTGTAAATAACTACCATAAATCGGGATCTCATCATGAGGAAAGTTATCTAAGAAAATAGCACGCCAAATACATGCAGCGCTCCCTGCTCCCAAGCCTTGAATCAGTCTTGCAGCAACCAGCATATTACCACTATCTGCAATTGCTGCCAGCAAGCTTCCAACAGAAAATAATACAACGCCCAGTATTAATGGTTTTTTCCTACCTATAGAGTCACTCCAAGGGCCGTAAAACAACTGACTACATGATAATCCAAGCATAAACACCGTCATGCTAAACTGAATAAAATTGATTGAAACAGATAGCTCATTCGCTATATTGAAAATGGATGGCGCATTAATATCAGACGCAAAACTAGCCAGTGCACAAATACATGCGATGAATGAAAGTAGAAAAATATGTTGCATAACCCTCTAATCAGTATATCTATGCTGTAGATGTTATCGATACCCATAAGGAAAGTCTACTCTTAGATTGGGAAAATGCTTGTAAATATCAGAATCATATTAAATATCTATAACTCAAACGCATGGATATTTATATCGTTCCAATGTAGCCAATAGAGTCAGCTTTAACAAAATATTCAATTCTCAGATATTCAGTGCGATTTTACAGCACCGGCTTTTGTTTTTGAATCATGATCTGCTATCTTGCTATCAAGATCAGCTTTTACAAACTGAAGAAAATCCTCTCTACTCATTGAATTGCCATTTTCAGACAAGTAATTACTATTTTTGCCTTGTTTTTTCATATATTCTTCAAACCCTGGTAATGCTGTACTATTTAGCCAATTCTGATATTCAGGGTAGTCTTGCAACTGGTAAAATCTAAATGCAGCGCAATAAAACTTATCAACCCTCACTGAGTAAAAAACTTGCTGATCAATAGACATATTTACTAATAATCTAAATACGATATAAAAATTATGCCGCATTGCACGACTGCTCTTAATTGGATCTAATAAGTCTCTCATTCTATTCTTGTACTCACTACAAAGGTCTCCTCCATTGCCAGTGTTAAATAGTCTACCCCTTGGGTTTGGCGCAAAAAACCAGTCTATTCCTTTTGTGCTATGCTGGAGAATTTCTTTTTTTACAAACTCCATATCTCCATTTTTTAGTTTCTGCATCACCTCTGACATACCATGACAATTCTGATTACCATTCCAATAATAATTATAGAAGTTATCAGCTATATTGGATGATACAGGGTCTTGTATTTCTGTCGCCAATTGCTCAAGAGATAATAAATCTAAAACCAGTTTTTGCGCTTCTGGCACTTGAGAAGCAGGTTTTACACCTACTGGCGGATTAGTAACAACAGGCTTAGACCAAAAACTCTTAATCCAACGCCACAAGGCTACAAGCTGTCTAAATATAAAGTTAATCAAAATAAATCATATCCCAAGATGAAAGCAACCAGAAGGCACAATATCCCAATAAAGCGAATGAACCGACCTGATATGAATGGTCCCACTATATTAATCCATTGATCAGTAAATACAAGCCTAAAGATCCCAATCATAAACAGCCCCCCTCCTAAAGCAATAACCCACATAGACCACATAGTATATGAACTAAAGCCAACTGCTATCATCAATGCTGCTATCAGCAATAATAAGACATTTGAAACCAACTTCAATCCTGGATGAAATTTGATATCCTCATATGCTTCAACAAATAGTGTTGGATTAAGCGCCATACCCAAGCCCAATGACCCTATTAAAAGCGTTAACATTAATAACATATCCATTCTAAAACTCCCTTTATTTCAGTCATTATGAACCATTCAAACAATAAAACAGATTTTTTATAACACTGAATATGCATGCATTATTAATTTTATATTAATATCAGTATTGACCAAAGACTATAACTGCGAATAGATTGTAAGACGTAACAAACTAAATGAGTATAAATATGCCAGAAAATAACAATACGCACACAAACCCATCAGAAGAAAGTTTAAAAGAACTGGAAGAGCAAAAAGCACTAGCACGAGGGCGAGCCACACTTAATCTAGACACAAGAGAAGCCCTCAAGCATAAAACAGAAATAGAACGCAAAAGCAAACAGCTGAACGCACGTTTAAAACAATACTCCTTATTCTCCAGTAAACAAGCATTAATGCTTGAACTAAATACCCTTCTAAAATCTTACAAAGATCTATACGAGAACTTAATTAACCAACTGTGTACTACAGCAGGCCACTGTTTAATAACTTCAAACATTAAGCTAAGCGAGTTGAGCGACGATTTGACTCGAGTTAAAGGGGATTTACAAACAGAAACTACAAAGCTCAAGGAAGCCCTTTCCTTAAAAGACAAGGAAATTTTAGAGTTGAGTAAAGCTAACGAAGCTCTAGCTCAAAAATTAAAAGAAAATCAGTTAAAGGTTCAGACTTATACATCTTCCAGGGCAGAAGGAGCTCTACAAACAAGAACAGCCAGTAGCATCGGAAACGGAGACTGTGGCTATGGCTCAGTAAGATCCATATCACCTCAATAGGAGCATCATCATGCAAAATATATCACAGCAAATTAATCAACGAATATTGTCAATCAGTACAACTGCGTCGGGTTTTTTCCAGTCTATTGTACAGTACATCACACTTAACCCTGTGCTAACAACTGTAATAGCACTTGGCGCTTTAGCAATAATCACATTTACTGCACTGTTTATCCAAATACGATCTAAGCTCAAAAAGATTTCCAATGATTATAATACCCTATCCAAACAGCAAGAGTCAGAAGCAAATAAGGAAAAGGGTTTACATAGTCATCATACACAAAAAATAGCTGATATAGAGGCCTTGCAAGCTACAAGTAGCAGTAGATTAAGTGAAATAGAAGGTACTCAAGAAACGGTGGGGCAAATTAATAAAAGCCTCAAGCAACTATGGCATGATACTGCTGGGATAAAGAATCAACTTGAAGCTGCAGAATATCTAAATATACAGCCATACCTTGCTGATCAAGCACTAAGTGATTCAAGTAATCCTTATAAGTATCGATCAATTTGTGTCTCACTTGGCATTACAGAAATTCTACCAGAATCATCAAACTTAGATGCATCTGTTTTCGAAGCACTCACGGTCAAGTCTATTTACAACAATCTCTCTCTCGCTTTAGCAGTGACCTACATAGACCTATTGAGCGACCAAAAGGGTATGGAAGTAAGTGGCTCAAGCTCAAGAGCAGCTGAGTATGAAGATCGATTTAAAACAATCTCTCAGTTAGATTTTGATGATGTATTTCTCGTTGTTCCGAATCCATCGCTAGATGAACACCTCCAACCTTTATATAAGTGGAGCGGAGAACAAACCGAGCAACCCCATTTGCTGTCAGTCAGTGGATTTTATGAAGTTGTTTGTGCTCTAAAACCACTCATAGATGAGATAAGTTGGAATAAAATAGACCCTCAAATGCTAACTACTACAGATCCAGAAGTACAGACTAAAACAACAATTCTAGATTCAGAAGAATTTCATGAACGAAGTAAAATATGTATTTTATCAGATAAGCACTATGAGATAGAAGATCCAAACTCAATATTCCAATCTGAAGGCATCAAATTATCACATACAATTCAAACACAGCTTAAGTATAGCCCTATTGCAACTCCGATTGTAAAGCCTGGCTCTGACGATAAAATTAAAGAAATTATTGCACTTGCATATAGGGTGTCAAATGCAGATCCTTCAATGAATGCCGATGATTTAACGACTGTGCAAAAACTAAATGCATACAATAGAATTTATCAACTTCTTGAAGAAACTTTTCTTGAAATGGAGAAGGGAAAACATATTAACAAATATGTGCGAAAATGCCAAAAGGAACTCTACCCTAGCACTTACTATGGCACAAGAAAGCACATGCTCCTAGAACTGCTTGATACAAAAATGCAGAAACTGGTTAGAGAAATCCAATCTAAAAACACTAGTGTGTTTAATCCAGGAGTAAGCCCTGTGCAAGGAGCAACTTTAGCTGGCTCAGAGACCACAAGACGCAATTCAACTTAATATCTCTTGATTATAACATAGGGAGCTAGTGCTCCCTTTTTTATTGATTGCCAAGCAGCCTTGTTTTTTATGCATATAAAATCTAATATAAAGTCCTTAATGGAAGAATCGTTAGGACTTATTTTTTCACCCTTCAGATAAGTGCTAACAAATATAAAGGAGTGCTTAATGATGAATGCTATCAAAAGATTTAGTGAAAGTTTTCTTTCTGCTGGAGCTGCTACTGTCAGTACCCTACAAGCAGGCTATCAGTATCTTGTACTTAACCCATTGGTTGCAGCTGCTATACTGGCATTTGCTGTACTAATCGGTTTAATTCTCAAAATTAATCATAAGCTCAATAAAGTTGAGCTTGCTTTGAATGGCTTAGAACATGATAATACTCCTGCTTTTTTGAAGCCAGCCTCCCTCTCCAACCCAAGTATTTGTCAGCGCTTAAACAAAATTGACTCTAAGATAAGTCGTTTAAGTCGAAGTAATCGAAGCATATAATGAACTAATCTCTAAAGTCTTGAAGAAAAAGTTGATACGTCACACCTCTTTTTAGCTTAATAACTCAATCAAGCTATGATGCCGCAATGATAGATCACCCAGGCATAAAATTTAGTCAACTTATGCAATTTATTGATTTGCTGATCTGATGAATCAAGTTATAGTAAATTTATAGCAGTCGAGATATAAAATGAACCAACCGCATACCATTGAGCTACAGTACTTAAAACTTCTGAAACAGGTCTTGCAGACAGGAGAGCTACGAGACAACAGAACCAATACACAAACCTATTCTGTCTTCAGTGCTGAACTAAGAGGACCAATAGACCCCTTTCCATTATTTACCAGCAAAAAAGTTGCGTTTAATGCAATGTTACATGAGTTATTGTGGTTCATCTCTGGAGAAACCAATATTCAGTACCTTAAAGATCACAAAGTCAAAATATGGGATGCATGGGCTGATGAAGATGGCAACTTAGGACCTGTTTACGGACAACAGTGGCGACGATGGGAAGATAAAGATGGCAACACCCATGACCAACTCGGTACATTGATACAGAACATCAAGCAAGACCCCTACTCTCGACGTCATATTATTAATGCTTGGAATGTAGGAGAACTCAATAAAATGGCATTACCTCCATGTCACTTACTATTCCAGTTTTATGTGACCAATGAAAATAAACTCAACTGTAAACTATTTCAACGCTCAGCTGACCTATTTTTAGGCGTTCCATTTAACATTGCATCTTATAGCTTATTAACGATGATGATTGCTCAACTATGTGACCTTGAGCCTGGTGAGTTTGTCTGGACCGGAACAGATGTACATATCTATAAAGACCATGTTAATGCTGTTACACAACAATTATCACACACACCAATTACACCTCCAAAACTCAGTATTGAACCACAAAGTAGTATAGATACATATCGATTTGAGCATTTTAAGCTAGATGACTACCAACATCATGGCATTATTAAAGCACCTGTCGCAGTATAGCTTATTTTAAAGTTTCACTATATGGTGCAAACTTTAACTGATATTTATAGAGTTGTTGGTTAGAGATATGACGCCTATCTTTAGCACTAATTAAAACTTTCTTGGGATCAAGGGTCTGAAGCCATTCATTAGATGATGATGTTTTTGAACCATGATGTGCAGCCAATAATACATCTGCCTCTAAATCTGGATAGTCTTTTAATAGCTGCTTTTCTACTTTATGAGTTATATCACCAGTAAGCAGCAGTTGCATCTGATTTGTATGGATATGTAATACACATGATGCATCATTGCCTTTTTGATATTGGTTTTGATCTGGGTGTAAAAAGCGAAATGTTACATCATCCCACTTCCAGCTATGCCCTTTTTGGCACAACTGCTGCTGCTTTTGTAAAATCGCCTCCCCACTATAGACACGCTTGATGTGATAGTTCTGAGATAAATAATACTGTGCAGATGTATGATCAAAGTCTGCATGTGAATAAATGACTGCATCAATTGCATTGATCTGATGTGTATATAAAAACTTTCTCAATCTATTTTTGACACGTTTACTTTGCATAGAGCCTGCATCATAAATCAATGTATGATTCTGTGTTTCAAGTACGATGCATAATCCATGTCCAACATCTAGCATATGGTATCTAAGCTCTCCTTTTTCTAAGCCATTTGAGTTTGGAATCAACCAAATTAGTAAAAGAAACACATACCTAATATTCATCAATATTAGAATCATTAAACTATATACCTGCATCTGAGAGTATGGCATCAATTGATATGAAAGCAACACTGCTCCACTACTTAAAATCATCTCCAGCTGACAGAGCATACCCATAATTATATTGAATAACCGTTGACTCAGCTCCAAATTAATAAATACCATTAGGATTGCACAAGTTAGTAATGGATAAAGCAATAATCTAAAAAATGGATTAAGTAGTTGATATGCAATTAACTTAAGCAAATGCATAGGTTGTTCAAATATGTATAACACCAGCAGAACCTGAATACCTATAATGCCCTCTTTTAAGTATCCAGCAGTACTTTTATAACATTGACTCGTCATGCTAATCACGACTGGCAACCAAAACCCTAGTTTATAAACCCAGTTAACATCAATGACCAATAAAGCAGCTGTCGAAATAGACCAGAGCTCTATTCTACCAATAGGGCAATCAGCCCATCTACCTATTACGCGTAAAAAATAGATTAACCAAATCCTCCAAAGTGATAACTCTGTTGGATTAATCAATAAATATAAACCTGAAGTAAATACTAACATGACTCCTGTAAATGGCTTTATTCTCTGTTTTGTCATCAGCATACTCAGATGATAATGATGAATAGAAAATAAATGCCCAATCCCAAATGTATACCAAATATCATTCACATAGCCATAGCCTAAAATTGAGTACAATAGGTCTTTATTCAGAACATCTATTTCATAGATACTGTGAAAAAAGTAATATCGAGCTTGTGAAATGACTGTATTAAATAAATCTAACGGCTGATATGACAAGACTTCCACGCCATTGAATCTTTTGATGATAGTAGCAGATAACCACTTCATGAGTGTGCACTCCTCACCAATCAGTAGAAAACCCTGACCATCTAACCAAACGAGGTTGCCATCATAAAAAATTGAATAGACATCACTATACGGAATATATTGTGTCATTAAAGCTGCCAGCACCGCATAACGACAGAATGGGAAAAACATCATAGGTAACATTATGTACCAATTGCTAGAAGAAAATAGCAACAGAAGAGAAAATACAACATATACAATCATGCATTATGCTACAACTCTCTTATTAAAATACCACTACAGTTAAGCTTTATAAGTGAGGTTACTAGGCCTTCATTTAAACATATTTTTCAGCTTATTTAACCAGAAGGAACAGGCACGTATGTTGTATCCCTGGTGCGATCCATAACTTTTAGATAAAGAGATGCTGCTTGATGCTCTTCAAGTATTGACATACGATTAATCGTATCATAAATATCTGCCAAGACTTGTTCATCCTGCTCTTTAATAATTTGATCGACTACTATTGTATTGTTGGTGATCATGGCATACAAAAGTTCAGTCTGGATAAACCCCCTACCTGCAAATTTTCCTATCAAATTGGTTTTATGGATATGCTCTAATGTCAATCTTTTACGTGAGAGGCCTCTTGTCTGACCAGCTAGAAATTCGCCCATCAGAAACATCAGCGGATTACATTGATCCGTATATTTTGCAACCATTTGATCAGTTAAAGTGATTTCTTGAAGGACACTAGCAGCTGGCATATTCCAAATCCATGCGTGAGCAAATAAGTTCTCCAATGCATAACTTGGGCATTCTTGCGTGAAAATCTTCATCAGTAACGGTCTTAATCGCACATCAGTAACTTCATTTATACTATAAAACATCTGACTAATCGCTTTATCTACTTTAGACTGCAGCATTGCATAATGATCTTGAGGTGCTCGTTCTGAAAGAAATATATTCATTCCTGACTCTAGAAATAAATCCATACTGTCCATCCAGGTATTATTAAAGCTGTCTATACTTGCAATAAATCGTGTAAAAGCAGTTTCAACACCATAAACCTGTACCTCAGCCTCATTTAAGCTTTCTTTTGTAAGCATCTGTTGATTTTCCAGAAAGAATTCATGCGGCAAACCCATTGAAAGCACATGATGCAATAATGGGGCTTCTAGATACGGTATACTGATATCAGCACCAGAGCTGATTAATTTTTGAGCAAACTGTGCTGAAATCTTCTTATCAGCACAAAAAGCAGTACTTAAAACAAAGCCAACCCAAGAGAAGTCCTGCATATGAGGCAAAAATCCGTGTTCACATAATGAGTCTATGATTAACTCAATATAGTCATACTGATGGGATTTTTTTGCATAAAAAATTGCGCTAACTAAAATTAAGTTATATGCACTCAAACTTGCCTTTTTACCACTCACATATTGCTGAATAGAATCTAGCAGACCTTTAACCAACAGACGATCATTCTGTTTAATAGCATATTGTAAGAATGAGCTTTCACGACCATCAAGGGAAGATTGTCCAAATACTGCTTGAATGCTCAAATGACCTTCATATCCTGAGGACTCTAAATGTAGGCCTGAGTCCCACTTTTTGCTTTTTAATTTCTCAATCAGCATCTCATGATATAACCGAACTAAGTTTGTTTGCTCCTCAGGGGAAAACATTGCGTCTATATAACGAAACTGTTCAGCACACCTACTTCCCAGATCAAGCTGCAAACGTGCAACTGTGAGAACGGTTTCATCAGAGAAAATAGAAAAATTTTCCAGTGCTGCTAACGTATCTAGTGGTGACTCAATTAAGCACTTCGCCAAATGTAGTGAAATACCATTACAAGCTCCTTTTGCTATATTCCTAGCATCCTCAGATAATCTATCGATACCCCTAGCTGCAATGATTTTCTCTAATATTCCACGATGAGAAGGTATAGATGTAGAGTTGATTTTTTGTGACTCAATCGCTGTTATTTTAGGTAAATTAGCACCAACATATTGAAGCTCATGTATCATCACCTCTTCAGTCTCAGAAAAATCTTGACGACAAACATATGTGTGGAAAAAACCCTGCTGTACTTGTCGAATTACTTCTTTTGTTAAACGATCAACACTATAAAAACGACTGAAATTTGGATCAAAATACACTATCTTTTTAGATCCATCACAGTCTAATACTAAAGACAAAGTCGCATGATTACCAAAAGCAATGAGACGTATTGTACCAGTAGGAATACTATCAATAGGTTCAAATAAATCTTTATATTGTATCTTTTTAATAATTGAGTTATACATTCTATTCTTTTTTTATTTATTATAGAACAAATCATTAAATAACTCAAGTATGCCGTTGAGTACTCAGTCTTTAATTGGGCTAATAGTGATATGAAAATGAGCTTAATACTCTTGAACTGGTAGCTGGTCTTGTTTCTTGAAGCATTGCATCAGGAATATGAAAAATATGCTTTGAGTTCATGATGCGATCGCTTTTATTCACCATTTTTGTAATGCAATATGAGTCTATACATAGTGCAAGAATCGATGATATAGCAACCGAAGCGGCTGCGATAAAGTAATAGTGAAAAGATTGCTGATTTGAGAGGAAGAAATAACCCATAAACCCTGTAGAGAACAATATCAATGCACAGCTAACAATCTGTATTACTGCATGTATTTTTAAATCTTTATTACTCTTTTTCTTAACTTCTTGCGCAAAATTATTGCTCATATGTGCATATAGACTAGCACCGTCAGGCCGCTGTTGAACACAAAGCGTTGATAAGTTTTTAATGCTCTGATTAAATGCAGTAATCTGACGTTCTAAGTTTGCTACTGTCTCATGACGTCTATCTAAGAACCGCTGCATATCATCTTCTTGCTGACTTTTTTCAGCAGGAGAAGCATAACAATATGCAATTATTTTCAAATTAGCCTCTTTTCTAAACTCTTCTAGCTTAAAGAGTTTATCAATCAACTGCTGTGCTAATTTTGGTTTAACAGAAAATAAATGATCTAACCAAGATGTATTCTGCCCTGCCTCAGATTGAAAATGCTGATACAAAGGGTCTAGTAAATCATTTAACGTTTTTTCATTGCGCTCAATATGCTGTTTAATGCTTTGGTAATGAGCCTGACCTTGTTGTTGGGCATCCTCTGCTCTATTGACTGTTGAATATATACCTTGTAATAAGCACCTTATCATCTCAAACTGATGCGTTCTCTTCCCTGCTTTATCATCGCCTAAATCTATATCTTCAAACTCATTATCATTTGCACTAGACAGGGCTAATTGTGCATGGTTGTTAGATCGATTTCTTCTCTGATAAAAACCTCGTAACATCACGATACTATTCACTGCTAAAATCGCAGTAGCCAATACAGATAAAATCATATTCTCGACAAAATTGACGATCAAAACCTCAAATGCAGTAAAGTACTGATGAATCATAAACCCTGTAGTACATAACAAAAACATTCCAGCAATTATTGCAACCATCTTATATACAGATAAGCTAGAGCATTTGACCCCTTTGAATAAATGCTTAGAGTTTTCATTCATATGCTCAATCAACATTGAAGAACTGACACCCAATGCACCCTGAGAAAGATAACCATTTTTTAGAATATCAGTTATTGTTGATTCAATCTCACCGAACGCCTGAGAGACTCCTTCTACCCTTTCTTGCATGTGCTCAACGCCATCGACATTGATCATATTTGAAACATCAGTACCCGGGTCCTGGTTTAGTAATATCAATGCTTGCTGATTAACTCTCTCTCTTTCAATGGTTAATGCATATAATGAAGAGATCAAATCTTTGGCAAGCTTTGGATTTGCAGCAAACATATGCTCAATCCATGATAAGTCTTTTGGTTTTGGAGATTTGAAATATTCATGCCATATTTCTAATTGATCTAAAATATTTCTCTCATATAGTTCCTGGCTCTTAACTTTAAACTCACTAAATACACTAGCATCAACTCTCTCTGCTTTAATATCAGCAATTAACTTACCAGTAAGATCCTCTAGATACTTTACATTAGACATACAACTTCTTTCCATGAATAATTTTCATTATAAAAGCAATCGCCTATTATGCAAATATTATATCTTATCGAAGAGTATTTTCTGGCGAAGTTCTTCCATATGCTTCACCATATAAGCTAAGTTATGAATGGTGACTAATGTATGCGCACTGACTTCATGCGCTTTGAATAAATGATGCAACCATGACTTGTGATAGTTACGACAAGTAAAGCACTCGCATCCTTCTTCAATTTTAGTGAAATCCTCTCGATATGCTGTACGCCTAAGTCTTACAGGTCCCTGCTTTGTAAATGCGACACCATGTCTAGCAGCTTTAGTTGGGTATGAACTATCATAAGTATCTATACCATAAGAAATTGTTTCATCAATAGAAGGCAGATCACCGATACCTAATAAGTGTCTCGGCCTTAGTGGATCAAGATAAGGCGTAGTATAAGAAAGCACTTGTTTTAACTCTGTTAAATCTTTTCCTAAACTACCTCCAATACCAAAACCATCAAACGATAAACTATCCATATAGCATGCGCTTTCTTTCCTTAACTCTTGACTAACTCCACCGTGACATACTGCATACATTGCTTGACCTCTAGGATCGCTCAAATGTGCATCCAGCGACCTTTTTTCCCAACGGTGTGTTCTTGCTAATGCTTTTTTTAATGCTTTCTCACCCATGTGATACGGAGGCAGCTCATCAAAAGGTACAATGATATCTGCACCAATCTTTTTTTGTGCTGCAACTGACGATTCAGGCGTTAACTCAATTCTTTCACCGTCACGATACGACCGAAAAACTACGCCCTTTTCATTAATTTTTAAAACACTATTACCATGTTTTTTAGCACCTTTGCTTTTAATTTCATCAGCAACTGATCCATATGCCAAGGAGAAAACCTGAAACCCTCCTGAATCAGTAATCATCGGCCCTTTTCTTCCAGAAAATTGATGTATTCCACCAGCTTTTTCAATTACATCAGGACCTGGGTGCAATAACAAATGATAAGTATTTGCAAAAACCAGTGGCAAATCTATTTCTTCAATACTGACATGGTCAACTGCTTTTAAAACACCATTTGTAGCAACTGCAACAAAAGCTGGGGTTAAAAAACTACCATGTGCAGTATGTATTCTACCGACTCTTGCACCTGATCGCTTAGACTGGTGTATCAATTCAAACTTAAACATTAAACATTCCCCATAAACGCTTTATTCCACTAAAGATTGAGGTATAAAACATCATGACAACTGAACATAGCACTTTGACTAGTGAGGAGAACAAGATAATGTCCCAAATTGATACCGCTATGTCGCCTAAGGCCCACATACTGAAAATCACAGTATCTAAGCA
>JBDQEV010000012.1:0-31182 GCA_040266255.1 Gammaproteobacteria bacterium
ACATGCTCCACTACTTGTGCGGGTCCCCGTCAATTCATTTGAGTTTTAACCTTGCGGTCGTACTCCCCAGGCGGTGTGCTTAATGCTTTCGCTGCGACACTGAAAACTAAGTTTCCAACGTCTAGCACACATCGTTTACGGCATGGACTACGAGGGTATCTACTCCTGTTCGCTCCCCACGCTTTCGCACCTCAGTGTCAGTATTGGTGCAGGAAGCCGCCTTCGCCTCTGGGGTTCCTTCCGAGCTCGATGCAGTTCACCGCTACTTCGGAAATTCCACTTCCCTCTACCAAACTCTAGGTATCCAGTTTCAGATGCAGTTCTCAAGTTAAGCTCGAGGATTTCACAACTGACTTAAATACCAACCTACGTGCTCTTTACGCCCAGTAATTCCGATTAACGCTCGCACCCTCTGTATTACCGCGGCTGCTGGCACAGAGTTAGCCGGTGCTTCTTTTGATGGTAACGTCAACTCATCAGGTATTAACTAATGAGCCATCTTCCCAACTGAAAGTGCTTTACGACCCGAAGGCCTTCATCACACACGCGGCATTGCTGGATCAGGCTTTCGCCCATTGTCCAATATTCCCCACTGCTGCCTCCCGTAGGAGTCTGGGCCGTGTCTCAGTCCCAGTGTGGCTGATCATCCTCTCAGACCAGCTACAGATCGTTGCCTTGGTAAGCCATTACCTTACCAACTAGCTAATCTGACGTAGGCTCATCCTAAAGCGCCAGGCCCGAAGGTCCCCGGCTTTGCTTCGTAAAGATTATGCGGTATTAGCCTAAGTTTCCCTAGGTTGTTCCCCTCTTTAGGGTAGATTCCTACGCATTACTCACCCGTCCGCCACTCGCCATCATTACTTCCGAGGAAGTAACATGCTGCCGTTCGACTTGCATGTGTTAAGCATGCCGCCAGCGTTCAATCTGAGCCAGGATCATACTCTTCGTTTATAAAGGTTTTGCGACTATGTCGCATTTTTTTGACTTACGTCATTCCTGGCATCATTTTATTGACTGCGCTCACACAAATTGTATTGCTTTGCTTCTTTTTTAAAGATCATAACTTCGAAAAGTTAATCGGATTATACATCCCTCAATTTAATAGTCAACACCTTTTTGCTATTTTTTTGTATTCTTTTGCAACTTATGTATAAAATCGTTATTTATCAACGCTTATTTATATCTACTAAATGCTCTTCCATAGCGCTATTTAAGCCAGTTCCTTTGTTTTTATTTACAGATTTAGAATATTTATTTGATTTAAAAAACGCTGCGCTAAGTGCTTTTATTTTGAAATGGATCTGAATACGCATATATAGCATTGAAGTCAGCACAAGCATGCATGGAGCCCACATTGGCAGCACTAACCCTAGAAACACCCTGCTTACTACGCCCATTAACATTGAAGCAATATTAAATACAAACCCTTGTTTCGCCAACTTGCCTGCAAACTTTTGCCCTTCTATGACTACATTAAGTACAGGTTTTGCATCTTTAAAGCTATTAATCCAGCATACTGCTTTGTCCTTAATTTCATCTGCACACTCTCTAACAGCAACACCAAGCACCCCTGCTAAATCAAATATCTTAGAATCATTTACCCCGTCACCATACATAATAGTATAGCTGTTACCTCTGACTTTCTGAAAAGCATCTGCCTTTTTAACCGGCGACTGATAAGACTGATCAACACTTACATCAATACCTAAATCTGACATAGAGGCTTTATACGATACTTCTCTCTCCTGTGCTGCTGATAAACCATAAACCTTCATCTTAGATGCTTTTAGCACCTTAAGGTATGTATATGCATCTTGATAAAATACGTACCCGTCTTTGAGCTCCTGGTAAAGCTGCTCTAGCTGCTCTTCTGCGCCCTCCTCAATACCCAGCTCAACTCTTTTCTTTAAGTCAGATTCTACACTCTTACCTAACTGCTCAAGCCCATCCTTAATATGCTGCTGCTTTTGTTGCAAGCTTAGTGACTTAAAATCAACTCCTCTTTGTGACTTAGACCAATCAGATGGACCATGCGTAACACCTGTCCTATCCGTAATATGCATCCATTTAGATAGGTCCGGCCATTTCAGCCCCTCTAAACATCTCTTTTGGAAGTTTACCTTTACGTGCATACCATTCTTTATAAATAATGCTTCAACTGAGCGTTCCATATAATACAGCATTAAAAAGACACATGGACAACTGGCCAATAAAGTTGAAATTGCCATCCCAAGAGCTGCGGCAATACCAAAATTCCCCATCATAGCAATTGAAAATGAAACCGTAGCAAACATCAAGGACAGTGGAACTAGTCTACTTGCTAGAGTATCCAGCTGATTATGCTGACCAGCATTCAAATGCAAACCCTCAAGCATTGATGGCTCAGCAATCACCTCCCCTTCAAGTATTCGAGCATTTTTTGGTAGATGCTGCACTCTAAACTGATCTAGTGTATAAACTCCCTCATGCTTTTGTGGCACATCTCTTTTAAGCAAATGCGTAATACACCAATCGAAATCACACTTTTCCAAACTGACCCGCAAATTTTTATCAGCAGCTTTTATTGACACACTGTGCTGAAGCACACCAGGTTTAATATGCTCCAAATGAACTTCCGATACCTGCATAGACTGTAATTGCATTCCCTTTAGCTTAAGGAGCCAAACAGCAATAAATGCTTCATGCAAACAAACCATCGCGGGAAGAGATAACAAATAAGTCGTAGCAGAAATTAAAAACACCAATGCTGCAACCATCTTCAAAGACCAGTCACAATTCAGCATATTGTTACGCACGTTAATTGTTGCAAACATTATCGGCACTATAGACATCACCCAAAACACAGGGCTGGTCCAATATGATAAAAATACCGATGATAGACTATAAACAAACACCCCTAATGATGACATAAGCGATGGGGCAACACCTTCCTTAGACTGTAAAAGACGACAGGCATACATAGAAAGCATTGAAAATGAAAACGCAACTTTGAACAATACAGAAAATGGCAATACAAACAATACAGCAGAAACCGACAATGCACCAGGCACATAAGGCTTAATAGCACTCCACTTGAGATCTTTTAGTTCAGGTATGATCAAGATCAACAGCGCACAAAGATAAATAGGCGTAGCTACAGCTATCTTAATGCTTAAAATCAACTCTGCCAACATCATCGCCACAACGACTAAAGTGCTAATAGAAAATAGCTTCGCTTGCAATGACCAGCTTTTAGCACCTTTCTCCACTCTAGAAGTCTGTGCTGACTTTGGCATTTGATTGAGCAAACTGGTCAGGTCTTTTGTACTTCTTAACTCAATGCGCACCCCTCTCACTCTCATACCAACAAGCCCAGAAGCTGATTTAACTAGAGTCTTGATTCTATTGACGCACCCTTGACATTTTACCTGTATCGTTACCCAATTCATACTGATCTCGAGTACACTTGTTGCGCTTCTTTTTCAAAACTTTGCTCTTTAAATGCTCTCATTGCCACATAGTTAGTACACAAGCTAAGTGCTAGCAATGGAGATAAAGCACATGCTGCAGGCACCGACACAAACCCTACGCCCACAACGATCACTGCATATACCCAACTGACAAACTGGCGAATAAAATATCCAAAGTTCTGACATGACAGCTTAAACCAAATACTCATTAAATCGCAGGTCTGATCTTTGTTTGCCTTGTAATTTCTTAAATCACTCATCGAAACGATCGTTCGTGCAAACTCTGAATAATTCAAAATATAAGCAAGTACTTTATAATTTGATGCGTTTGCATCTTTAGCAATCAAGTGTGATACAGTCTTACGGACAGCTAGATCAGGTCGGATCTTAGCCCCCTGGCTACAATATTCTGCCAACTGGTTTTTAACCGCTTCACGGCTGATCACGCCCTCAATTGACTTATTCTGCATCATTTTAGCAATAATATCGGCTGAAAATCCGTACTGATATGGATTATCACACAACTCACTAAACAACGAAGATACCTGACCTACAGTTATTACTGACGCGTACCCTCTTAATACCAACTGTTTAATTTCTTCATTCTGATTATCTTGCAACCATGCCAACATACCATGCTGCGTGTCACCCCAATCTATATAGTCTGCCTTAGCAATCATCTGCTCAATCCGGCACTGATATTCTAAAGATTTGAGGTCTTTTCTCTCTATACTTGCATACCACTCTAAGAAAGATATCAGACCATGAAATGTATGAGGAGAACCTAACCAAACATCAAAATTAGACAAAGTAGGAGACTCTTGCAGTTGCTCCAATAAGGCAGCCTCCCCACTTTGTTTCTCGAGGTACTCACTTAAATGAGGAAAGTTTTCCGCATCAATACAGAGCTCTGATATTATTTCAGAGTGATCATACTGCTTTAGAATATCTAAAAAGCAAGGGTTAGTGACATCTAAAATCCTATTAGCAACTTCTCTTAACCCACTAGCATCATCATTAACAAATACATCGACTAATAATAATTTCCAGTACTTTCTCCAGTATTCAGCTGGAATGCTCTCATCTGTAATGATCTCCTTGAACTTGGTTAACGATAAGCTACTTGTATCTGTAATTTTTAATAAGCTATCAAATACAAATTGTTGGTAAACGTTTGGCGCTTCTTTAACCAAATCAACGTATAAATCACGGTTAACAGCCCTTAATTGCTTAACCACTCTTGCAAAAGTATCAAGGCTAGTCCTGCTGAGCGCATCTATCAGCGTATTAGCCTCAATATTTTGCCCTATACTTAAATAATGAACAAGGTAATCCCAAACAAACCCAGATGGACACTGTAAGGCATAACGCAACAACTCTGCTTTATCTAGACCTACCCCTAAGAACCTGCCGATATAATCCTCCACATAATTTGTATATTCAATATATTTATTTTGCACATCAGGCTGCAATTGATCTTTCTTGATATCTTTTGCCAGCAGCACTATATCAAGCCGATCCTTTAAACTTTCTTCTACCTCTCTCTCTGAACTGGCCAAGGCACAGAAAGCATTCACAAACTGATCAGGCGAGACACTATCAGCAAACATCCATGCGCTCTCACCGATATATACCTGAGAAGCATAATTACTCAGTATACTATAGTTTTCATCCATAACTTTTTTCCATTTAAATCCAGTATACAAAAACAAATAACATCAACCAAACAACATCAACAAAATGCCAATACCACGCTGATGCCTCAAAACCAAAATGTGACTCTGGAGATAACTCCCCATTAATCAATCTACGATAAATTGCAATTAAAAACACCGTTCCCAAAAAAACATGCAATCCATGAAAACCTGTCATAAAGTAAAAAATATTGCCATAAATTGATGATTGAAAAGTTAACCCTTGAGTAAATGCGTGCTGATACTCTATACCCTGTAAACATAAAAAGATTGAACCCAAGACAATTGTACTCAGTAACCAACGAGCAGACCGAATATAATCTGCATGTTTTAATGCATGATGGCTGACGGTAATTGTCAATCCACTCAGCAATAACACCAAAGTATTAAATGCTGGGATCCCCATAATACCAACAGGCTTTATATTCATCACAGTTTGGTCAGGAGAAGAGATCAATGGCCATGCTGCTTCAAATCTAGGCCATAATAATGTATGAGTCATGATTTTGGACTCAACCATCCCTCCAAGTTGCGGCAAAGCCCATAGCCTTATATAAAACAACACTCCAAATAAACCGGCAAAGAACATGACTTCAGTAAAAATGAACCATATCATTCCATTGCGCATTGCATCATCAAAAGTTGCATTCCCATTTAAAATTGTCTTTGCATCATGAATGATCACACTAAACCATTTTATAATTGTCACTACCAATGCAAATAAACCTAAGCCCAAGTAAATCCAAGCTGTATCTGAAGCATGCAGCAAGCCAACAACCCCAAGTGCTACTAACAATAATGCCATTGAGACCTGTAGTGGCAAATAACTGTTGGGTAAAACTGGCATACTCATCATCAACTCCTCTTGAATTTAGACATTTTCTTCCATGCATCTGTTTTACCTAATTCGCCTTCATCTTGTTGATCTTGTAATAATAACATGATACTTGCCTGACTCAGTGACTCTGTGAAACCTAAAAACTTTACCTGAACAGGCAAACGTATGTACTGATGAGGCTCCATCTGGATAACCTTAGGTAAAACCACTTCAAATTGATTTGCCAATGCTCTTGGCTGAGTGACTAAATTTAACCGAATACTTAATTCATCATCCGAGTCATTATATAAGTCAGCATAAACGGTTTCCACCGCCTCCGGCAATAAATCCAACCTCATTTGATCCAACTTGACTAGCACTGGCAACTGTCGATAAGGTCTTGCAATCATATCTAATTCCACGCTTTGAGGAATAACCTGACTCGTTACTGATGCCGCTGCATGACAGACCAAATGATACATTGGCACCATCGCGTAAGAAAATAAAAACATTCCTACCCCAAAACTTCCCAGAATCAATGCACTCTTATTTAAACCAGTATTCTTTTGATAAAAACTATAGACCCAATCAATTATTAACCCAACACCAATGATACTAACCAGTACAAAGATAGGAACTGAAAACCGGGCCTGGTTCACCAGTAAAATCAGTGACAACATAGCGCCCACAATCCAAGTTGTGGTATAAACATGTACAGATTTTATATTACCATTCATATGATGCCTTTGTTACAACCGGTGGCTCAGTAAACGAATGGTGAGGAATTGGAGATGGCAAACTCCATTCAAGACCTTTAGCGCACTCCCAAACTTGCGCACCAACAGATTGATCTGCCTTGCCCCATACATTCTTAATCACTAAATATACAAACAGCAATTGTGAAAAGCCGAAGATAAAACCACCCACTGATACAATAGCGTTAAAATCTGCAAAGTGAACAGCATAGTCTGGAATTCGCCTAGGCATACCTGCTAACCCTAAGAAGTGCATTGGCAAAAAGGTCAAATTAGCTGCAATTGTACTTAACCAAAAGTGCCATGCACCAAGCGTATGCGAGTACATTTTTCCAGTCCACTTTGGCAGCCAATAATAGACACCAGCAATAATTGCATAATAAACACCAGTCACAATGGCATAATGAAAATGTCCTACAACAAAATATGTATCCTGGTACTGATAGTCAGCTGGAACAATGCCTAACATCAAACCTGATAATCCACCAAACGTAAACAAAAACAAAAAGCCCACTGAAAACAACATTGGTGGCTCAAAGGTCAACGCACCTTTATACATTGTCGCTGTCCAATTGAAAATTTTAATTGCTGTAGGTACAGCAACCAAAAGCGTAGTAAACATGAAAAATATTTTCACCCATACACTGACGCCTGTCACAAACATATGATGCACCCAGACAATAAATGACAAGCCTGCGATACATGCTGTAGCATAAATCATTAATCTAGCTCCAAACAAAGGCTTACGGCTAAATGTTGGAATAATTTCAGAGATAATACCAAAAGCTGGCATAATCAACACATAAACTTCTGGATGTCCAAAGAACCAGAATAAATGCTGAAACATTAATGGATCGCCTCCTCCAGCAGCTGAAAAGAAGCTCGTACCAAAATGACGGTCAGTTAGTAGCATTGTGACAGTACCAGCCAATATAGGCATGATTGCTAATAACAAAAAAGAAGTAATAAACCAGCTCCATACAAAAATTGGCATCCTCATATAGCTCATACCAGGCGCCCTAAGGTTCATAATCGTAGCGATGATATTCATCGAAGCCAGTATTGACGATATCCCAAGAACATGAATAGAAAGAATCATATAATCAGTACTTGGCGGACCATAGGTCGTAGAAAGCGGAGCATACATGGTCCATCCAAAGTTTGGCGCACCACCTTCCACAAATAACGTACTGAGCATTAATAAAAATCCGACTGGCAACAACCAAAAGCTCAAATTATTCATTCTTGGAAATGCCATATCACTTGCACCAATCATTAAAGGGATTTGCCAATTTGCAAAGCCCGCTAATGCAGGCATGATTGCTCCAAATATCATCACCAATCCGTGCAATGTGACCATTTGATTATAAAAATTAGGATCTACCAGAACCTTTCCAGGCTGAGACAGCTCAACCCTAATCACCAAAGCCATTGCGCCTGCCACAAAAAACATTAACAATGCAAACCATAAATATAAAGAACCGATATCCTTGTGATTTGTTGTTGAAAACCAATACCCTACTTTACTTGAATCAATCATTACTGTATCCCTAACTCAACTCTCATATCCTTGACCATTTGTGGCGTTACAATCCCACCTGCATATTCACCATACTTTTCCTTATTGGCATTACCCCAGGCATTACGCTCATAAGTAATTACAGCAGCTATCTCCTCATCAGTTAACTGATCAGCATAGGATTGCATCGCCTTACCTTCAACCCCTAGAAGTAAAATCTTGATTTGTTCTTTTGGTGGCCCAGTCACGATCTCAGTCCCAACAAAAGATGGGAAAACTGGTGGCATCCCTTTACCATCAGCTTTATGACAAGCAGTACAATGTATTTTATAAATCCCTTGACCAAATGCTTTTACTGCATCTAAATCAGAAAAATCAATCTCCTCTACTGTTTCAGAGACAGGAATAGCACCAACTTCTACCTTTTCTTGATCTACCCCTTTATTTGCAATCCAATCATTATAATCTGCTTGTGTTTTCGCCTCTAATACGATTGGCATAAAGCCATGCATCATACCACATAGCTCAGTACATTGACCTCTGTATATACCAGGCTTCTCAATATATGCCCAAGCTTCTGAGATATATCCAGGCATGGCGTCCACTTTTATGCCCAGATCAGGCACCCACCAAGAATGAATGACATCTTGTGAAGTAAACAAAAAGCGAATCTTTTGATGAATTGGTACAACAATAGGCTTATCTACCTCTAATAAATAATGCTCACCTTTGGGCTCTAACCCTTCAATTTGTTCTGTAGGTGTCGATAAGTTACTATAGAACGATATATCATCATCCAAATAATCATAACGCCATTTCCATTGGATACCAGTAACAAGGACACTGACCTCAGATTTTGATGAATCTTCCATTTTCAATAATACTTTAGCTGCTGGATATACCATCCCCATCAAAATTACCAGCGGTACTACTGTCCAAACAATCTCAAGCCATATATTACCTTCAAACTTAGCTGGTGTAACCCCTCGAGACTTTCGATGCTTTAAGAGTGTATATATAATCACCCCAAAGGTTAAAGCACCTACAACCAAGCAAATATAGAAAATCATCATATGAAGATCATAAATGTCACGACTAATTGGTGTTACGCCTCTTGGCATATTAATTGAGGCATGTGCCAACCCTGTAACAACTGTACTTAAACTTAATATCCTATATGCCAATTTCATCCATTCATCCATTTTCGGTATACCCCGTGCATTGCCATCATACCGAATTCTCGATACTATGTCCAAAACCTAATGGATCTCCATGAATATTTGTATCATCAGCGCACTAGACCCTAACCATGTGATTGGTTCCAATAATCAGCTTCCTTGGCACTTACCTGAAGACTTAGAGTATTTTAAAAAGACAACCCTCAACCACCCTATTGTGATGGGTCGCAAAACACATGACAGCATAGGTAGAAAATTACCCAATCGACGCAATATTATTATTTCTAGAACATTATCTGGCCATGATATTCTTAGCACGCCATCTGAATTATTTTCACTCAATTTAACTGGTAATGTATTTATTATTGGTGGTGCAGAAATTTATAAATTCTATTTACCATATGCATCATACTTATATCTAACCCACATTGGCGCTGAGTTTAAAGGAGATAGCTTCTTTCCTGCAATCAACTGGCAAGAGTGGCAGCTGATTAAACAACAAATTAAACCTGCATGCAGCACAACAAGCTTCGAGCGCAAGTACTGTGTTTACAATCGGTTACACGGAAAAATTACAAAATAGTATTTGACTAAAAAATTTTAGATAGTATAAATGAAAAAGATCAATTGAGATAAACGCGATGCCAGAAAAGACCCTTGTGATAGTTGAATCACCAACAAAAGCTAAAACAATAAGCAAAATGTTAGATAAGCAGTATACAGTTCTCGCAACCTATGGCCATATCTATGAGCTCATCAAAAAAGAAAATGCAATTGACCCTAATAATCAATTTGCAGCCAAGTACCAAGTTGTTGAAAAAAATACCAAGCATGTGAACAACATTGTCAGTGCAGCTAAAAAATCGACACATTTGGTACTCGCAACTGACCCCGATCGAGAAGGAGAAGCCATTGCATGGAATGTTTGTGAGCTATTACAAGAAAAAAAAATTTATGATCAACTGAATATCGAGCGCTGCACTTTCCATCAAATTACCAAAAAAGCCATTCAAGAAGCCATCGCTTCTCCAAAAGAAATCAATATGGATTTAGTCAACGCTCAGCATACACGAAGAGCAATGGACTTTTTATTAGGGTTTAACTTATCTCCTTTACTTTGGAGAACCGTAAAGCCTGGTACTTCTGCAGGTAGAGTACAAAGCCCCGCACTACACCTTATTGTCTCACGTGAGCAAGAAAGAAATATTTTTGAGAAAAAAGAATATTGGAGTCTTCACTGCCACACACTAACACCAGAACTCACATTTAGTTTATACAGCATTGCAGGTAAAAAAATAGAAAAGTTTGATATTGCATCACAAAAAGATGCAGAAGAAATTCAAGCCAATGCCCATGCATCAGTTGCAACGATTGAAGATATTAGTGCTAAGAGTAGAACAAGACGTCCAAAAGCCCCATTTACCACCTCAACATTACAACAAGCTGCTGCTAATCGACTAGGCTTCCCAACTGCAAAAACCATGAAAATTGCTCAAGAGCTTTATGAAGGGATTGAAATCAATGGCTCTCAAACTGGTTTAATTACATATATGAGAACCGACTCTGTAAGTATTGCAAGTGAAGCCGTCGACTCAATCCGAGACTTTATTGAAAACGAGTATGGTCAAAATTACTTACCTCAAAAAGCACTGGCTTACAGCACTAAAACTAAAAATGCACAAGAAGCCCACGAAGCAATTAGACCATCACACCTAGAGTTCCCGCCCTCAAGCATTGAGAAAAATCTAAGCTCAGATCAGTTCAAACTTTATCAACTGATTTGGCAAAAAACAATCTCTTCTCAAATGGCATCAGCAATTGTAGATACCACAACTGTTACCCTGCATACGCAAGAACAGTATCAATTCAAAACCTCTGGCTCCGTCATTAACTTCCCTGGTTTTTTAGCAGCATATGAAGACTTAGATAAAAATGATACAAGGCTACCCTCTTTTAATATAGGGGATAAAATTGAGATCAAAGAGATCGCAACACAACAACACTTTACTGAGCCCCCACCAAGGTACTCTGAAGCAAGCCTTGTCAAAGCATTAGAAGAGCTTGGCATTGGGAGACCTTCTACCTATGCTACAATCATTAGCACACTCAAAAAGCGCCAGTATGTCTCAGTAGAGAAAAAACAGTTTGTCCCAACAGATGTTGCGGAATTTGTAATCAAATTCCTTGACGGTTATTTCAATCAATATGTTGATTACTCTTTCACTGCAAAAATGGAGGACTCACTAGATGATATTTCACGTGGTGAAACAAACAGCCTTCAGCTACTAGAGAAGTTCTGGGAAACATTACATGCTCAAGTAGAAAAAGTTGGCAGTGAAGTCAAAAGAAGTGATATTGCACATGAGAAGTTAGACGAAGAGTGCCCTGAATGTAGTAAGCATCTTGTGATGAAGCTTGGTAAACATGGTAAGTTTATTGGATGCTCAGGCTACCCTGAATGTAAATACACAAGACCTTTAGGTGAGCCAAATGAACCTGATGAGCCCATTCAAGATAAGCCATGTCCAAAGTGCACTGCTCCTATGGTTAAAAAATCAACAGGTACTAGTGGATTTTATGGCTGTAGCACTTATCCTGAATGCAAATATATCGAACCGCTAGAAGAAAATAGAACTTCTATCATATGTCCAAAATGTAATGAAAATGAAATTATTCGCCGTTTTTCAAAACGTGGAAAACCTTTTTATGGCTGCTCTGGATTCCCTAAATGTAAATATGCACTTTGGAATCCTCCAGTGAAAAAAGAATGCCCCGCATGCAAATGGCCCATCATGACTGAGAAGACATTGAAGTCAGGCGCAGTGATCGTTTGCCCTGAGTGTCAGCATAAAGATGAATCTACTTAATTTACAGCAAGCGACTGAGCAG
Organism: Gammaproteobacteria bacterium; assembly: GCA_040266255.1. GTDB lineage: Bacteria > Pseudomonadota > Gammaproteobacteria > Comchoanobacterales > Comchoanobacteraceae > Comchoanobacter. The sequence goes on from JBDQEV010000012.1 coordinate 12,302, forward strand.
CTCAATCAACATCAACTTATTATTTATCCAACAGATACAGTCTATGGCATTGGATGTAGAGCTGATTCTGATACTGCGATTAAACGATTGATAAAGATTAAACCCAGGAAAAGTGGCTTTATTATCTTATTTTCTCAATGGGATAATTGCTTATCATGGATTAAAGAAGATATCAATTTGAATCAACTAAAGCAGTCTAGACCAACTACTTGGGTTTTTTCTGCATCTGAAATCGTACCTTCAGCACTTTGTAATAACCAGCAAGAAATCGCGATTAGGGTAACAGAACACCCACCAACTAAGAATCTCATTGACAAGATCAGGTGCCCCATCGTCTCTACTAGTGCCAATTTACCAGGTGAAGCCACTCCAGAAAATCCTGCAGGTCTATTGCATCTTCAATTACCAATTATGGAAGGGGCAATAGGAAAACATCCCCCTTCAAGAATCATACACTACCACTCAGGTAAAATTATTCGAGACTAATTAGAGTTTTCATGTCGCTTTAAAAAAGTTGGAATATCCAGATATGGTTCTTCTACCGTTTCTTTTTTCATTGGGTTTATCTCTTTTTTAGGCTCAGAAATATAAGCTGGCTTTGCATTAATTTCCTGAAAATCTGCAGACTCAGGTGCTTTAGTTTCTTCGTCTCTATCTAATCCTGTAACCACAACCGTCACTCTTAAGTCATCACCCATCGATTCATCTAGTACAGTTCCAATCACCACTATAGCGCTATCTGATGTCACTTCGCCAATCACTGAACCAACTGTTTCAAATTCTCCAATAGACATACTAGAGCTAGCGGTAATATTGACAAGAACTCCTTTTGCCCCATATACATCTAGATCTTCAAGCAATGGTGATGCAATTGCAGCTTGAGCAGCAAGCTTTGCACGTGTATCTCCCTGTGCTACTCCTGTTCCCATCATTGCCATACCCATCTCTGACATCACAGTTCTCACATCAGCAAAGTCAACATTAATCAAACCTGAATGCGTAATTAAATTGGATATCCCTTGCACTGCACCCAGTAACACTGAGTTTGCTGTTAGAAATGCGCTCATCAATGTAACATCTTTACCTAAAACTGATATCAGCTTATTATTTGGAATAATAATCAAAGAATCCACATACTGTGCTAGCTGCTCAATGCCTTTCTCAGCAATTTGCATTCTTTTTGCACCTTCAAACACAAAAGGCTTAGTGACCACTGCTACTGTTAAAACACCCATCTCTGCCGCAATTCTGGCAATTTCTGGTGCTGCACCGGTACCTGTTCCACCACCCATTCCAGCGGTAATAAAGAGCATATCTGCGCCTTCAATTGCGCTTTGTATTGACTCTGCCGCTTCACATGCAGCCTGCTTCCCCACTTCTGGGTCAGCACCTGCACCAAGCCCCTTTGTCAACTTTTCTCCAAGTTGAATCAAATTAATATCTGTATTCAACTCTTCAAATTTTCTAAGCGCTTGAACATCCGTATTGGCAGCAATAAATGTTACACCATCTATGCCTTCTTTCAACATTGAAGTTAAAGCATTTCCTCCGCCACCACCAATACCACATAACATGATATTCGCACCCTTTAAATTTTCATGAAGTGCCACTTCCTGTCTCCTTTCATTATTTTCCTCAGCTTCAGCATAAACATAAATCTGAGAAAATCAACTATAGATGTGCTTCTAGCCAATGGAATATCTTAGAGAATCTACTTCCTTTCGTCACAGTATGATATAATGTTTTTGCATCATATTGCTTAGAAAAGTATAAGGCGCCTAAAGCAGCAAGCCAAGATTTAGGCAAAGCTCGTAACTCCAATTGACATAGCTCTGCTTCTCTACTATCGATCATTAGCTGTGTTTGAATTAAATCATCTAGTCTTTTATACATTCCTGCTGAGCCTGATATCACATAGCCTCGACCAAGCTTATGTTTCAACCCAGATTCAATGATTTGTCGATCTACCATTTTTAAGATTTGGGTATACCGTGCGTCAATGACTTCTACCAACTCTGAACATGACACCCCCCCTTGTAACTGAATCGATAAATCAAGTGACTCTTTTTCACAGATCAAACACTTTAATTGTTCTGATAACTCATTACTTACCTTCATTCGATATGCAATATCTCTTGTAATAGAACCCCCACCAATCGGCAATGATGCAGATTTGATTAAAGCACCATTGATATAAACTGTATAATCTGTTGTACCACTACCAATATCTACTAAAACAACGCCTTGTTGTTTCTCATCATGGCTCAGTGCAACAGAAGCAGACCCAAGTGGTGAGAAAACAAATGATTCTAACTGCAGTCCCACACGCTGTAAACAGCGAATAAAATTTTGATAAATCCCTTGATCCACTACAATAATATGAAAATCACCCTCTAGCCGAGCACCATACATTCCAATTGGATCCTCTACCCCTGCCTGATTATCAACCTTAAATGCCATTGGAATCACGTGCAGCACCTGCTTGTTCTCTAATGAAATTGCCTGTGCAGTACTCACCAATGACTCAATATCATATGCACTCACTTCTTGTGATCTAATTTTTACCATGCTGTGAGAATTCAAAGAAGAAACACCTTCTCCTGCAATAGTACATAATACTTTGGTAATTTTTTGATCGACTTGATCTTGTACAATACTTAACAAACGCCTTAATGTTTCTGAAGCTGCATCAAGATCAATGATTGCACCATGTGAAATACCTTCTGATGCCAATACATGAAAAGCCACTATCCGATGCGGCTCTTCCCGCGTTACTACCAGCATACGCATCTGATTTGTCCCTAAATCTAAAATACTAATATACTGTCCATTACTCACGATTCAATTCCTTCTAATACTTAAATGATAAGCTATATGATTGAGGAATAAGCTTCAAGAACCTAGTCATAAAACTTCAAAAAACACATGCAATCGAAAAAAAATAAGCGATACTTAATTGAAAATAGTGTTTTACACGCTATATTAATAATATGAATGAAGCAAATACAAACCACTTACTTAGATTTAGTCTATCATTACTCAAGCCACTTAAGTGGCAAATGATTGCTATTTTAGCCATTATTGGATATCAAGCATTTTTTTGGGTATACAACCCCTATGTACTGAAACAAATTATTGATACTTTATCTGACTCCTCTACTGTTAGAGCTGATATATGGCAGCATATCGAAGCACCACTAGCACATTATCTTCTATCATGGTTGATTGTCATTGCAGCATATCGCGCTAAAGAAGTAATTGAGAGATCACTATATCCTGCATATAAACAAGTCATCATGGAAAGTATGTTTACTCATAGTATCGATCAGTCAACACAATTTTTCCAAAATACTGCTTCTGGAAAAGTTTCTAATCGTATCTTAGAAATGAGTAACGGACTACTTGAAATACTCTCTATTACCTTTGATCTAATCTTTAATCTGTCACTGATTCTAATCAGTATCAGCTTTTTATATTTTGTACACCCTTCTATTATCATCATTCTTATCACCTGGCTATTTGTATTCATTGGCATAACTGCCATTTTCTCCAAAAAAGTTCTCAAACATTCACACGCATTTGCAGAGGAGAAAACAAATCTAGTTGGTCACCTTGTTGATACGATCAGTAATGTTAGTATCATTCGCGCATTCTCCCAACGACCATATGAGACAGAACGATTTCACCAAATTGCAGCTTCAACTACAAAATTTGATCGTAAACTGCGTGCCTCAATTCTCCATATGCGACTATTTTGGGAGCTTACAATATTTACAGCGCTATGTGTCTTTATGTTTACACTTGTTAGACTCTACCAAGACAACTTTGCTACTGTTGGAGATTTTGCATTTGTTACAAGTACCTTCATTGGCGTTATTCATAATATTTGGCATTTGATGAACCAGTATGTCAAGTACTCTGAGCAACTAGGAAAATGTCGTCAATCTATTGGAATTATGACACCGGTAACCATCAAGGACCAACCAAATAGTCAAGATATCTCATATACATCAGGCGCTATCTCATTTGAGAAAGTGAGCTTTAGTCACATCGATAGCCATCCACTATTCTCAAATAAGTCGATACATATACCAGCCAAGCAAAAGATTGGACTAGTTGGCACATCTGGTAGTGGTAAAACTACATTTATTAACCTGTTGATGCGCTTTTATAATATCCACTCTGGGGCCATCAAACTTGATGAACATAATATCACTAACATCAAACTCGACTCTCTACGCAAAATGATCTCACTGATCCCACAAGACCCATCTCTGCTGAACCGAACCATATTAGAAAACATTCAATATGGGTGTGAAAATACTAGCACTCAGGATGTTATTGAAGCAGCTAAACTAGCACACTGCCATGAGTTTATTACAAAACTACCAGACAGTTACAATACCATTGTTGGTGAAAAAGGTGCCAAGCTATCTGGTGGACAAAGACAACGTATTGCAATTGCAAGAGCGTTTCTGCGTAAAGCACCTATCTTAGTCTTAGATGAAGCTACCAGCGCACTTGACTCAGTCACTGAAACACTGATTCAAGACAGCCTTCAATCACTCTTTGAAGACAGAACAACCTTAATCATTGCACATAGACTCTCTACCCTTTCTATGATGGATCGCATTCTAGTCTTTGAAAATGGTCAAATCATTGAGGATGGGTCGCATTTAGAGTTAATATCACATGGCGGACAGTACTCAAAAATGTGGGCAATGCAATCTGGAGGTTTTATATATGATGAGCCTGAATAATATGCTGATTATAAATTATGACTACTTTCACCTTAATCATATGTTAATATGTTAAAAATAACTTAGAAAACCATGAATAACACCCTCAGCACCAAAAACAGCACTACACGCCCTAGAACACCAAATCTATCTGGTAGAAATTCTACCGGTCCAGAAAGAAATATGAGTGACATTAGTCTCTGGGTATACAGTCCTTTAGATGCCACAAATTCTAGTACCCTCAGCACCGATAGTATCCTAAACGATTCAGTCAATACTGCAGAACATGGGGTGCCTAATGCATGCTCTACCCCAAAAGATGAGGGTTCAGAAGTAGAAACCAATTCAACCGAAGCTGAAAAAAAATCAGTCAACAGAAATCTGAGAGATGCCTTCAACTCTACAGAATTACAGCATAATTTATCTGATGAGCCGGCTTCACCAGAAAATAGTGCCCCAGAAACCGACATCTCTACCAACCTTTTACCAGAATTCGATAATGCTTCAGCAGATGAGCCTACATCTAAAAAGAAAAGCAATATTATTGAAGAGAAAGGTGCCGGGAACAAAAGCTCTTTTTTAGCAAATTTTCTATACTATCTAGGCGTTGTCGTCATATTAGGACTATCAGTCCTGGCACTGGTATATTTGCCCTCACTACTCAATATTACAATGCCTCGCTTGAGCTCTAGTATGCTACTCACAAAAGCAGCTCCTATGCCTGCTCCTAAAGCTGCTACTTCTGGTTTAACACAGTTTATATCAAAAACTAATCAGTTATAGTTGATATTCTCTCAGAAATTACCTAAACTACTCGCATCTGGAGAGGTGCCCGAGCGGTCGAAGGGGCACGCCTGGAAAGCGTGTGTGCGTTTATGCGTACCGAGGGTTCGAATCCCTCTCTCTCCGCCAGTTTTTAAGTCTCGAAAAGATTGCACTGGGTTTTCTCGGATTTCAAACCTCCATCACTCATGAGCTTCAGCAAGTTTAATCTGCGCAACATACGCGTATCTAGAGAACCGCAAAATCACCAAACACGCCTGTGATTAGAATGTTTTCCAAGAAAATAGTATAGTTGCGCAAGACTCATATGCTAGGGTCCCAGATTAAATAGTTTAACGCCGGATTATCTTGACATAAAAACTTAGCCGCATAGATTAATTGAGGTACAAATTTTTTGTCATAAAAAATTCTCACCCCTCAGACCCTCACAAGCCCTCCATATATTACTCCAAATCAAGCCACCCTGCTTGGACCTATTGATTATTGATCATGAGACAGATACTCTTGGAAACAATCATGACAAATCTTTCCTGAACTTTCTCCTAATCATGCACTTCTCTTAACCTAAAATGAGCAGTATATGCTAACTTACTTCCCATAAAAAATGATTCTTCAAAACCAGCTGCATGCATCAACCTTCTAACTTCTATATAGCTGATATAATGCGGATCAAAGACTGTCTCCGTAATCGATATTATACCTTGTGGCAACACATGTTCAGATAGTTTTTTTAAAACACCCTTCCTTGCAGCTTGTGGTATCTCTCCAAGCAAACAAACCATGAGTATGATATGGTACTGTTTATTAATAGCCAGCTGCATCACATCACCACAAATAAGATCAATATGCTTAGCATTGTGTCCTAATTGGCAACGAACTTGATCCAACATACCTTGCTGCATGTCAAGGCCAGTTATTTCTCCATTCATTGGCGCCAATCTTTTGGCTAATGGCAATAAAACACGCCCCGGCCCACAACCAACATCTAAAACACGAGTACCTTCTTGTAGAGGTAAAGCTTGAATAATGCGCTCTCTTTGATGCGCTTTAGCAAATGGATTATCTAGAGCGATTAACCAAGCTAACCAACTGGGACAAGGTATTTGATATTTATTTGAAAGAAAACGCCATGCAACCCATAATAGAGTCATCAATATAATAATATATAATATCATTTCACCCATCATCATACCTCCCATCAAACATTATAGTATCATATGAATCGCAATACCAAATAACTGACGAAAATACGTTGCCTAACAAATTAGTGCTACCATATCCTTTTTCATTAACTATCAGGCCCTTTAATCATTTTATTATTTTGATAGAATATATTTTTCTGACAAAAAAACACAAAATTTAACATAAATGAGAACAATCCCCAACATATCTTGGATTAGCCCTTGTGTTATCACTTGAGGATAAGGTTGGTACTCTGGACTTGCTTGCCTACAAAGTTAGGTGATATTCATTAACAATTGATGGTATAGATTTTTACCCTTGAACAGTGCAATATACCTAAACCAGAGGATTGGAATTGCATATTCCCTACCCAGTTTGGAGAGCCTTATATTGGTGGATACTAACCTCTGCCAATTTTGATTTATCCAAAAATTTTCTCTAGAGTTTCTCGATTAGTGAAAACGTTGCAATGGACTTTAGCAATTTTATGCTATGCAAGACACGCGCACCCTAGAAAATCAGAAAATCACTGGAAAATACTCTGAAATCCTAAAACAGTGAAAACAACGCTGAAGTTATCATTTAAATAGATAATACAATTCGTTTATATTTCAACTTGAGATAATTTACTGTGAAAATATATAACTAGTATTAAGGATAACTGCATGTTGAGTGTCAACACAAGATTAAAAATATACCTAATGTTTGAGGCCTCAGTATTTATGGCGTTACCGTTATTAAACTTTGTAGCAATTTACCTATTATTTTTACTGAACTTTATTCCAATTTACATGTTTATCATGGGATACATATTAACAATACCCATTATGTATTTTACATATAACCTCGCTAAGAAACTGAGAGTATACTTGGCTTCAAAATACTCTAGTATTTTTCTCTTAGTCTTTGACTTATTAAATCATGGCACAATAGATAAAATCACAGCGAGCAAATCATTTCATATACCAAAAAACAAGTTCACAAGTGGAGAGCACCCTGCAGCCTTAAGCTCAATAGCATATCTACAATTAAAGGCTACCCTAATGCTCTAAATAAACTTGCTGATACTGGTGCACTTGATTTAACCAAAGATGAATTCATTAAAATCGAACAGAATGATCCCTATACGCTTAGATTTATAGCAAGTACTGCTAGTAAAGGCTACCCTGCTGCCCTCAATAAACTAGCTGATATGGGTGCACTTGACTTGACCAAAGGTGAATTCATTGCAATCAATAATAGTGCTCCCGACACTCTTTACTGGATTGCTAGTGCTGCTAGTAAAGGCCACCCACTTGCACTTAATCGATTGGCTGATATGGGTGCACTTGATTTAACCAAAGATGAATTCCTTACAATCGAACAGAATAATCCCTATACGCTTAAATTTATAGCAAGTACTGCTAGTAAAGGCTACCCTGATGCCCTCAATAAACTAGCTGATATGTGTGCACTTGACTTAACTAAAAATGAGTTCATTGCAATCACAAATAGTGCTCCCGAGACCCTTTACTTGATAGCTAGAGTTGCTCATAAAGGCCACCCACTTGCACTTAATCGATTGGCTGATATGGGTGCACTTGATTTAACCAAAGATGAATTCATTACAATCGAACAGAATAATCCCTATACGCTTAGATTTATAGCAAGTACTGCTAGTAAAGGCTACCCTGGTGCCCTCAATAAACTAGCTGATATGGGTGCACTTAACTTGACTCAAGCCGAGTTCCTTTCAATCAAAAACAGTGCTCCCAACACTCTTGGCTGGATAGCCTATGCTGCTTATAAAGGCCACCCACTTGCACTCGATAAACTCATGCCTGCTCTTCAGAGTTTCACAAAAGATGAATTTACTAGCCAATATGCAGGACTGGGATTGCTACCCTATTTAACGAGCCCTAATACGCAACTGTTTGAAGCACTAAAATCTCAATTCCTTCCACTCACTTCAGAAGAGTTTGTATCAATACTACACAGACAGGATAATGACTCTGACACTTATCGTATTGGAAAGAATATCGGTGATAGTACATTCGGATCTATCATTGAAGATAAAGTTGATTTATCTTCCCTAGAAGAAGATCATAGAAATAGAATCTCATTTTTGATCAGTGCGGGTCAAGCAGCAAGCAAAAATAACGTTAAAATACTCTCTGAAAGCGATACTTTTCAAGTCACACCCAGATCATATGAGGGGTATGAGCAAAGACCCTATTTTCACTTTTCAATTGCACAGTTACTCCACGACAATCCCCCACTTGCAAAACAGATGCTAAGTAAATTAGCTCCTGATTACTTAACCGAACATGCAGGTCGTATTTTAGAAAGTATCCCCGATCTAACAAGAGTATCCCATCTTGCTCCAATTTTAAATTACTTTGTTAACAGTTGTTTGGAATTGACTATACCAAGAAATTTAGGTTATGCACTAAGCTATCAGATCCACCTTTGTATACATATGAAGAAAAGATATGATCAAATTTACAGCGTGGTTCAATCTCTTCCCATTAGAAAAGAACCAATAGAAATCATGATGCCAATACATCTTGCTCAATTAATTACTTGTTTTGCTTCTAGGCCAAAGCAGTTTAAAGGCATAGAGGATCCCAAACCTGATTTCTTCATAGGTGATCGGGTATGGCATCAAAAATATGCTACCTAGCTCCTCTGGATCAAATAAGCTAGCGTCTCCTATTTTGCGATTAGACAGCTTACCATTAACATAAATGACACGATCATCGACAATATCATGAATGACAATCTCTACTAAAGGATCTATCAATCGTACGATAGCATCACATATAAGAATGTAATTTGATAAATTCATAATATACTTATTGGATTATACATTGGAAAAATGCATACCTATAAGTAAAAATTGTCAATATAATTCAGACTAGAAAGTCCAAATTTTTGAAGAGGGATCTAATACCCTAAGCCCAAACATATCCTCTTTAGCAGTAATAGATTCACATTCGCATAGCTCTTTCATACCGCTATATTTTTCAGACTTAGTCGTTACCACAAATGTGCTTTCCACAGCGTCCAAGCTCGTTCTCTAAGCCATGTATCATCATATAGACCCATTTCTGATATAAAAATATTTCGTTCATTGCAGCTTAAGTAAGTCCAACTAATTACAAGATCGCCTCTATACCAATTATACTAACCAGGACCAGGGCCTTCTACATCATTCATGGCTTGTAGTTCCTTCAAAAAAGTTGCTAGCTCAAAAGCTAGGTTTTTAGGGATTACTTATCAAGTACTATATGATTAGCACTGGAAAAACAGCAAATTCTCTTGGCACTTGTAATGCTGTTACTTTATCTTAAACCTCGGATATAATATCTGCGCCTAATTCTCTGTGTTTAAATTTGAACTCACAGACAAATAGGTCCTTAGTTGTCGTTTGAATTAAGAAATCAATTTGGCAACCAGCCTTGGCCTTTGATTTAGACTGTCTAAAGGACCGATCAGCTGGATTAATCCCTATGCTTGCCAGCAGCGCATTTCTATTTTACAAAAGCAACGCCAATATGCGCTTCAAACCCAGGTAAGCTTGATAGTGCCGTATTCTGAAATCCATTTAAATCGATTATATTGCGCTGAGGTTTATAAGCTTTAAGTAGAAACGCATATAATGATTACAGGCTTTGTTTAAGTGAGTTGTTGGTTTTAAATGAGCAAAGACTCTATTTTGATACAAAGCCTGCAATCATTAGATGAGTGGCGCTTAAAAATTATCTTTGATTATTTTTGCTATAGCGGAATCTATCAATTTGCTACTTGCAGCGCTGACGCCAGCATCTTTTGCAAAATGAGGCCATTTAGATACAGATGATTTAACTTCATCAATAATTTGAAGCGCATCAGATTTTTTTATATTACTGATTTTGGCCAGTTCTAACAACTGCTTGATACCTGGTTTTTTACCTTCACCCATGACCATTGAGCAATGCTCGCCATTCGGCCCTGAAGAGAACGTTAAATCATAGCTAGGAGAAACCCGCCAAATACCCTTTGGATCCATAAGAAAAGAGAAGTTTTTAGAGTGATCATCCCGGTTATGACTTAAGATATTAAACACGCAACTCCTATATTGTTTTTCGCATTCCTTCATATCTTTCGTTAAATGCATCGTTGCTTTCATGATCATTTCATAATCAAGACTTGGCATTCGGTGATCGGCATGCAGAATCCCGCTTATCGTATGCATATGGACTCTAGAATTATCTGTTTTATCAAACCGCCTACTTCCAAAAAAACCAAGACCTCTACGTGCTGGAAACAGTTTAGCTTTGGGTAGGTCAAGACCTGCCTCCCCTGCCATAAGATAATAAGCATATTCAATGGCGCCAATATCTTTTGGATCTAGGTAAGACGGAAATTTGATCAGCCAATGCTCGCCATCAAGATGCATTAAAACTTTTGGCCGCGCACCGGCTGAAGAACCGCCAAGATTCAGCAAGTCTTCAACATACGTATCATCGTCACTTTCCTGAAATTCAGCAATTTCTTCCGCGATTTCATCTAAAGATTCATGCGGAACATTTATTGCACGCTCTGCCTCTGGTTCGTATATTAAAGCCCCCATACCATGAGCGCCTACAAAGCAAAGTCTATCAAGCACAGAGAGGCTGCCAGGATTAATGTTGTGTTTGATGAGCGTGCGATCTAGCAGTAATCGACCCCAGCCATCCGGAAGAGAGTCATTAAAAACACCCAACAAACCATCAAAAGTAAAATCATCTCCTGCTATGACACCAGATTTAAGGGGTAATTTGAATGGAGATAAATTAAGACCAGTTTCTATAAAGCTCGCATCATATTCAAAAAAAATCCTGTGGTTCTTCAGCGCCAATCGACCAACAAAAATTTTATCATCCTTAGGTTTGTAGTAAACATAGACGACTTTTACAGGATTAAATTTCATTTGCGGCCTCTTTTTCTAGGGTGATCATCTAAAAACTCATCAAGAGACGTTGGAAGTTTATGATCCGTTTGTGCAAAAAGATGTTCAAATCCATCCATCTCACCAAGCGCCAGGGCAATCATGAGCAATGACTCCAATGATATTTGCCCTTTTTGCTCAAACTTCTTCAATGTGCCATAACTCACCCCTGATTTTTCAGACAGAGTTTGTTGACTCAAGTTAAGTTTCAAACGCTTCTCTTGAGCCCTTTTAGCAATTTCATTAGCCATCTCAAACGGCGATTTAATTGATACCATAATAACCCTTAAGCTCTATTTATACCCACAATGGATATTATAGTACCCACTCAAAAAAGTCAACTCAAGTCTCAATATCGCCCAAAGATTTTAAATCATTTTAATTAGCATCCGCAATTCTAGAGGAGTAGAGCTATATCGTATGATCGGTAAAGGACAAATGAATAGTGCTAAATTATTCATATAAACTGTCACACATTGTTTGGCTCAAAATGCTATATTTATTATTTATAATATAATGAGACACCATTTAAGCCACGACATATTGCTCAAAACGCATTTTATCTTAAAATGAGATTTCCTCATTGCGCTCACCATGACGCTAATATCACGGAAATCATGATTCTAAAGATATGATTATGTATCATGCTTATCTTGATCAAACTGCATCGGCCATACGTCATCATAAGCTTTCACTATAATTTTCTTCGTAAACCTATCTATGATATCTGATCATATAACCGAGATAAGCGAGCCAATATATCTGTCAATCTATTCGGTTGATCAACCGGGTGTGTTCTGTTTAAACAATCTAGCAACGCCAGCATTACACACATTAACCGTAATCTCCCCATGGTCAGGAATATTCAGAGATTGTCGCGCGCCCTCTAAAAATCCCTCAGCATACTCAGCTAGCAGCCTTTCCCGATTGCGTAGCATTGATGCAATATCCTGCATAGGTGAGCCTTCGTGTGCAAACTCCCAATCTAGTATCTCACTGATCGCCCATTTAGTGTCTTTTTGGATAACTAAAATATTCGAAGGATCAAAACCATCATGCACCAACCTATCCTCATGTGGCATTGGAGAATAAACAGATAGTTGTTGAAAAACCGTCTCACAACTGGAGATCATCGATTGAGATAGTCGTTTTTTAGCCTTTAATGAACTTAACGTCTCATTGACAAAATTTTGTAATCCAGTGACTGCACAATATGATGTTGCGCATCAATGATTCCTGCCTTCCCATATCCCCATTGAGATATAGCACCCAAAGCTTTTCCTAAATCATACATTAACCTTTTAAGATCCAAAACCGGTAAATCTAGTAGCACATCAGACAAATGCTCACCTTGTATATAGTCACATTCCGCCACCTGATAACCATCAATAGACATGATTTAAGATATTTTAGGTAGCGGCAATACTTCTGCTACTCGATCTAATACCACTTTTTCAACTTCTAGGGTAGCTGCATCTCGAGCATAAACTCTTAATACTATGATTACCTTAGTCTTTAACTTCACACATATCAATATATCCCCCCCTGAGTGGGAAGATAATACAAAAAATACTGGTTAGGATACACCGCTGATACAATACGCTTCACGTCATAATTTTCTAAAGACGAGGCCTTCTTCTCCCAACCCTTCTTAAACCCAGCATGGTTGTCTTTATTATCTGACTGCTGATTCAAATCACTGCCCTTTATGCTAAAGATCCTATAACAGTACCGCACATTGGCTCTAAAATAGTGTCGCACCTTCAATATTCAGTCAGCTCATACATAGCTTAGTAGCATTAAACGTAAATTACTGTTATATTATAACGATTGATTCATGAGAAATTAGACTATGTCAAAACTACCTGTAACAGTTCTTTCTGGCTTTCTAGGTGCTGGTAAGACCACTTTACTCAATCATGTTCTTAATAATCGAAAAAACTATAAAGTTGCTGTCATTGTAAATGACATGAGTGAAGTAAACATCGATGCTGATTTGGTATCAAAAGGAGGGAGTAATTTATCCCGTACTGAAGAAAAGCTTGTTGAAATGAGTAATGGCTGTATTTGCTGTACGCTAAGAGAAGACCTACTTGAGCAAGTACAGGAACTTGCTGACGCTGGAAAATACGATTATCTACTGATTGAAAGTACTGGGATCTCTGAACCCCTTCCAGTTGCAACAACTTTTGACTTTAGAGACGAAGCAGGCAAAAGCCTCTCAGATGCTGCACAACTTGATACAATGGTTACAGTTGTAGATGCTGCAAATCTGATTAAAAACTATAGCTCAACTGACTTTTTAAAAGATCAAGGTGAAAGTCTAGGTGATGAAGACGAACGCACATTAGTAGACTTGCTTGTAGAGCAGATTGAGTTTGCCAATGTCATTTTGCTCAATAAAATAGATTTGATTTCACCAACAGAACTTAAAACAGTGCATGGCATTATCCGTGGACTAAATGCGAAAGCAAAAGTGATAGAAACAAGTCACTCAACCGTAGAAATTGATGAAATCATTAACACTAAACTATTCAACTTAGAAGAAGCTCAAGATCATCCGCTTTGGGCACAGGAGCTATACCATTTTAGTGAACACACCCCTGAAACAGAAGAGTATGGCATCAATAGCTTTGTATTCCGCGCAAGAGAACCTTTTCATCCTGAAAAGATCCATGAATTTTTTAACCAAGAGTGGCCTGGCATTGTAAGAGCCAAAGGCTTTTTCTGGCTATCAACTCGACCAGATATGGTTGGAGAAGTTTCACAAGCTGGCGCCTTTGTAAGACATCAAGGCCTAGGAAAATGGTGGGCAGCAACTCCTACAGAAGAATGGCCAGAAGATGAAAGCTTTTTACAAGCCATCAAGCCCTATTGGAATGAGGATTATGGTGACAGAAGACAAGAAATTGTTTTTATAGGCTTAAAAGCAGAAATGAATGAAGAGGAAATAAGAAACAGACTGAAGTCATGCCTGATCAAAGACTACCTAACTGGCCCTCAATCTGACAAAACAGTGACAGACCCATTTCCTAACTGGTCAGAATGAAGAATATATCCCTTAGAGCGACTAAAAAACGCTATCACACAACAGTGTGTCTAGTGAAAAAATGAAAGAGAGCATCTCACGCCCTATGCTTCATGATATTAAGTGGACACAGTACTTTTCTATCTCCTAAAACACTTCAGAGCCTGAGACAATGATAAAATAAATCGTATTATGATGCTCTTCACTTCTGAACAACCTATCGCTATTATTTTTTAGGGTACAACTGTCATCAAACTAACACCGTTTTTACCTCTTTTATGACTTAAAGGAACTTTTGAATGACTCGAATACAGGACCAGGGCAACGCTTTTCATACAACTCTTGATTCGTAATGAATGCATTGGAACAGACCACTTGCATTTTTTTCTTCACAGACAAGTCCTTAATCGTATTGGCATGCGGTAAAATATCATCACTAAAAGTATTTTGACAAGTTTTTCGATACTCTTTACTCACTGCACACAATAGCATGGGGTCATATTTCAACATAATTTTCACAAGCTGGAAAAGTCCGCGTTTAACAGCCATAAAAAAGGGTAAACGCTGCCTCCTTTGATCTGAATAATATCGATGAGGTGTTGCATTAATATCTACTCCTATTTTCATTAACGCTTTCACCAACTTAGGCTTATTGCCTTGGCATGCTAGAAATGCAATATTTCTTTCAAAAATTCCACCTCTTAACATTCTTGGCATAGGTGCACGACAGCTCATACAATAAATGGCACAGGCTTGAACTTGATCATCATTTTTTCCCTTATAAATTTGAGTAATTGCGCTTTCTAAAGAACTGGTATCAAACTCCTGAATACTACTAGCAATACCTACGCTTGCTTTCAGCGCCAATTGTAATTTCTCTGCGAAACTTTGTAATGGTTGTAGGTACTCAATAATTTCATCAAATTGATTGCATTGTGCAAGTTCTAATGGCGTCTTACCATCATTATTTCTAATTGCAAAATCTGAGACTTTAGAAAGCAGAATCACTGATGCTAAATGACCATGACTAGCAGCATAATGTATTGCAGTATTACCAAGATGATCTTGATATGATGCATTCAAATGTGCATGCCTATTCAAAATATATTCTATACGATCTTCATGCCCTTGAGCTGCCAGCAAATGCAATAATCTCTGTTGATTTGGCAACATTGCACTCAGAGAGTATTGCTGTCTTTTCAACAATCTAAACTGCATCAATTGAGAAAGAATCTCTTTTGCACATGGTACAAGAACTGCCCCTTCGTTTCGCCACCCAGCAGCAACATGAAGTGGCGTGACCTGATCAAAATCAGACAACTTGGCTACAACATCTCCAACCAAATATATTGATAACTTTTTAACAACGTCTGTCTCTTGCATACCACTTTTGAGCATCTCTAATGCTTTCACTCTAATATGTGTTAAATAATCTGTAACATATTGCGTATTAACCGCCTTAATCGCATCAACAAATAATTCATAGCTTAATTCCTCATCTACAGAGAAAACTTTCATAGGCTGCATTGATTGCTCTTGACCTGGAATTTCTACACTGGATAAGTCAACCATCTGCGTAGAAGCTAATATCATACTAGCTTTATCACTTACATCAACTGCACCAGAGTGTCCTGCCCTAGCTTCTGAACTCAAAACTCCAGATAATACTTGCTGCAAGTTAAGTTGTAATGACCTTAACTTCTCCTGCTCTTCTCCAGAGATGCCTGGGTTTGAGAGACGCTTTTCAATATAAAGACTCAATGCATTGAGTTGCTCTTGATCTAAATACTTTAACCCCTGTGTTATGGATTTTCTTGCAGCAACTTCTTGCTCTGGGCTCAAGTTCTCATACAGAGATAACATATAAGCATGTGCCTGTAACGCTAGTTGATCATTTTGAGCTAACTGTTGAATGATGGGAGCAATAAAAGACCAGTGCTTGCTGATATACTGACTCATTTTAGGTAACTGCAGTACCAACCTTAAGTGTACTAAAAACTGGATAAAGTCACCTGAAAGTTTTTGAGAAATAAAGACTGATAAATACTTCGCTACATATTGGTCTAGTTTCTGGTGATGTAAAGTGATAGCGTCGATATGTAAACGACTCAAATGCGCAAAATGTAACATTCTTGCAAGAGACAAAGAACAATAACCTGCATCATCAACCCAGTTCATGGCAGGTGTTAATGTCACATTATGTAAAGATGGATACACCCGCTTTGTAACCAAACCATCTACCGAGTGGCTCACTCGCTCCATCAAGGATCTTTTTACAACCTCATATACCTCATCTAAAAAATCTTGTTTCTCCTCTGAAGACAAGCACTTTTTTCTTAGCAACTTGTAAGATTCTTGCATTAAGCCATATCGATGTGCATACTCATCTGGCATCGCCTCAGTTGCAAACTCAGGCAAATTAACCTCAATATCAAGCGCAACATATTGCTGTTGTATTTGTTGAATATTAGCAATTTCTTTTTCCCCAACTATCCGATAATCAATTGAGGCACCTTGTGCATACATTGCTAGCACATGATGCCATGCATGCTGTTCACTAAGACGATCCACTGCTGCAATGATCACATATAAGCGTCCAATATCTTGATGTGAAACTGTTCCGTCTTTTCTATACCTCACATCTAGCTTTGATGCCATACCGACCTTTCCAGACCACTTCTTTCCGAGTGCGTATTGAATTGCTGGCTCAACATCGAGACTTGAGGAAACGAAAGGGTGACCAGCTAATTGCACACCACATACCCCTTTAGAACGAATCAATGCATCAAATTTGTCTGCTGTGTTACTGTATACTTGCTGAAACTTAGTGATCTCAGATACAGGCAGCTGCATCAGCTTTTTAATACCCACACTTGAGTGCTCACCTAATCTTCGTTCACATTGAGCGTTCAAGAGACTATCTACTGCAATACCTGCCCCATGTATCCCCCTAAATAATACAACAGACGCCCCCTCGACTTGACTCCAACTAGGTTTGACAACGTCTATTAATTCCCGTTGAGTGATATTGGCTTTTTTAGACTTACGCGTGCCCTCATCATTGACGATAAAATCAGCCATAGAGTCTCTTTTTCGCTTTGCGCTTGCTTGTGGCTTCGGGACAGTTTTAGAGCCTGATTGTAAAGCTGCTTTTGAGTCTGCATCTCGTTTTGCTTTTTGAGATGAACCGCTGACACTGCTAAACATTGCTTTACTTATACTACTGCCTAACTTAGTGACCTTATCAGAGTAAGATGCTAATCGATCGGTCCTTCTATTTGCTTCAATTCTCAAATAATCATATCTGATTGATGAGGATGATCGAGACCCTACAACAGAACTTGCTCTGCGCCCTGGTGTTCCATGTGAACTACCAAACCATGAATGAGAACTCTTTCTTTGGCTATTCTCACTAGCGTATTGTTCATCATGACTATGACAACTAGTCTCTGTGGCCTCTACTTCCTCTAAATCAATCTCAAAAATATCATCATTATTATGGAAAAAGCCTGCTAAACACTCAACTATCCTCCCATAAAACTTGGACAAATGCGGAGAAGACTCAGCACAATGCTCTAAAAATAATTCTAACTGACTGACTTGCTTCAGCTCAAAATCAAACCCATACTCATCATGCTCTGATTTTAAATATTGCGAATATTTTCTTGACCGCTGTAAAAGTAAGATTACTGCATCAACTGCACCAGCTTCTATCCAATGGTGCAATAGATGTTTACCACCAATCACTTCATTTAGATTAGCCGGCATCTCTGTTACACGGTCTAACATGAAACTGATCATCTTTTTTGAATTTGCGCAATCATTTGAAACTGCATACAGCCACCAATTACTATAAACATTCTTCTTAATAGATCGTGGCATTTTAATGGTCAACTCAACTCCCTGCTTATAGTCAACTCCCAGCTCCAACAAAACCTCCCTCAAAACTGCAATCACTGTTGCACTCTCACCAACTGAATCTGGCATAAGCATTACTACACCTGCATGAAGATCTATCATCAATTGAATTAACTCTTCTCTGAGATGATCATTTTTTAATAACGGGACTATGACTCCTCTAAGTAACTGAATTGAAAGTGGGTGTGTTGCAACATGCTCAACCATCTTTCTAGCATAAAACCTTGTAGCATCGACTGATGCTGCTTGCTTTATGCTATAACCAATATAGGCTATTGCA
>JBDQEV010000013.1:0-29268 GCA_040266255.1 Gammaproteobacteria bacterium
CTGTTAAATGCAGGTGTAGATCAATTTTTTTTTATCAATACATTAAATATCATTTACTTGATATTTTCGACTTTTGTATCTGCTGATACAGCAGATCAAATAATAGAGCTAGGTGTACAAGCATTTTTACTCATCAGGTTGATTAAAGCACACAGTATTTTAATGTTAACAAGGAGTAGAAGACAGCACATCATGCAAACTGATTCTTCTACTTAAACATAGTGAGAATATTCATTGTGAATATATCTCTTTTCTTATTCAATTACGATTGCTGAGCTTTGAGAATTCCCCCCTTGAAGTGTGTTTCCACTTGCTTGTTCATCAGTATGATAATGATTAATGATCTTTTCTAACTGAGTCGATACAAGTTCTTTGGATCCTTTGCACTTTGAGATATTCGTCACTAAGTTTTCTACATTACAGTAAGACTTGATTTCTAATAATTTGCTCACATGTGCCGAAAGTAACTCTATAATATGGTGCCCGCCAGTAAAGTAAGTCATTCTAATAATTTGGCGCACCGATAGGTGCTATCAAAAAATTGACTTAGATTTGGGAAGTGGGTTGCTAACGATTGTAAATTTTTAGAGGTCCCAGTTTTTGTGATCAGTCTCATTATTTCATTAGGCTTAAATCCCATAGTCAGTAGCTGACTACCATGTGATTGTAAAGCTTGTAACTTAACTTCTGCTTCTATTTGTTGAAATGACTAGAAAACTTTGTTTGTCAAAATGTGCGAGGGCAGGTGAGAGCGTGAAGCTATGGCTAACAGATATTGCTTTGTAAATGCTTAACTATGGGCTTTGCATTTTGTTTTACTCAGTTGCATCAGTATGTATGCGACTTTTTGTAAATAATCTGGTGCATGTGGATACTTGTTTTCTGTATGGAACTTGGTTGTGATACAGTCTAACCCAACGCTTGATCCAGGATAAGCGACAACAGGGAAGCCTTTTTTAGCCATCGTTGCAAAGAACGCCAGTTCTTCTAAAATAAACAGTTTGTATCCTGCTCTCAGCTCTTGAGTAGGTTGCTCGTTTCCTCTTTGAGCAAAGTTTTGTACTGTTTGATTCAAGGCATCATTAAAATGTTCAGTGGTATGGCAGTAGTCAAATATTTGTCGGTACTGTTCTTTATATTCTTCAGTTGAAATAATGCTACTCCAGGTCGTTACTTCAAACTGGGGTGTATCTAATAAATGAGATAATGGTTCAATATTCTGAGTGATATATTTTTTTTCATATTCTAGTGCAAGTTGCAGTCGAACACTTTCTGTTGCAGCTTTATTGCTGATGTAGCAATGTCGGTAGAGATGACCTGGAGTGACTAACTTAATTTTGTTACATGAGTTGAGAAGAAACTCAATAATTGCTTTGAGTCGACGCCCATAAAAGTTAGGATTGGCAAAGCTAGTGAGAAGCATAATATTTAGACTTGATAAATTCTCCATATCATAGTAAGGATTCTTATGCGTTGCAGCTTTGATTTTATAGCGTTTGGCCAGTTTTTACTCCTGAATGCATCAGTTATTAATTTAATATTAACATACAACTATATACTAGTAAACGCCCGTGTTTATCTATTGTATTTGGTCAATAAATCCATTTCTGATTGCTAGATGCATAAGTGCTATATCATTGCTGATGTCTAACTTGCTATATATACAGTCTTTTATATGATTGGTTTCTTTTATGCTGATCCCGAATGCTTGACTGATTTGCTCAACAGGAGAGCCGAATATAATCTCTTTACAGATTTTTAGCTCACGATCATTGAGTTGATTGAAAATAAGATCTCTGCCTAAATTTAAATTACTTCGAATTTTATCAGACACTGCATTACAGACATAAGTGCTACCATTATGTACTGTTTTGATTGCTTCACACATCTCTTGATAGCTAACGCCTTTTGTTAAGTAGCCTTTGGCACCATGATGGACGATTTCTGAGGGATGTGATTCATTATTGTATGCAGATAGTGCTAGTACTTTGGTGCTAGGGTTGAACAGCGTAATGCGCTTTGTTGCTTCGATGCCGCCAAATCCAGGCATTTTTATGTCCATTAGCACAATATCAAGATCCTGTTGCTCTAAAATATGAAGAGCTTCTTCACCACTACTGGCTAAAGCTACAACCTTGATCTCACCATTTCTTTCTAGAAGGCTGTTTAAACCCTCTCTAACTATAGCGTCATCATCAACAATCATAATTTTGATATAGTCAATGCTATCTTGAATTAGTTCAGTAGACTTTATTTCATTCATATTACACTCCGTTTACATAAGTGCTTTGTATGCAGTCGAAGTATCTTGTCAGATTTAATTGCTATATAAAATAGATGCGCCAATAGTGTTTTGGTTATACTGACCCTCAAGAGATATATTTGGTCTGAGTTTTAGGCTAAGAGAAATCATATTTGGATTAAGGTCATTAAGCTGGTGTCTGATGCTAACCCAAAGTCTATCAGATACTTTTTTGGTTAAAACAAGTTCAGACTCATTCGCTTTATTTTCACTCGGATTAGCGGATTTCTGGAGTGAGATATCTACATTAAATGCAGCTCCAATATTATTAATTAGATTGAGTGCACCAATAGCATGGTTTGAGCGGCTGATTCCACTGATGTACTCAATCAAAAATAAGTTTTCATTCCCAGGGGGGAGTACTTTACTGCTACTCAATAGATGTAAAAGAATATCAAGTTGGGGCTGCATAATTGGTTTTGATCCTATGTCTATATTAGGGTCACGAATCTCACCACTAATATTGATATATGCTTGGTTTTGACTGCTTTGCTTGTTTTGATTGATGAAGGTGAGATTTTGTTGTGTCTCTAATGTGATATTTCCTTTTAACCAGGGTTGAGAGTTGAAGCTAAGGTTGAGTTGGTTAAGTTTGATTTGCCGATTTAAGATATTGAGTGCTGGATCGTTGATCTGAATAGTTCCAGTGACTTTGTCATTGCTGCCTGTGGTTGTATGACTGGTTAGGTTGATATTTGCTTTACCAATAAAGCCTAGAAAGTCAATATCACAGGAGTCAGTGTTGATGCTAACATTGGTTTTTGTTTTCTGCGGAGTATTGAGGGGTTGTTGTGTGCGTTTTACAATCATGTCGTTGGGTAAAACTTCATATTTATTAATTTGGTCAGGATAGAAGCTAAATTTTCTTGGCTGGAGTTGAATGTCCATTTTATGCTGGCCTTGATTAAGAAAAATATCTACTTTTGATTGGATATGGTTTTTATCATAATTAAATTGCAGGTCGGAGGACTGAATGTGTAATCTATTTTCAGATGTATCAATCTCAATTTCTCCTTGAGGAGAAGTTAACTTGCCTGTAACAAATGTCTTGTCTTGCAAAAATTCACAATGGATATGTCCATCAGTCACGCTATAGTTTAGTGGGAAGAGGAAGGTAGGTGCAAGATTAGAAACGTAGGCTGAAATGTCGTTAGCAATGAGTTGTCCAGAAATAGATTCCACAATAGATTGCTGCCCTGTTAATTGAAGATCAAGATCAAGATTAGCATTTTCGATATCAATATTAGTATCAATATTAATTAATCCGCTAGAGCTGATGCTCAGTGGTAAGTTTACGGTGTGTAAGTTTATAGACCAGCTCTGGTCATGTAATGCAAGATCGCCATTGAGTTTAATTTCGCTATCATTGCATCGTAGATTAAATTGTTCAAGAGAAAGCCTGTTCTCAGTGATATTGATCGTGGGCTCGTCGCTAGAGAGCCAGACTCCAAGTGATGTTCGTATATTAGTTTTCTTCAATATGAGCGAGATTGCTTCAGGTGTGAACGATGCTCTTGCTTCTGTAGATTGTATTTTACCATAGGCCTTAAAGAGTACATTGAAATGGGTAATATCATCAGTATTTGCAGATGTGATTGCAACGTCTTCAATAGCTAGTCCAGGCGAATATATCTGACCAATTGTTGCCTTGAAGGGCGTTGAGCTCGATGGGATATAGCTGATATCTATTTCTTCAAGTGCTCCAACTGCTAAAGATATCCTGTCCGATTTGCCAGTGAGGTACAGATTATCTTGGTGAGACTGTAAGCCTCTAAAGCTTAGTGTACCTGATGCGAGAGGAGTAAACCGTTTGAGCTCAACAATTTTCCCCGTGACTAATAAGTCCTTAGAAGGTGAAGTATATACTTTGAGATTCAATTCTGGCAAATTAATGTCTGCATTATAGATGTTATTGGCAGTATCTAAGTTTGCTTGAATAGATGATTCTGAGGGTGCATGGCTATAGGCAAATGAGACTATCCAGTTTCTTTTAGAAAGAGCTCCACTAAGATCGATTGCGAGTTTGTGTTCATTGCGCTCTTCCTGAAGTTGGATATAAATCGCTTTGGTGAAGGGGTGGTAAGAGCCTATGGTTTGATTTTTGTATATCACAACCCATGCGTTATCTGTCAAGGCAGCTTTACAGTCTAATTCATCTTCACCAAACTTTGCAGAGATGTCATAGGTATCTTTTCCTGTATGCTGAGCGGTTGCGATAAACTCTGTATCATCTATCATGAAGGATAGGTCGATATCCCTCTGATTAGAGAGTGATAGGTTTGAGATTCTAATGGGACGAAGATACTTAAATGTGGCTTCCGCCTCATTAATTTTAAGTTGCTTAATCGTAATAGCCGGGGTCCAGCTTGAAGAACTTTCTTTTAATTCTGAAACATTAAAATTTTCGATACTAATGTGTTCAATGGTAGAGTGAAGTAAGGAGAGACCATTTAATCGAAACCCCTCAATCTTGAAGTTTGAAGAATAAATGCTAGAAGCTGAAAAACTCTGACTCCAAAGGCTGCCTTGAAATTCAGTAGTTTGAATATTTAGAATTGGAAATAAGGTATGTTCTAGAACGGCTGCTGTTTTTGCTATAAACAAAAATAGTGTACTTAAAATCAGCAATGCAAAAGAATAAGTGGTACGTGTCATATTAGACCTCGGGATCTATACTAAATAAAAAGGTCATTTGCCCATCTTGTGAAACTGGCTTGCCTAAAGATATGTTAAATCGGCTATATGGCGTTTCATATGCAGCAGCTATTCCAACAGTAGTAATCTGTTCATTGTTCTCAGGTGTTAGGCAGTAGCCAGTATCAATAAACCCTCCAAATAGTATCTGGTTTATACGGTACATTGCTGTATTCCTAATTAAGAAGAACTCACTTCCTTGGTTAAACTTGTGGTTCTCAACGCCACGTAAAGACTCTGGCCCTCCTAGTGTAAATTGCATGGACAGAGGAAGCTGATCAAATTGGTCAGTCTGAATATTTCCTATACTCATTTCACTGGCAAATAGAAAGCTAGGTAGGTTAAAAACATTTTTTGCATTTGCACTGAGTTTTAAGAAGGAGATTTCAGAATAGACTTCTTGCATACTACCCATTGCTTTTGCTTTTGCCTTTAAGTAGCCGTTTGCATAGCGATAATGATACTTTAATTTTAATTTAGGGTAAAAAAGTTTAGTTAAGTATTTATCAGGATTGTCATCAATGTTTGGATTATTGATTGATGAGGTTTCGATGAGATAATGTAATGATGGGATAATAGAAACTTGCTTGAAGTGCTTAAATGCCTGCAGACTTAGCATGAAATACTTGCCTGCATCTTCTGATTGCTGTAAAAACTGGCGTACTGTAGCTGAAATGGTGTAAAAATCAGTGAGCGATGATTGAGAAGGGATGAGCCAATCACTAGATATTTGACTATCTTGGTTAGCGTAATTAATGCTATTAATTATTCTGCCACCACAGTCCATGATATTATTGATAATGAGGCTTGCCATAAAGTTAGGTTCAAATGCAGATTCTTTCTCAGAACTAGATGAGATCAATCCAAAGCCAACACTATATTCCACTGGGTCAGGTAAGCTGTAGGAAAAATCAACATCTATTGTATTGGGGCTTTGTGATCGAGGGGTCGATTTTATTTTATAGTCTTTAAATGTGCCATAGTTTGCAAAATTGCTGTGTGTTTCTTGAAGTTTCTGGTAACTGTAAGTATCACCTGCTTCAAATGTTAAATATTTGTTGACACATTTATTGTCATCTTGATTGCTGGTGGTGACATTTCCAAAGTAAAACTTTTGCCCCAATGTTACGCCCAGTTGCACATGATTGCTATCAATACTGGTTAAATCAATGACTGACTGTATTCTTTGTACATGATTGTCAGCATAGCCTAAAGTTTGTAATGTATTCTCCATTTCTTCTTGGAGCGCTGCTAAGTTCTCAGTGGTAAATGGGATTTGAGTGAATGACTGAGCAGTCTTGTGTAATTGAGTAGTTACTTCTTGCGGTATTACTTCATCAGTGATGCTGAATTCAATTTTGTTGATATAAAGCTGCTCTCCAAGCTGTATGGAAATTTCTACACTTGTATTGATTACAGAGACTTTTACGGATGGAGTAAAGTAGCCAAATGGCTTAATTGCTTCAATAGTTTCATGACGGATTTGTTCTAACTGCTGATAACTAGGAGTGAGGTCAGATTGCACTTTATGAGCTAGACGGTTGATAATATTATTAGAAATATGATTCGGCACGCCCAGTATCTCATAGCTTGCAGCTATGAAGGTGCTAAGGCATGCAATTAATATATGTAGAGATAATCTTTTCATCACTTCTGTCACTTTATGTTATACTATATAAAAATTGGTATGATTCCCAGTGTATATTAGGAAAAAGCATGATGAATAAACGAGAAAACTATTTGAGCTTATTGGGGTTGGAAAATTACCAGGAAAAAAAGATTGAAACTAACTTGATGTGCCAGGATATTTTAGCCTTTTGTCAGTCAGCCAATGTTGGATGTGAGGCGGGACATCATAGCCATTTAAAAGGAATTAAACTCATGATAAGTGTCAATGCTTGCATGACCAGTGAGGAGAAAAAAGTGTTGTTTAAAGAGATTTTACATAGGAGGACGGCATGAAGGATGCGATGAATGATCATAAAGTTATGGATTTAATATTGCAGGAAGAAAGACGTCAGCAAGAGCAGGTGATGTTGATTGCTTCAGAGAACTTTGCATCAAAAGATGTTCAAAGTGCGCAGGGGTCTGTTTTAACAAATAAGTATGCAGAGGGCTATCCTGGTCAAAGATACTATGGTGGATGTGAGGTAGTCGATAAAATTGAGAGCTTGGCAATTGATCGGCTTAAAAAGCTTTATGGTGCTGATTATGCTAATGTCCAACCTCATTCTGGAAGTGATGCGAATATGGCTGTACTACATGCTGTTCTTTCACCTGGTGACAAAATATTGGGAATGTCATTAGACGCAGGAGGGCACTTGACACATGGGCATCGTGCATCAGTGACTGGGAAAATATTTCAAGCTGTTGGGTACGGCCTGAATGAAGAGGGTTTAATTGATTATCAGCAAGTAGAGGCATTGGCACACGAGCATCAACCCAAGCTACTGATTGCTGGATTTTCTGCTTATTCTAAAGTAATTGACTGGGCGTTTTTTGCACGAGTTGCTAAAGATGTTGGCGCTGTTTTTCTTGCAGATATGGCGCATGTTTCAGGTCTAGTTGCGGCAGGCCTATATCCATCACCTATACCACATGCTGATATTGTGACATCCACAACTCATAAGACACTTAGGGGGCCAAGAGGCGGAATGATATTGGCTCAATCAGAAACTGAGCTGACTAAAAAGATTCAGAGAAGTGTGTTTCCAGGAATGCAAGGTGGGCCGATGATGCATACTATAGCGGCAAAAGCGGTTTGTTATCATGAAGCGTTGCAGCCCAGCTTTAAAACATATCAATCTCAAGTATTGAAGAATGCTGTTGCAATGGCAAAAGGTTGGCAGGATCAGGGATTCGCAGTAATATCGGGTTTGCCTGATAATCACATGTTTTTGGTTTCATTGGTGGGCTCAAATTTAAATGGAGCAGAAGCACAAGAGCTACTGGAAAAGCTTGGAGTGGTATGTAATAAAAACAGTATCCCGCAAGACCCGCTGCCACCTAAGCAAACATCAGGTTTGCGTATAGGCACTCCTGCAGTGACAACAAAGGGGATGGATGAAAGTCAGTCTTATGAGTTGGGAAAGCTTTGCGGACAAGTTTGTTCAAATCCAAGTCTAGAAAGCCAAAACCAGCTGAAGACTTTTGTTAAAAATTTCACAAAAGAAATGATGGAGGCTTAATGTATTGTCCGCAGTGTTACGCTAAAGATATTAAGGTCTTGGATTCAAGGCCTTATATAGAATTAAATCAAATTAAAAGGCGTCGTCTTTGTTCTGAATGTCAGTTTAGGTTTACCACAACAGAGACAATAGAAACGGGTATGCCAAAAATTATTAAAAGAGCAGGCGGTGTGGTTGAGTTTGATGCGGGAAAAATTCGTAAAGGAATTGTTCGTGCAGTTGAAAAAAGGCCGTTATCAGTCAGTCAAATTGATCAAATGATGGGGAGAATTCTACACAGAATCAGTAAAATACAGGCAAAACGCTTGCATGCTAAGCAAGTTGGGTATATGATCATAGAAGAATTAAAAGAGGTCGATTTAGTGTCAATGGTGAGGTTTGCAGCAGTGTATCATAGTTTTTCAGATATACAGACGTTTCGGACGTTTATAGATGAGCTCCTTATCGATACAAAAGAAGAGAATATCAATGGTTAAAAGATCCCGCTCCTTATCAAGGCAATTTGCTGTAGAAATATTATACCAGATGAATATGCGTCAAGTTGATGTTGAAGAGATTTTGACTCGTTATCAGACTAAGAAGCGTGTAGATCAAGATTTTTTAGCAGACTTGATTAATGGTGTTGGTGCACATGACATAGAGATTTCAGAGCTGATTAACCACGCGCTAACGGGTCGATTTGTAGAAGAACTCGATATTGTAGAATCGTCGATATTAAAACTTGGTGTTTATCAGTTGAAATACAGATATGATATTCCTTATAAGGTGATTATAGATGAGTCAATTAGTTTAGTAAAAACTTTTGGGGGGGAGGACTCATATCGTTTGGTGAACTCAGTTTTGGATGGAATTGCTAAAAAAGTACGGAAACTAGAATGCGACGATCAGAATTCTGGATAGCCACCTGTTTTGGTTTAGGGTGCTCTCCGTTTGCACCAGGTACTGTTGGTAGTTTAGCTGCAATACCATTTGCTTTTGTGTTACTTCAATTATCTGTATATGCACAGGTGCTTGCTATCATTTTGTTACTGTTGATCAGTTATCATGCTGCGGAAAAGTATGGACTCTTTATGCAAAATAGTGATCATAAGTCAATTGTATGTGATGAAGTCTGTGGTCTTTTGCCAATATTATTACTAGTTAGCCCTGATTTGTGGTTGTTGGCATTTGTACTATTTAGATTTTTTGATATTTTCAAGCCTTGGCCTATCGGTTGGTTAGATGCTCACTTGAAGGGGGCTTTGGGTTGTATGGTAGATGATCTGGTAGCAGGAGTGATGTCTTATTTTACTCTAGTTCTCTTAACCATGTATTGATAGCAGTTTTGCTTCTGGTTTGATAGTCAGCAAATTTTACAATAATGGCAGCATTGGTTTGATGAGAGCCATCTTTGCTCGGTATGCTGCCAGGGATAACAACAGCATTTTTGGGAATAAGACCAAAACTGATTTCTTTTGTCATGCGGTTATAAATTTTAGTTGAAGCACTAATGAAGGTTCCGCTTGCAATTACTGCACCACTTTGAACAATTACGCCTTCAGAAATCTCACAACGTGCACCAATAAAACAATGTTCTTCAATAATAGTAGGGTTAGCTTGAAGGGGTTCTAAGACTCCACCGATACCTGTTCCTGCAGAAATATGGCAATGTTGACCAATCTGAGCGCATGAGCCAATGCTTGCCCAGGTATCAATCATGGTTCCTGTTCCAATATGTGCTCCAATATTAGTGAAGCTAGGCATTAAAACTACATTTTTATCAATATATGCGCCATGGCGCACGTAAGAGTAGGGTACATTGCGAATTTTATCACTTATCAAATCTTGCATGCTCATGTGCTTAGGAGGGATTAAATCACGGTTAGGAGAGGTGATCTCTGCAACTTGATATGCAGACTGTATCTTTAAGTAGCATAGGATAGCTTCTTTCACCCATGTATGAGTTATCCATATGCCTCCTTTTTTTTCGCATACTCTGATGTCTCCAGTATTGAGTTGGTCAATGATATTAAAAATAATATTTTTATCTGAGTTTTGTAGATGATGGCCTTGTGAAAGCTGATGATGTATGTCAGATATCCTTTTTATAGCAGACTGTTGTAACATATTCTCTCTCCATGTGTAATAACACTTGTATTATGATTGATAATAGTATATTTTTCTCTATGAGTCACGGGGTATAGCGCAGTCTGGTAGCGCGCCTGCTTTGGGAGCAGGATGTCGGGGGTTCAAATCCCTCTACCCCGAAAAAAAGCGTCTGTAGCTCAACTGGATAGAGCATCGGCCTTCTAAGCCGAGGGTTGCAGGTTCGAGTCCTGCCAGGCGCGTTCTTTTTTACAGTCCCAGAACAGTATTGCTCAATAGAGTGGTATTGCGTTCAGGATGGTTCGATGTGATTGATTTGTCGCTATTGCTTCACACGCTGTATCTGGTTCTTTCAGGGTGCTATTTCTATCTTTATTGACTCAGTTGATAATATACGGATGATTAATTCTTTAGCTTATCGTTTAGATCTGGATTGATATCATTATTTAAACCTGGTTTATGACCTAGACCTTTATTTGCAGCAGCCCGAGGTGCTGGGGGGATTACAAACATTGCTGGTCTATGATTTGCTAACTTAACTTTAGATATTTTAAAGGTCAAGTAAGCTGCAATGCATAAATAAATTATAGATAATGTGGCAGTGATAGACGCAAAAATTGGAAGGTTAACCAAGAAAAGAGTAATGCTTAGTGTAAGAAGTATAGCGCTTAAAGTATAGGCGAGAATTATTTTCCATAATTGGGGTTTTGTTTTTATTGCAGTAGGATTTGATAGATCTTGCTTTCCAGCTTTAATATTTGCAACTTTCTTTCTTGCTAAGAATCCCTTGAAAGCAGCCTGTATAGTGGTTGCTGCTTTAGCCTCTGCCTCTGCTGCTTTAGCCTCTGCCTCTGCTGCTTTAGCCTCTGCCTCTGCTGCTTTAGCCTCTGCCTCTGCTGCTTTAGCCTCTGCCTCTGCTGCTTTAGCCTCTGCCTCCGCTGCTGCTTTAGCCTCTGCTGCTGCTTTAGCCTCTGCCTCTGCTGCTGCTTTAGCCTCTGCTGCTGCTTTAGCCTCTGCTGCTGCTTTAGCCTCTGCCTCTGCTGCTGCTTTAGCCTCTGCTTCTGCTTTAGCCTCTGCTGCTGCTTTAGCCTCTGCCTCTGCTGCTGCTTTAGCCTCTGCTGCTGTTGCTGTCATAGTTCGTTCTGGAGGAGGGGTGCCGGGTCCAACATAAGGTGCATCGAGCTTAGCTGGTGAAATTAAGTTCAAGTCTTGCCGTGTAAATGTATATTTATCTCTACCAATCATTTCACCTGCTATGATTGCATTTAGTAAGTCTTTATCTTTTCTGTATCTGTTAGCAAGATGAAGTCCATAAGAGAAAATTGACATAGTAAATAGAGTTTTTTGTAACATTTCAAGGTTTAATTCTTCAATGCTGTTTAAATTAAGTCCTGTAATTATAATTTGCTGTGCATTAAGCTTTATCTCTTGAGAGTCTTGCTCAGAAATTGCGGTCACACTCTTTGCATCAGAGTCAATTAGAAAGTATGTAACATTAATGAAGTTTGCTAGCTCAATAGAAGAACTGGTAGTCACCTTGAGTAAGTCTTGACTAATGTATATATTGCTATAAGGCATTGGTATAGATGTAAAAAGATTCGTAATTTCTTCTTGGGCATATGTATAGCTTTTTTGATCAGCAGTGTAGCGCTCGTGCAATGTCATTTCTTGCTGTTGTTGCTGTTGTTGCTGCTGTTGCTGCTGTTGCTGTTGTTGTTGCTGTGTGTCGCTTCCACTAGCTGCACCATATGGTTTGCCAAGAGTTTGAATGGAGCATACTGCAAGTTTATCTCGTATCACTTCTAATGCTGATCTAGATGCTTCTTCTTGAATGTCATGATAGTCTGCAACTTTCTCATTATATCTTTCTTGTAGCTCGGATAGATATGTTGCAGTCTCAGTCATGCTTTGAGTGCTTGTGATTAAATGACTAGGATTTGGGGAGTTAACACATAGTATACTATCTAGTAATTCTCTTGCATCCGTAATTTCCATGTTCTGGGTAATGCTTTTTATATAACAGTTACGGATAGCTTGGGCTGCAGATTGAATAAAGTCATGTTGTTCATAGTGTAGTTGGTCTTTTTGAGCTAAATGTTCAACAATAGCTTTAATACTGATTTCCGAATGTGTAGATCTAATTTGTTGGGATAATCTGTCTGATAGTACAATACTGAGTGTTTGTCCTTTACCAAGTTGTCTTAGGCGCATGACCGCTTGGAAAAAGTCTCTAAGCGAGTTTTGCTGACACAACGTTACAATGCCATGCGCCTGTATTGGAAGTTGTACATCGCAGCCAGTTGTTTGTGCCTTGGGGTAAACCATTAGACAGTCATTGATATTCACCCCCATACATTTTTCAATATCTTTCTTTCGAGTTGTTTGAATTTCTTGTGGCATCTCACCATTTTTTCGTCCATAAAAAATATTCTCATGGAAGTATATCACACACTTTTTGCCGCAAGTGTTAGTCTCTAATAGTCTAGCTGCATACTCATGAGTGTCAGTAACTTTGATTGTGTGAGCAGCATCAATGATTGCATTAACTTCTATGCCCAAACGCGATGGCCCCTGGTTGTAGTGAGTCATTTGAACATAATTTAACTCCCCTTGGCTTTCTAGGTGTAACAGTCTTCTGTATACTTCACCATCTGATGATAAAGCATCATAGGTAGATTGTTCTAATGGAAGGTCATGTTCACTGTGTCTAAGAGCGTCTATGTTATGTATTGTTCCAGACATGCCATACATTGGAGATGTACCTCCTCTAGGGTGATCTGCAGCACTGATAACAACTCTACTTTTTGTATAGCTAAGTGTCGGTAAAATAGTGTAAAGCATATATGGTTCAAATAAGACTAGCTTGATTTGTTGAGCACAGGGCATTTTTGTCAGTTCAAGTAACTGAGTATTGAGTTTATTGAAGAGGGGACCAGATGTGGATTTAATACTGCAAATAATTTCATTGCAAGATCTGATGAGTTTTGCTGCTTCTTCATTGTATGGGTTTAAGTTCTTGGGGTCTAAATATTTAAATACAGGGTCTATAGCTACATCACTAGTTCCAGCTGCATTGTCTCTGGCGGTTTGCTTAAGTAATATCATTAGTGTATTAAGCAATTCAGGACCTAAGAAATGACTAGATAGGTGTAGCTTCCATGTTTGGATTGTTTTTGTAATTGGGTTACTAAATGTTGATCCATGTAAAGGGCTGCCAGAGATAGCAGGAATTGCTTCAACTTCGTATTCTGACTTGGCATAGTCTGATTGAGGTAATGTAATAGCCTGAATATAATTCTTAATAAATGCTCTTGATGCTTGATGTTTATCTAGTGGAACACAAGTTAGTGCTGCCGCAATGATTTTGTTAATATCTTCTGTTGTTAGTTCAGCTTTAGAGTCATCCTCTATAGTTCCATTAAAGCTGGTTATTGACTGTTGGCAGAATAATTCGGGTTTAGTTTGATGTACGGCAAATAAAGTACGGTGAATAATTTCTATGGATTCTTTATCAATTGATTCTGGTAGAGAATAGGGGGTTATAAATGAGCGAATAGGTGATAGTACTTGGTCAACTTCATCAATTATATAGGTTGTCTGATTTAAAAAGTCTAAAACGTTTTGTCCATATTTATCGACGTTATGTGAGTGACGCCCACCTAGCAAAAGATTTTGTAATAGTTGGACAGTACCAGTGGTTGTTAGAATTGGACGTTTGTTGATAGCACAGTCTTTAAGTTCCAGAAATAAATCTGCTATTTGATCTTCCAAATTAGTAGGTAGAATTAAATGGTATGGCGTTAAGCCATATTTGGCAAATAACTGGCTGACTTCTCTAGATTGTACTGCGTATAAGCTACTCGGAATTTCTATTATAACTGCTTTATCGCTGTGTGCAACGATGCCTGCAGCTATTGGTGGCAGCATAGTCGTCTTACCAGAGCCAGGTCTTTGCTCAATGATGCATTGATTTCCTCCATTCACGATGTGATTGTAGAGCTGGATTTGGGATTGTCGGCATCTAAATCCAGTGATATTCTCTAGCATTAAGAGTTGGTAGAATTCCTGTCGGCAAGTGAAGCTTCTGTTTTCTTTTACGAGATTGTAAAGTTTTTCTTTAGTTTCAAAATTGTCTTTATCTGTTAAGTATTCTGTTAAAAGAGACATAGAGTTATTTAAATAGTTTAACTGTGTCTTTGCCCAGAGGTAATGCAGCATTAGTTTTTTGAAGTAACCTACTTCTTCCTCATTCAAGTTCAAAGATGCACTGATTTGGTCTGTACTCTTTGATGCTAGTAATAGTAAACTCTCAGTGATAGATACACCAGAAATTACATTTTCCTCAATGTCTGTATAACCTAGTCGAGTAGTCAATGGAATCATCTCCCAAAATGCAGTAATCTGTGCTTCAGTCGTTGTGCAATAAGTTTCATGTTCTGTAATTGTTGTTTTATATGCTGACAAGTGTTCAGTAGAGCTGTGATTAATGGCCTCAAAGTACCGGGTTTTGTTCGTTGTTTCCAATGTGTTGGCCTCAAGTGCTTTTGAGAGTGAGAATGAGCATTTCTCTGTGAGCTTTTTAGGTAGATCAAATTGATGCCGTACGGTTTGAGCGTGGCATAGAATCCTTGGGACCTCAGGCGGTTGAGGTATGGCTGTGAAGTCTCGATGATTTAGCGGCGCTAACGGAGGGTCTTGCCATTGTAAATTTAGTTGTTTTTCATGAAGTTGAAAATGCAACTTGGTTATTGAGTGTTTATTAAGGCATTGATTACGAGTTATTTCTGCGATCAAATCTTTTGCGCTTATATCTTCTCGGAAGACACGTCGCAAAGCATTGAATGTTGTGGGTATTAAATCTGGGCGATCTTTTCTGCTGTATACATTATTTTTGAAGAATTTAATTCTTTCAGGATGACGCTTAGAAATGGGAAAGTTGCTGAATATTTTTCTATAACGGTATTTTGCTTGTGTTATGATCTCCGTATGATTTTGTGATAATAATGATGTTGGAATAATTCTAAGTAGACTGATTGCAAAGTAGACCCACTCAGGATGATCCATTTTTTCAAAATGCTCAAATATGGTATTGAGCTCTTCTTCTAAACTGGTTGAGGATATGTTGAGCTGAGGGATTAAGCTGGACATCAGCTTTGCAGCTAGTGCTTTAGGCTCAAGATTAATGAGTATCTGTAAAACATCAATGAACATGTCATTACTTTGTATTGACAGGCGACCTTCCTCTACAGGTATAACGATGTTGATGGGGTCAGAAATTGTTATTGTTTGGGTTTGGCCAAAATAGTCTTCTATGGTTCCCTCTTCTCCTTCTAAGAATAGTAATACGGATTGAAGATTATCTTTCTCATCAAATAAGCATAAATAGTTGGCATTGATGTTCTCAAGTTCCTGGAAAATGACTTTTTGCTCCCCTAATTTTTGTAAGTATAAATGGCCATGTGGATAGTAGATTTTTTCAGAAGGTAGATGGTGCATTAGAGTCAAGTATGCTTGATCAGGAAACATGTAAATATGGGTGAGGTCATCTAGCGTTATAGCAACTTGAGTACCCAGCTTATCCAGTGTTGAGATATGAGATTGATCTCTCATACAGACTTTAGATAGGTCAGGGAGTGTTTCTATTATATCAGTATGAATAGGAACATGCCCGTAGTCTTCGAATTCAAAAATTCCAAAATCATATCTCCCTGCACGTAATATATGTTCTCGCTCTTCTTGCAATAAATAAATGTTTTTATTGAGATCGATTCCAAATTCACGGTTTTGGTAGTTAAACTTGTTAAGTGGAAAGTCTATCTCTATATCACTTGAACTTAATTTTACGCCTAAAGTATCAAAAATATACTGTACAAGACTATCTATGTCGGTTTTGGGATCAATTAGAGGGAGAGAAAGATTTTCAGAGTAGAAAATAGTGCCGCCACTTGATGTAATAATTTTAGGGGAGTGATTGCGGTCTCCACCTAGAAGTTGATAAGTCTCTATTGATATTAAGTCACTGTGGGGATTTAGATTATATGCCAGAAGAAGAACGCTAAAGTAGTCTTGATTGAATAGGGGTTGATCGTATTCATTGATACGTGGTTTTAGATATGCATAGAAGGCAAGAAACTCACCTGTACACTGATTAGGCGGCAAAGCTATTCCGCAGAAGAAGAATCGTTCTAAGACTTGTGTAAAATAGTCAGGTGAGGATGAGTCGGTTAGTTCTTGGAAAAGACTGATGTCATGCTCAGTAGCTTTGAGGTTGTTTAAGATAGCCTGGGCTGCTATAGCACATTCATGTGTAAGGTGATATTCATTGATATCTCTGCTGGTTATTAAACTATGTAAGATGCTACTAGCAAAGCTCATACAAATAGTGAATGCATGTAAATTGTGTGATACCAATTGCTCATTAGCAGCCCTTAAGAGTCTGACTAGAGCGCTCTCTAAGCTAGGTAGGTCAGAGCTAAGAGCGCCACTACTACTAAAAATAGCATGTAAGTACTGTAGAGTATGTAGAGGATTTTCAGCATTGATATCACTTGAAAGACTGGAGCTAGGTGATATATGAGAAGAGTGTAGAATCGCAAATGATAAAATTGCTTCTAGGGCATATTTCGGTGATTTAAGACAGCTAAGCTCTAAAAGTTGTTTCTCATATTTCTGCTTAGGGGATTCTGCGTTTAATGAGCATGCAAGCTGTTTCCAGTTGGTCTTTAGGGCAGACGTTGTCAGGGGTGCGCCAAAAGCTATGGGCAGTTTTGCATAAGTAGGTATGATAGCATTCAAAGGGGGTAACTCATCATGTAACTCGATTTGAGAGATGGTTAGACTCTTAATTGATTTGAGGGTAAAGTACAATGAATGAAATAAGTCCTTGTTAGCTGTTGTTGTTGTTCGTTCTAGCAGATTAGCGTTCATTAGGGGTAGAGTTAATGGGTATTTGCTGATCTGACTGTATGGGCCTTGATGTGCAGGGCCCACTTTTTCAGTAAGTTCCTCATATTCTTCTTTAATTTGGGTTACTATCTCCTTTGGTGTATCTTTTTCTTCTAAATGAGATAGTTCGTGTTGAAAAAAATTGAAAAAATCAGACTGTTTAGATTGAATGAATTCTTCAATGATATAGAGATCATGTAATCCTGAAAAAAATTGATTGCTATTGATGTCATAAATTTCTTGCCTTGCTTTATCTAAGGGTTCTATAAAGCATGGGTCACTGACAACATTAAAATATCTTTCTAAAAAGAACTTTTTCAGAAAAGGACTATTATCTGGTGATTGCAAGAATTGTTCAATTTGGTAAATGCATGCTAAATTTTTATACACAATGATTGCGTATGTATGTGAATTTTCAGGCCTTTCATGAGTTTCTGTTATTTGATATATAGCGTAAAAGCCCATTGGGGAAGATAGTGATTGTCTGATAGTGCGAAGTTTAAGTAGCGCAGGTAGTTCTGAAAAATTAATATCAATTTTAGAATTGGGCTCTAGTAGATGATGATATTCAGGATCACATGTGACTTTTGCTACTGGGTTGAAATAATTGCATTTCTCTCCACCAAGATCTTCAGATGTAATATGTGGAGGTGTTAATTGGTGCTGATGAGTGAATTTAGGGATTGAATGCTCATCTAAACCTTGTTTGGCAATAGACCGAGTAAATTTGGAAATAGCAGCAGATATTAAAACGCCATCAGCTAAATTAGGCGCTTTATTATATTCTTCAATGGCTTCGTGTAATATAACTTCTCGAATGGAGTGTTTGAGTCTTTTATATTCTTCTTTAGTTTGACACATGCTTGCAAATAATGCAGTAAAAGCTTTACCGACACAGCTGCCAGATCTTTGTTGCGATTGCTGCATCATCCAAGACCATGGAACATCATCAATCTCTATATTTTGAGGTTTAATATCACTGTTTCTGAATAGAGACTCGAAAAATTTAGTAAAAAAGTCTGAAGCGTCACTAGTATTAGAAACGCTTGTTAAAAAGTCACGAACTCTGGCTGAATCAGATTCAATTTTATATGATACATATGGGACACACATTGGCTTAAGAGCGAAGGATTCACTAAGATTAGTGTAAAATTTATCAATACCTTCACCACGGTTAAATAAAGAAATTAGGAATTGATTGGAGCTACGATCTCGATCAATGCGCAGCACAACTGCATGTCCACTACCAGCTGCATCATTTCCCCATTTTTCAATATGAAGTATTGTGCTGTTAATATATGCTCCTTGGTCAACGCAGGCCGTATAATTGTCTAATCCTGCTGTTACTCTTTGGAGATGGGGAGTAGAGGGGGCTTTAGCAGCAAGCAGTTCAAGCATGTATTGTTTGAACTCATCAGAATTAGCCCCGTCTGAAGGAATGTGGTCTAAGCACATTATTTGTACCGCTTGTCGGATAAGTGGGGTCATTCTTTCTTGCTCTTTGTTTATTCTTGTTACTGTTATCGCTGCTGTAAGTATAATATCAGAAATAGTTTATTCAATATTACTTGAATAGTGATGTATAATAGTATATTTTTACAACACTTATGGTGAGCGTAGCTCAGTTGGTAGAGCCCCGGATTGTGGTTCCGGTTGTCGTGGGTTCGAGCCCCATCGTTCACCCATTCAATATATGAATGGCTTTATTTAAGCATTCAGTATTTTGATAAAAATCTATATCTATTATCATTTTTTATTCTATTAGCTGCTTGAGTCAGTTTAAGTAGGCTATCTTACATGTTCTAACTGTAATCATTGTGCATGACGATGCAGGAAATGTAAAGACTACAGCACTGGATAGAATTAAAGTAACCAATAAAATTAGGCTGCGCTATTGTTTCGCCAGTTTGACTATAATGTTAATGATTTAGAGTATGATCAAAATCAGTAGAGACAGTCTTTAAGATTCGATGTAAGCATTGATAATATAATCAGGTTGACCAACGCTGCCAGAAGAGTCAGTCCCTTTTTTGATTTGATCAATGATGTCCATGCCTTCAGTAACATGGCCAAAGACGGTATACTGATTGTCTAAAAATCTTGCATCAGCTAAACAGATGAAGAATTGACTATTTGCAGAGTCTGGATGATTAGAGCGTGCCATGGAAACTGTTCCTCTAAGATGAGGAGTGTCAGTAAATTCAGCTGGAATATTTGGCAAGTCAGATGCACCAGAGCCTACTCGCAGGGGGTCTAGTGATTCATAGTGGCCATGTTTCACGTCACCGACTTGAGCAACAAAGCCATCAATGACACGATGAAATGTAATGCCGTCATATGCTTTATCATGGACTAGAGTTGTAATTTGCTTTACGTGTTTCGGTGCTAAATCAGGGTTGAGGGCAATCTTTACAGTACCAAGATTGAGTACAAGTGCTAAAGTAACTGTTGCTGTCATAACTTATCCTAATTTAAGATTGAAAACATTTTAGTTTAAAATAACAAATCGGTCAATTATAATAGCTGTATTTGATGTTGAGTGAACATGTTAGAAATGTTAAGGAATATAATTAAAATGGGTGACAATGATACGTTTTATCGAGTGCTTGAATGTTTTGGTCCAAAGAGGATTAATCTTTTATTGTATCAAGCATGTGAAGCTCGGCATACAGACGCTGTGAAGCTACTGTCTATAAAGACAACCCCAAGCGGTTTAAGTCAGGCTTGGTATAGCATGCAAGACAAAGATAATAGTTGTGCGCTTATTCTTAAGAGTGAGTGGAATAGAAGGAGTTTAGGCGCAGATAGACTTAGCATTATGGGTAGAAGTGGGTCATAAGGACAAAGCAAAAGAAGGTTTGTCAAATATTTAGTGCAGAAAATGGTTGACCTGGGGGCAAGGGTGTACTAGTCTTATCGAAGCTAAGCGCGAGAGTGGCGGAATTGGTAGACGCGCAGGGTTTAGGTTCCTGTGGGGTTAACCCGTGAGAGTTCGAGTCTCTCCTTTCGCAATCAAATTCAATCAGTAGGATGTACTGTCTATGTCTAAGATCCAGAAAAAAAATATGATCCTTTCTTCCTCACAAGCTAAAGTGAATGTCAAAGATGCTAATGTTGAGATACAGTTTGAGTTTTCAGTGGTGGATATCAATAAAGTTTATCAAGCAGAGTTAAGTCAAGTTGCTGTTCAAACCAAAGTAAGTGGTTTCAGAAAAGGTAAAGCTAAAGCCCATATCGAAAAAAGAGATGGCGCTAGAATAAGAGTGCAGGCAATAGAAAAGCTTCTCGAGCAAGAAATTAAAGCAGTTGTGACTGAGAATCAGCATGAATTGGCTTCGTCTCCATTAGTAAAAGAGTCTAAAGGTGATGGTGTTGAAACAGCGATTGCTATGCAGGTTGAATATGAAATATTCCCACCAATCCAGGAAGTTGATTTGGCAAAGGTCAAGGTTGATGGTGTAACAACTAAAGTAACTGCACAGGATATTTCTGATGAAGTGAAAAGGCTTCAAGAGCACTTTGCTGATTGGAAAGGTATTGATGCTGCTGCAAAGAAGGGTCTAAGATTGAAAATTGACTATGCAGGCAAGATTGATAATGAATTATTTGAAGGTGGAAGCGCTAAAGACCAGTATATGGTGATTGGCGAAAGTCAGTTCATGCCAGAGTTTGAAAAAGCTTTAGGGAAAGCAAAGAAAGGTGATGTTTGTGCATTTGATGTCAAGTTCCCTAAGGACTATCATGGTGCAGAAGTTGCAGGTAAAACAGCACAGTTTGAAGTCACTGTTAATGCGGTAGAAGAGAAAACACTACCTTCGATGAATAAAGAGTTTTATAAGAAAGCAGGCGTTGATGCAAAAACCAAAGCAGAGTTTGAAAAAGAGCTGAAATCAAGGTTAGAGGCAGATGTAGAATATTTGGTTGATGCAGTTAATCGTCGTCGTCTGTTAAATGAGCTTCAAAAGAAAATTAAAGTTGTGCAACCGCAGTCAGTAATTGACGAAGAGGTGAAGGCAATGATGGAAAAAGACCCGAAGCTAACTGAAAAGACTGCTAAGGCATCAGCTATCGCTAATATGGAAAAAGTAATGATCGTTAGGCATTACTTAAAAAGCACAAAGGTGAGTGCGAACCCTCAGGAGGTTAAGACACATATCGAGATGATGGCCCCGCCTCAAGTCAGTCCAGATCAATTCTTCCAGTGGTATGTGCAAGATAAAAATAGAATTCAGCAGGCGCAGTCTACATTATTAGAGCAAAAAACTTTGTCTGAGTTGTTGAAGCAGGTTGATCTAAAAGCTAAAACAATGTCTATTAAGGATATAGAAGCGGAGTTAAGGGAGAACGCATAATGAGTATAGGGATGCAAAACAATTTAGTACCTATGGTGATTGAGTCTTCAGCAAGAGGGGAAAGAGCATATGATATATACTCTAGACTCCTGAAGGAAAGAATTATTTTTATATGTGGTCCAATTGAGCCGCATATGGCAAACTTGATTGTTGCACAATTATTATTCCTAGAATCTGAAAACCCTGAGAAGGATATTTCTTTGTACATTAATTCTCCAGGCGGTGTTGTTA
Source organism: Gammaproteobacteria bacterium (assembly GCA_040266255.1). Classification (GTDB taxonomy): domain Bacteria; phylum Pseudomonadota; class Gammaproteobacteria; order Comchoanobacterales; family Comchoanobacteraceae; genus Comchoanobacter. The sequence goes on from JBDQEV010000013.1 coordinate 21,798, forward strand.
GTGCTGGGCTTGCGATTTATGATACGATGCAGTTTATTAAGCCTGATGTGTCTACTCTGTGTATAGGGATGGCTGCGAGTGCAGCGTCGCTCCTATTGGCTGCAGGTGCGAAAGGAAAGCGTCGAGCTTTGCCAAATGCTACTGTGATGATTCATCAGGTTTTAGGTGGATTCCAAGGTCAAAACTCAGATATTCAAATTCATGCAAAGGAAGCATACCGTGTGAACGAGGTTGTTAGTAATATTTTATCAAAGCATACTGGAAAGCCTCTGAAAACCATTCAGACTGATACAGACCGTGATAACTTTATGACAGCTGAAGAGTCCAAAAAGTATGGACTTATAGATGAAATCGTTGCAGAAAGATCCTAGAGCTTTTTGAATTAATCCCTATTATTGAGTGAAGAGAGCCTATCTAGGCTTGTGAGAATTATTTAGGGGCGAAATTATGTCTGAAAGTGCATTGCATCAGTGTTCATTCTGTGGAAAATCACAAGATGAAGTCAAAAAGTTAGTGGCAGGGCCAAATGTATACATTTGTGATGAATGCATTGGTTTATGCAATGAAATCTTGCAGCAACATGTCAAAGATCATCCTGAAGATGGTGGTGACTTCACATTATCCAGCCCAAAAGAAACAAAGTCTTATTTAGATGATTTTATCATTGGTCAAAGTGGCGCAAAGAAAGTGCTATCAGTTGCAGTATATAATCACTATAAAAGGATTCATGCTCAAAAAAGTGCTCAGGTAAAAGTAGCGAAAAGTAATATTCTATTGCTTGGTCCTACGGGTAGTGGTAAGACGCTTTTGGCTCAAACGCTAGCGGAAAAGCTGCATGTGCCTTTTGCGCTTGTAGATGCAACCTCATTGACTGAGGCTGGATATGTTGGTGAGGATGTAGAAACAATTATTCAAAAGCTACTACAAAATTGTGACTTTGATGTTGAAAAAGCTCAGAAGGGTATTGTTTATATCGATGAGATTGATAAAATTGCAAGGCGTGGCTCAAGTGCTTCAATCACAAGAGATGTATCTGGTGAAGGTGTGCAGCAAGCTTTACTAAAGCTGATCGAGGGGAGTGTTGTTTCTGTTCCGCCACAAGGTGGGCGAAAGCATCCGCAGCAAGAATATATTCAAGTGGATACCTCAAATATATTATTCATTTGTGCGGGTGCATTTGTAGGATTGGAAGATATCGTCTTAGAACGAACACAAAAATCAGGTATTGGTTTTGGTTCATCAATTAAATCAAAAGTTAGCTCAGATAGCTTGCTTATGAAAGTGGAAACTCAAGATTTGACAAATTTCGGTTTAATTGCAGAGCTAATTGGCCGACTGCCAGTGCATGCAGTATTATCAAATCTGACTCAGTCAGATTTAGAAGCTATTTTGACTGAGCCTAAAAACTCAATTGTTAAGCAGTACCAGCATCTATTCTCTTTAGATGGGGTCGATGTAGAGTTCCAAGAGTCTGCAATTAAACGTTTAGCAGAAAATGCAACACGTTCCAAAACAGGAGCACGTGGTTTACGCAGTGTGACTGAAAAATTATTATTGGATACAATGTATGAGTTGCCATCACTCAAAGGAGTTGAAAAGGTCATTATAGATAAGGATGTGATTGATGGTAAACAAGCACCAATCATCGTATATCAAAAGAAAAAGTCAGGAGCAAGTGAATGACAAATGAAATCAAGAATCAGCTATATACAGTTTTAGCAGTTAGGGATATTGTTGTTTTCCCAGGCTCAGTTGTGCCGCTTTTCGTAGGCCGAAAGCAATCATTAAAGGCCATTGAGCATGCGATGTCTCAAGATGATGTTGATCTTCTTTGTGTTGTACAAAAAGATGCAGATAAAGAAAAAATATCAACAAAAGACCTATACCGTTTTGGTACTGCAATGCGTATTTTGCAAGCAGTGAAATTGCCAGATGGAACAATGAAAGTTCTTGCTGAGGGTTTACATAGAGTGCAAGTTTCAAGATTAAGCCATGATACTAAAGCCGGTATCTTTATGGCCAATGGTCATCGTGTTAGCAGTGTGAATAAAGAAGCAAGCAATATAAAAGCGTTGTCTAAAGTTTTACAAGATAAGTTTGCAGAGTTTGCTCAGTCAACTGATCACTTATCTTTAGATTTGGTTGCTAATTTAGCCAATATTGCTAGTGTGGATGAGTACACCGATTTAATTTCTTCGCATTTGCCAGTGAGTGTTAAATCTAAGCAGGGCTTATTGGAATCTTGTGATCTTGAGCAAAGAATCCATATGATTTTGAGTTTGATGGAAAGAGAAAAAGAGTGGTTCCATAAGGAAAAAGAGGTAATTGATAAAGTTAGGGATGAAATCTCAAAAGAACAAAGAGCTTACTTTATGCGTAAAAAACTTGAAGTAATGCAAAGTGAGTTAGAAGAACTTGATGAGCATGGTGCTGGCCATGAAATTTCAGAGCTTGAGAAGAAAGCAAATGTGTCAGGTTTAAAGCCAGAGATTCGTAATAAGTTGTTAAATGAAATTTCAAAGCTGAAAATTATGTCACCATTGTCTGCAGAATCTGCTGTGATACGTAATTATTTGGATACAGTATTTAGTGTGAAATGGGGAAAGGAAAATGAGATCAATACAGATTTAGACCAAGCGCTATCTATATTGGATAAAGAGCACTTTGGGCTTGAGAAGGTTAAAGAAAGAGTCATTGAGTCATTGGCAGTTTCTTTGCGAGTATCGCAGGTTAAAGCACCAATCATCTGTTTTGTAGGGCCTCCAGGTGTTGGTAAGACTTCGCTAGGACAATCTATTGCAAAAGCAATGGGGCGATCATTTGTAAGAGTCGCCTTAGGTGGAGTAAGAGAAGATTCTGAAATAAGGGGGCATAGGAAGACATTTGTAGGTGCTATGCCTGGACAGATCATACGTGCTTTAGGGCGTTCAGATAGTATGAATCCACTGATTATGCTAGATGAGATTGATAAAATGGGAATGGACTTTAGAGGAGATCCTGCGTCTGCATTATTAGAAGTGCTAGACCCTGAACAAAATGATAAGTTTGTAGATCATTACATTGAGTTTGAGACTGACTTGTCTAGAGCCTTATTTATTACTACAGCCAATACATTGGATATTCCACCAGCATTACTTGATCGAATGGAGGTCATTGAGTTATCTGGTTATACTCAAGAAGAAAAGTTCAGGATCAGTAAGGATCATTTAATCAATAAGTGCTTAGAGCAGAATGGCTTAACATCTTCAGAGCTTGCTTTTGATGATGAAGCGGTGCATCAGATGATTAAAGCATATACTGCTGAAGCTGGAGTTAGAAGTTTAGAGCGTAAGTTATCAAAAATATGTCGCAAAGTTGTTAGAGAGCGGCATGGTAAGAAGGTATCCAAGCAAAAAGTAATTAAGAAGTCACATCTACAAAAGTACTTAAGTGCACCACATCATGATCATCTAGTTATTGGTAAGACACCAAAAGTTGGCGTTGTGAATGGTCTTGCATGGACTGCAGTTGGTGGTGAGTTGCTACATATCGAGTCTCTACTCATTGCAGGTAAAGGAGAGTTAATTTATACCGGTTCTTTGGGTGAAGTGATGGAAGAGTCAATTGAAACTGCTCACTCTCTAATTCGCTCATTTGCTAAAAAGTATAAAATTAAGAAAACTCTTATTGATAAGCATGATTTGCATGTGCATGTACCAGAAGGCGCTACACCTAAAGATGGCCCTAGTGCTGGTATAGGAATGGCGACAGCTTTGCTATCCGTTTTAACTAATCAAAAAGTGAGGCATGATATTGCAATGACAGGAGAGTTAACACTTAGAGGGAATGTGCTTGCAATTGGAGGGCTAAAAGAAAAGATTTTAGCGGCTATTCGTGCTGGTGCAACTGAGGTGATTATTCCAAAAGAAAACCAGAAGGACTTGAAAGATTTTGAAAAGGATGTTGATGGTAAGATAAAGATTCATTGTGTGTCTAAGATTGATGAGGTCTTTAAGCTGGTGTTTGTGAAGGGTAAAGATGAAAAGTAAGTTCGCTTCATATCGCTTGCTTTGGCCATTACTGGAGCCTTTTAGGCTGAAATTGGCTCAGGCTTTTCTAGCGCTTTTATGTGCATCTGGTTTTACACTATTACTACCAGTGATTATGAATCATATTGTCAGTGCTGCGTTGATGGGGGATTTGTTGTCGCTTCAGTATGGGTTTTTAGCATTGCTAGGTGCTGCAATAGGACTTGGTTTTTTTTCAGCTTATCGTTTTTACTTGGTGTCGTGGCTGGGTGAAAAAGTTGTATTGAAGTTGAGAGAAAAGTTATTCTCTCATCTCATCAAGCTTCCTGCATCCTTTTATGATGATAACTTGATTGGTGAGTTAACCAGTAGGTTAACTACTGATACAACACTAGTAGAGCAAGTTGTAGGTACAAGCTTTTCAATGGCAATTAGGAATGCAGTATTATTAATTGGCTCGATATTCTTCATTTTATTCACAAGCCTTTATCTTACGCTAATGCTGTTAGTGATCACGCCACTGGTTGTATTCCCATTGATTTATTTGGCCAGAAAATACCGTTTGCTCTCTAAAGAAAGTCAAAGCTATGTGGCAGATGCGAATGCTTACGCAAATAGTATCTTGTCGATGATGGATACAGTACGGGCATATCAATTTGAGGGCAAAGCATATGATCATTTTTCAAATGTATTAGATTCTGGCTTCTCTATTTCAAAACGTCGTATTTGGGCAAGAGCACAGCTGACTATGGTGATGGCAGTTGTCATTATGTCTGGTATGGTTGCAGTGCTATGGTTAGGGACTCTTGAGGTATTCTCAGGTGTATCCAATTTATCACCAGGAGATATTGGACAGTTCTTTGGTTATGCAATTTATATTGCGGTAGCAGTGGCTGCTCTAGCAGAGGTTTGGGGAGATCTGATGCGTGCTTCTGGTGCATTAAGTAGAAGTATTGATCTATTGGCAAGACCTTTACCAGAGTGCCCTGGCAATCAACGTACTAAGAGCTATCAAATTGAATTTGACCAGGTTAGTTTTTCATACCCGATGCGTACACATATTCAAGTGCTAAGTGGTGTTGGCTTTATTGCTAAAGAAGGTGAGGTCACTGCATTGGTTGGTATATCAGGCTCAGGAAAAAGCACGCTCCTGAAGTTACTGATGGGGAATTATACTGGGTTTGAGGGTGACATTAAGATAGGAGGTATCAGTTTGACCTCTCTTGATTTGTCTAAATTGCGTTCAAGTATTGCCGTTGTCTCTCATCAGGTTGGTATTTTTCCAACAACGATTAAGGATAATATCAAAATGGGAATATCCGCATCAGATGAAGAGGTGATGGAGGTTGCAAAGCTTGCAAGTATAGATGAGTTTATCGATTCATTGCCTGATGGGTTAGACTCAGTTGTGGGTGAGAGAGGCGTAATGCTCTCAGAAGGGCAGCGACAAAGGTTGGCATTAGCACGCGCAATTTTACGAGATTCAGAAATTGTCTTATTAGATGAAGCAACCAATGCCTTGGATGCAATTACAGAAGAGGCAATTAATCGGGCGATGAAAAACTCTTTTTCTGGTAAAACGGTTATCGTGATCGCACATAGGCTTGCTACAGTAAAGGATGCACAGCATATAGTAGTTATGGATCATGGTGAAGTATTGGCGCAAGGAACGCATCCGCAACTCTTGAAAGAATCGGATTTATATCGTCAGCTTGCAGATATTCAAATGGTGATATCATAGGAGAATAGATATGGGGATGTTGGTCAATGGAGTATGGCAGAAGACAAACCCACTGAATCAGAAGGGTGCTTTTAAAAGACCATCCTCTTCATTTAGGCAATGGCCGGAGCTATCAGCGATTAAAGATGAGCCAAAACGATATTGCCTTTTTGTGTCTAAAGCTTGTCCATGGGCTCATAGGGCACTTATTTTTATGAGGTTAAAAGGTCTTGAGCATGTAATACAGGTCCACGAGGTAAAGCCATATATGGCTGATAATGGCTGGGAATTGAAGCATCAACTTAAATCAATTGGTGCAAAATATCTGCATGAACTGTATACCCACACCGATACAAAATATACTGGAAAGGTCACAGTGCCCACTCTATGGGATACAAAAGCATTAAAAGTTGTTAATAATGAGTCAGCAGATATCATTGAGATGCTCAATGATGATTGGAATGCTCATGCGAAGCACCCCCGTTTGGATTTAATGCCTGAACATATTCGTGCGCAACGTGAGGCAAAGAATCAATGGATATATGAAAATATTAATAATGCTGTTTATAGAACTGGTTTTGCATCGACACAAGCTGTATATGAAAAAGAGTGTAAACAGTTGTTTCAAGCCTTAGATGCATTGGATGCTAGCTTGCATGGTCAGTATTTATTTGGTGATCAACTCTGTGATACTGATATACGTTTGTTTACGACGCTGATTAGGTTTGATGCAGTCTATGTGGGGCATTTTAAATGTAATTTACGTTTGATTAGGGAGTACTCTAAACTTTACCCGTATATGATAAGGTTATATAATCAAGTTAAGGGTACTGTGGATATAGCTGAGATTAAAGCACATTACTATCAGTCGCATCCATGGATTAATCCGAATCAGATCATTGCGTTAAGTATTGATCCTTGTATAACAGGAGGTTAGTTATGATGAAGTATATTGTAGCAGGTTGTATTTTTTTACTATTAGATGCAATGTGGATCAACTTTTTTGCATTGCCATTGTATAAAAGCACGCTGCTGTCACTAATGGCAAATCGATCAGGGCTTGAGATGGCGGTTGCAACAGGGCTTTGTTATGGGTTGTTGTTATTGGGTTTGTATTGGTTTGTGTTGCCCTCAATCTCACCAGTACGTGATGGTTTTATTTTTGGTGCAGTCGTCTATGGCGTATTTGCGCTAACAAACTTTATTGTATTTGATGCATGGACAATCGCTCTAACACTGAGTGATGGTTTATGGGGTGGGGTATTGTATGCTGTTACCGCCGCAATTGTATCAATTCTTTTTGTCTAACTTAAATAGGAAATAATATGGATATTGAAATCAGCTTTCATCAATTGGGTCGAAGTGAGGCCATTGCCAGTTACTGTGAGAAAAAAATGACTAAACTGGGTAAGTTCTCTCCCAGGATTCAGGATGTTCGAGTTGTTCTAGAGGTGAATAAGTTACAGCACATTGTTAAAGTAGTGGTGCATATGCCGAAAAAGACAACATTAACAGCAGATGCAATTACGGATGATATATATGCATCAATTGATGCTGTATATGATAAGTTAGAGCGACAAATTACTGACTGGAAAGAGCACCATTAAGTCATTTCTTCGTAGGTATAAGCATTTTTAGTTGCTTATACCTTATCAGAAGTTGATCAAATTTTTACTTGTGTGGAATGATCAATGTTGAGTTTGGATGAATCACACTAGATTCAAGTTTGTTGACCATCTTGAGC
>JBDQEV010000014.1:0-29124 GCA_040266255.1 Gammaproteobacteria bacterium
GACTTAGCATATATTTCTATTTATTATTATAATCTAAGTTGTATATTTTTTTATACATAAATCAATTGTTAAATTAAATATTTGCAGAGATTGAATTAATTTTTTATCATAGATTAGGTTCAATGAGACAAAAAAATGCTGGATTTAACGCAAACATATGTTTTTAGTGATGGCGCTGCAAAAAAAATTAATTTAGAAGGCAAGAGGTTTCTGTTGTTATATTTTTATCCAAAAGATATGACCAGTGGTTGTACTCAGCAGGCAAATGATTTAAAAGATCATTATCAGCAGCTACAGGAAATGCATACAGAGGTTATTGGGGTTAGTAGAGATTCTGCAAAACGTCATGCTAAGTTTATTGAGAAAGAAAATTTACCGTTTGACTTGATTGCTGATACTGATAGTGAACTGTGCCGTTTATTTGATGTGCTGAAGATGAAGTCGATGTATGGAAGAACATATGAGGGCATTGAGCGCTCTACTTTCTTATTAGATAATGATGGAAATGTTTTGAATGAATGGCGTAAAGTCAAAGTTGGTGAGCATATGAATCATGTATTAGAGGTGTTGCGTGAGAAAGAATAATCATTATCGTACCCAAATCATTTGTGCAAGATTATGTATGTTGGTTAATTTTGTGCTAGCAGTGCTAAAAATATCTGCAGGTATTCTAGGTGGTTCAAAAGCGCTTCTAGCAGATGGGATTCACTCTTTGTCTGATTTAACAGCCGACTTGTTTGTGATGTTCTCAATCCAAATCTCTAATCGACCAAGTGATAGCAAGCATTCATATGGCTATAAGCGTTATGAGACGCTTGGTAATATCATTATTTCTTCAGTCCTAGTCTTGATTGCAATTGGGATAGGAATTGATGCAGTATTGCACCATGCTGCAAGTGTTGTTGTGAATTATCAGTTGGTATTGCCGATCGCGCTGCTTGCGATTTTAATCAATGAACTAACTTATCAATTTGTTGTTCGTCGTGCTAGAAGGTTGTCTTCTGATATACTTTACTCATTGGCAGTACACCAGCGTTCTGATGCAGGAACATCTGCAGTTGTTTTAATGAGTGGTTTGGCATCTATTGTGGGTATTACATTCAGTGATCAGGTAGCAACACTCTTGATTGCTTTAATGATTCTTTATTATGCAATTCCATCTATATTGAAAAGCATTGGTGAGCTTTTGGATAAAGGGCTTTCAAAAAATGAGATTGAGATGATTGAATCAAAGATCGCCGCTGTAGATGGCGTGCTGGGGTTTCATTTGTTAAGAACTAGAAAAATGGCCTCACAAGGTGTTTTAGATGTGCATATTGTTGTAGATCCAGTGATTAGTGTGTCTGAGGGGCACTATGTTAGTGATTTAGTAGAGTTAAACTTAAAGTCGATGGAAAAGATAGAGGATGTTACAGTCCATGTTGACTTCTATGATGATCATGAGCAGCAGTCTAAAGCATTGCCTTCTAGAAAAGAGATCAAGTCATTTCTTGAAAAATCAATTAATAGTATAGAATTTGAGACAGATAATTTGATGATTCATTATCACTTAACGCAATTATCATTGGTTATTTATGCAAAGAATGAATCAGTATCAAGCCTTCAGCATGAGCTGAAGCAGCTTAAATACCCAAGTTGGCTATGTGATATTAAGGTCTTGGCAAAATGTTAAGATCAATGTATGATAGTCATAAATTGATTTAAATATATTATGTTTCAGTATGTTGCGCTGTTAGGGCCTACCGCTTCAGGTAAAACAAAAATTGCAATTGAGCTTGCTAAAAAGTATCCAGTAGAGGTCATTTCAGTAGACTCTGTTGCAGTTTATTCGGGTTTAGATATAGGCTCAGCAAAGCCAACAGTAGAAGAAATGCAAGGAGTAAGGCACCATTTAATTGATGTTGTTGATTTAAGTGAAACTTATACTGTTGCACGGTTTGTCAATGATGCAAATCGATTGATTGAAGACATCCGAAGCAGAGGTTCAGTGCCTTTGTTGTGCGGTGGAACTATGATGTATGCCCATGCACTTAAGCAAGGGTTAACAAATATTCCTGAAGCATCTTCTAACATTCGCCAGCAGCTTGAGCAGCAGTTAAAAAGTAATGGAATAGATGAGCTTTATGCAGAATTAATTCGCCTTGATCCAAGTGCTGAGGATCAGTTTGAAAAGAATGATCGCCAGCGTATACTGCGCGCTTTATCTGTGCTTAAAACACATGGTAAGCCTTTGCATCTTTTGCATCAGGCGTCAAGCCCTGTATTTGAAGGTTGTTTTATCCTGCAATGTATTCACGATCGACAGCAGCACCGAGATGTGCTTGCAAAAAGGGTGGATGCAATGATTGCCCAAGGGTTTGAGGGGGAGGTCAGGAGTTTATTAGAACGACACGGTGATGAAATTTGCTTACATCCAGCGATGCGAAGTATTGGTTATAGACAAATGGCGGATATGATCTGTAAGAGATTGCCCTCAATGGATGTGCGTGAAAAGATAATTACTGCTTCTGCACAATTAGTGAAAAAACAAATGACATGGATAAATGGGTTTGAAAGCTCTTATTATCAGTGTGTTAATAAGAAAAATGTGGAATTAGCCTTAGAAAAGGGTATCAAAGAGGTACTTGAAAGCATGGAGTAGTGCGCCTATAATCGAGTGTATTGCAATTGCAGTGAGATTTGATAACAAAACAGGAGTCCATGATGACGATACAGAGCACAAAAGTTCAGTCTCTACAAGATCCTTTTCTAAATGCTTTAAGAAGACAGAGAGTACCAGTTTCAATTTATTTAACTAATGGAATTAAGTTACAAGGTGTTGTTGCTGCATTTGATAAATATGTTGTACTGCTGAAAAACAATACGAAGCAGGTTGTGTTTAAGCATGCAATCGCGACCATTGTGCCGTCTAGAAACATTATTTATAATGATGAATCAGATAGTGCTGAAGGCTCTCAAGGGCTCAATATTGATCATAGAATGCCAGAGTCTATGGAAGAAGATCCAGTTGAAAACTTCTGATTTTCAATTATTTAAAACGTGGTTGATGCTCAATTAGCCACGTTTTTTTATTGCATATGCATTAAAAATAGTTTAAGTTAAGATTAACAGCGACCAAGGAAGTAGGATGCTAAAATCTTATCAGATGAGTGAAAAAGACCCCTGGGATCGATCAAGGCATGATCAGCCTCCAGGATTGGACGAAATATTTGAGAAGTTTTTCTCATCAGGTTCTAAAAAAGGTAAGGATGGTGGAGCCGAGGGCAGTTTAGCATTGATGTTGATTATTGTGATATCTGTTTTATTTATTGCATCAGGCTTTTTCATTGTCTCTCCTGCCGAGAAAGGTGTGGTGCTGAGATTTGGAAAACTGTATCGGATTGCTGATCCGGGCCCAAATTGGATGATTCCTTTAGTTGATTCAAGAGAGATTGTCGATGTGCACAAGATCAGTGCATATAATTATCAAGCTGAGATGCTGACCAGAGATGAAAATTATGCTGATGTTGCTGTTACAGTTTTTTATCACATCAACCAGCCAGAAGCGTTTTTATTCAATTCCGTTGACCCTGCTAATGGGCTTGCACAGGCAACAGCAAGTGCATTAAGACAAGTTGTAGGCAGTACAGATCTTGAAGATATACTGACAACAGGGCGTGAAGATGCTAGAGCTCAAATTCAACAGCAGGTGCAAGAAATTGTGTCTCGTTACCAAATAGGTGTGCAAGTAACAGATACTAAGCTTCAAGATGCAAGACCGCCAACCCAAGTGAAAGCTGCGTTTGATGATGTTATACAAGCAAGAGAAGATTACGACCGCTATATCATGCAAGCTGAAGCATATAAAAATAAGATTGTTCCGCAAGCTGAAGGTCAAAAAATGCGTATTTTGAATGAAGCTGATGCAAAGCATGATCAGATTATTTTAGATGCAAAGGCACAGATTGCTGGTTTTATAGCGCTTCTAAAGCAGTATAAGAAGGATCCCAAAGTTCTTAGAAATAGACTATACCTAGAAACGATGCGAGAAGTGTATGCTCGGTCACAAAAAGTCTTCATTAGCAGTGAAAACAATATGAGTTTGCTGCCATTGCAAGATGTCTTTGCTAAACAGCAAAAATCTGGAGGTTTGTCATGAGAGTGAATTCAAGCTTTATGCTATCACTGTTGGTGGTTGTATTGGTGTTTATGCAGTGTATTTTTATTGTGACTCCTAGAGAGCGTTCGATGCTGTCTTATTTGGGTGACTTAAAGCAGGACAATGGTAATGTTATGGTTTATTCCCCAGGGCTATATTTTAAATTACCAGTCATAGAAAGGGTGATAAAAGTTGATTTTAGGTTGCAGTCATTTGATGTGCCTTCTACTAGGGTTTTGACGGCTGATCAAAAGTCAGTTAATGTCGACTATTACGTAAAGTGGCGAGTTACAGATCCTGCAATATTCTATAAAACAACAGGTGCAAGTTTCTCAGTTGCAAATAATATGGTGAAAAGCAAAACCATAGATGCACTTCGTGCAGAGTTTGGTGTTAGGGAGCTGAGTGAAATTATCTCTGGTGATGAGAGGTTGTTGATGGTTGAGAACATGCAAGAAAGAGCATCGGATAGTACTAAAAGCTTAGGTATAGAGGTTTTGGATGTTAGGCTTAAGAGAGTAGATTATCCGCAGGAAGTGACGCTTTCAGTTTATGAGCGTATGCGTTCAAGCCGTGATCGAGAGGCCAAGAAGTATAGAGCGACTGGTTTGGCACAATCAGAAAGAATCAAGTCCGAAGCAGATAAGGACTTTGTGGTCATTGTTGCAGATGCTAAAAAGCAAGCGGCAGAGCGCATTGCAAAAGGTAATGAGGCTGCAGCAGAAATTTATGTAAATGCATATTCAAGAGCGCCAGGGTTCTATGAGTTTTATATTAGAATGATGGGCTATCTGGACTCAATAGGTGAAGAGGATGTGTTTGTTCTTGACCCTGATCAAACTGAGTTCTTTAAGAATATGGCCAATATTGATTAATAGGTAATAAGATGTCAGCCAATTTTATTTCGAGACTTAGTCGTCTGGTTCAGGGCTCAAAAGAGATATTAAATCAGTATTTCCACTCTGTTATGAATATCTTTATAGGACCATTTGTCTGTGTGGCATATTGGGTTCCTCATATTCAGTCACCAAGCATTAAAAGTGTAAATTTTAAGTATCATTCACGCATTGTCTCATTGATTTGTTTGTCATTGACAGCATTGCTCTTTAATTTTACATATGTTTTTTCAGGTGTAATTGCATTGCAGCTCCTGTTGTACGGCTGTTATACTGCGATGAGGTTTGTATTTCCAAAAGGATTGCTGTTGGGGCAGGTAAGGCTGTTTTCATCGGTTGCTTATGAATATATTGACCGTGTTCCAAGTGTCATCATCCATCGAGGTCGTCTCTTGGGTAAAGAAGTATTAGACCGAAGTAATCAAGGAAAGCGGTATGTTGTGCATTATCTTGGATCAGGAGATACAATTTCAACCTATGTCTCTAGACTATGGGGGCATGATCAGCCCAAAGGGAATCTAGAAGATGACGGTGTGTTTCATATTTGTATAGAGCAGCCAGGCATTGCTCCAAGATCTAGTGCTTTTGGACGTGTTCTAGAAGTGTTGGCTGCATTGTTTATTCTTTCGTTTAAGTTCTGGTGTTATAAAATAGGGTTGTATCCATCTATATTGGTATTTGCAATGTTAGTGCCAATTGCTTGCAGGCCTTTCTATATCCGTCGTTATGCAGATTCTGCGCAAAAGATAGTACAGTATCTACGCTCCAAAGGTATAGAGCCTTCTAGGATATCCATGACAGCTTTTTCATTAGGTGGTGTGGCAGCAATGCTATGGCGTAGGCTTTACGATAAAGCTGGTGAGATTAAAGTTTGTCTAGATCGTTCTCCGCAGGTTAATAGAATAGATGAATATGGTTCAAAAACCTTCTTTCTTCCATCAATTGCGCTCGCTTGTACTGTGATGTTGGTCTTGTCATTGAGTTTAGGTTTTTGGGTAAATGCCTTGTATATCTTAGCAGCTTCAGCTCTAGTCGTCTGTACATTGACGATGTTTAAATCGCTGCGGGCATCAGTGCTACGTTTTGCATTAAAGAGTACAGGGAATTGGTCTGGTCTGCCTGTTTTAAGCAATCTGAAAGTATTTAATGCAAAGCAGGACCATGTTTTAGGTAAGGAATTTAGGTTTAATGTATGCAAGGGTGGTACGCATGAGTATGACGGAGATCATATGAGTACGCCATCTTATGATCATAATGGCGAGATTACATCCTATAGCAATGATAATAAATCATATCATAATTTAGTTGATATCTATGAAGGCGTAATGTCTCGATTGATTAGACGCCGTCCTCCAGTGAATGGAGTGTAAGCAGAGGTGTGATTAAATATCTGCGTTTACAGTCAAATGATTTGGCTGGACAGTAACCTTCACTTCTTTCACATCGTAAAACTTAGATAGTAGTTCTTCAATTTCATGCTTGATACGTGATACTTTAGGTTTCACCATACCTTTGAGTCTATTAGATGCTGTTTCTGCATCACTGGTTGTGCTCTTTTTGAATAGTTGAAAAATCATGCTCCCTCTCTCTCTTTGCTGCCAATCCAGCGTTTGAAAAATGATGCTTTTGCTTTTGGAATGCTTAGATCCGTTTTGTCACCTAAGATCCTAGAGACTGTCCCTGCATATGCTATACCAGCGTCACTGGTTTTGTTGAAAATAACTGGTTCCCCGGTATTAGACGCTTTAAGTACTGCATTGGACTCAGGGATGATGCCAATAATATCAACTGCTAAAATATCTTTGATATCTTCATGACCAATCATTTCTTTCTTAGCGACCCTTTCAGCATCGTAGCGTGTGATCAGTAAGTGTTCCTGGATGTTCTCATTGCTTTTGGCGCGATGAGTTTTGCTATTTAACAGTCCAAGTACACGATCAGAATCTCTGATGGATGATATCTCTGGGTTGGTGACAATAATGGCTTGAGTAGCGAAATACATTGCATATTGTGCGCCTTTTTCTATTCCAGCAGGTGAGTCACAAATGATGTAATCAAACCTTTTAGCAAGCTCTGATAAAACTTTCTCAACGCCTTCAAGGGTGAGCGCATCTTTATCTTTTGTTTGTGAAGCAGGTAAAATGAATAATTCAGAGCAGCGCTTATCTTTGATTAAAGCTTGATTTAAGTTTGCCTCTCCCTGGATGACGTTGATAATATCATAGACAACCCTTCTTTCGCATCCCATAATTAAGTCAACATTTCTTAGACCAACATCAAAATCAATGATAACGGTTTTCTTTCCACGCAGCGCCAGCCCTGCGCCAATCGCAGCACTGGTTGTTGTTTTACCAACACCGCCTTTACCCGAGGTGACGACAATGACTTCCGTGTTTGTATTTTTGCTCAATTTATCACTCCCTTACCAAGCTATCATAATTATAAGAGCTCTTGCTGTAGTTGTCCATCTCTAAGATAAAATTGACTTGGTTGTGTGATTGGTTCAATTTTGTCAGAGATGAGTGTAATGCCTGCAATACTAATCATTTCTGGAAAGCCTTTGGCTATGAATATCCTTGCTGTTTGATCCCCATTTGTGCCGGCAATAATTTTTCCATGAGCGCTTCCATAAATATAAATGTTATTTTTAGCAGCAACTTCTGCTCCAGCGGAAACAGATTTGCTAAGAACAATGGACTGGTTCTTTGCATAAATTTGCTGGCCACTTCGAATCGGCTTTTCAACATAGAGTACTTCAGTTTTGGCTTGTTGAACTGTAGGTTCATGGCTTTCAATTTCACATAAAATAGGTATTTTAAGTGCTTTGCAAATCTCTAGATTTAGCTGAGGATTATAAACCCCAATGAGTGTCATATTTTGTTGTTTTAAAGAAGAGCGGATACTTCTAAACCATGCTGGAGACTCAAGTGTTTTAATGTGTCTGAAATCAATTGTTACAGCTGTTTGTCTCGTTTTGGGATTTAGCTTTGTAAGTGTTTCAAGGAATGCATGACCTTGATTGCTTGTGGGTGTTAGTTTTAAATATGGTAGCATCTGTGTTGAAATATGAATGTTGCTGATGACAGACATTAAACTCTCCATTTTAGTGCGCTTGATTAGCATAACATATTCTATAACAGGTGTGTGTCATAATTTTATTATAAACGGAGTTAAGTTTTTTATGATTATATGACTTGTTGAGTAGTTGAATTTGTTTGACTATCTGATGAATTTGTAATAAATTAGGTCCATGGAGAGGTGGCTGAGTGGTCGAAAGCGGCGGTCTTGAAAACCGTTGAAGGGCAACCTTCCCAGGGTTCGAATCCCTGTCTCTCCGAAAGTATTTTAAATGAGTGTTGTAGTGAGTTTAGAACTAATAAAAGTCGCAATCATTGACGACGAAGAGCTCATACGGGCAGGGATATCAGCAATCTTGGCTGGCACGGACGGTGTTAGTGTTGTGGGCCAAGGGTCTTCTGGAGAAGAAGCAATTCAGTTATGTCGCACACTTAATCCTGATGTTGTATTACTAGATGTTAGTATGCCTGGTATTGGTGGCTATGGTGCAATTCGCACTTTATCTAAAATGAATGCTGAGTCAAAGATTTTAGTATTAACAGCACATAAAAATGACATGATGCCAGTGCGTTTATTACAAGCTGGTGCAAAAGGTTACATTACAAAGTCTGCTTCTAAAGCAGAGATGGTAAGGGCAATTAAGGTTGTACATCAAGGACAGCATTACATTAGTCCAGAAATTGCTAGTATCATTGCACTATCGCAAGTTGAACAATCATCAACAGGTAATGTATTTGAGTTGCTTTCAGAGCGTGAACTACAGGTTTGTATTAAGATTGTATCTGGTGTTAAACCGCAAAATATAGCAAATGAATTTCATTTGAGCGCAAAAACAATCAATAGTTACAGGTACCGTATTTTTGAAAAGCTAAGTATCAATAGTGATGTCGAATTAACACATATGGCAATTCGGCACAAACTGATCGATTTTGACAAGTTAGAGACTGAATCGGAATAATGCGTTTTAAGGAATTAATTGACGGACTAGATGAAAAGCCTGGCATCTATTATATGATGGATAAAGATGCTAACTATTTATATATTGGTAAGGCAAAAAACCTTAAAAGTAGATTGACTCAGTACTTTTCCCGTCCAGTTAGCCATGCTAGAACTAGAAAAATGCTCTCTTATGTTGAAGATGTACAGGTGATGATTACTCATTCTGAATCATCAGCTTTGATGTTAGAAAGTGAGATGATTAAAAAGCATCAGCCGCAATTTAATATATTGCTAAAAGATGATAAGTCCCACCCGTATTTGACACTGAGTCAGCATGCATTTCCTGCAATAAGGCTTGCCAGATATAGAAAAGGGCAGGCGCCTAAGAATGCAAGATTATTTGGTCCGTATCCGCATAATGAAAGGGTAAGAACCATGCAGGATTGGGTGGTAAGAATTTTCAATATCAGAAATTGTTCTGATCATTTTTTTGCGAGTAGAAGTCGTCCATGCTTGCAGTACGAGATCGCAAAATGTAGTGCACCATGTGTTGATTTAATTGCAAGAAAAGACTATCAAAAAGATGTTCAGGCTGCTGCAGATTTATTGTCGGGTAAAGGGTATCGAGTGAGAGAGCAGTTGATGCAGAAAATGTATGCGTACTCAGAAGCTGAAGACTTTGAGAGAGCTGCTGCATGTCGAGATGCATTAAAAACATTTGCATCAGCAGAAAATAAAAAAGCGACAGATGCCTTGGTGCATGTTTTCTATTATGAAGAAATTGGCAATATCTTACACATTAGTGTTTCACAGTTTGTGGGTGAACAAGTTGATGATATGCATCACGAGCTCATTGAGATGCAATCAAAGTGCGCTTTAGATGATTGGTTAATTAGCTATATGTGTCAATATTATGATACTTACAGACTGCTGCCAGATAAAATCTTACTGAGAGATCGCGTCAATCCTTCTATTTTAATGGATCTGGGAGATGTTGCAAAAAAAGTAGGATGCTTGCAGGAGCAACACCAGGTATTGGTTGATGTGGTGCTAGCAAATATGCAACAGTTCAGAGCAAAAAAGACAGTTGGCTCATTAGATTGGAGTGCTTTCTGGCAAGAGCTATCATCATATATAGGGCATGAAATTACAGAGATGGTATGCTTTGATGTTAGCCACCATAGTGGACAGTATACTTATGCATCATGTGTTGTAGCCTCTGAGCTTGGCTTAGATAGAAAGCGTTTTAGATTATACAAAGTGGAAGCCAATGGCGATGATTGCTTGGCGCTTCAGATGGCGCTCAAGAGATGGGTGCAAAAAAATGATCCAATTAAGGATAGGTTGGTTATCATTGATGGAGGAGTTGGGCAAATCAATGCTGCTAGTCAGGTTTTAGATCCAATTATACCACTGACTTCAATTGCAAAAGGTGCAGCAAGACAGTGGGGTAAGGAGCGCTTTTATCGTCGTATACAGAGTTCTATTGAAAAGTTCTCATGGCCACATGCATTGAAAAGAACCGTTTTATTTTTACGAGACCAAGCGCATGATCATGCGATAAGTGCACATAGAAAAGCTAGCAGAAAGGCCGCATTTAAGTCACAGTTAGATGATATAACGGGTCTAGGGTTAGCTAAAAAGAAACTGTTGTTGGGTTACTTTGGTGGTTTAGATGGTGTTCGTCAAGCATCGCCAGCTCAGTTAGAAAAAGTGCCTCAAATTGGCCCAAAGTTAGCGAAGCGTATTTATGAAGCTCTAAAACTATGTTAAGCTAAATTATGAACATTGCAAATCAAATCACTTTAGTACGCTTAATTCTGATTCCATTCATTATATATGGCTATTTATATGAAGATGGCGGTTTAAGGTGGATCACGGCTTTAGTTGTTTTATTTGCAGGCCTTTCTGACTGGTTGGATGGTTATTTTGCTCGAAAAAAACAGCAAGAAACCTATCTGGGGCAAATTTTAGACCCACTTGCAGATAAGGTATTGGTGATATCAATTTTAATGATGATTGCATTTTCACAACAATCAGTATTCATAGCATCAGTCTTAGTACTATTTATCATTAGAGATTTAACGATATCCAGTGTTAGAGAGCTTCACGCAGGATTGGGTAATATAAAAGCACTGTCACCTTCTTTATTGGGTAAGCTAAAGACAGTGATGCAAATGTGCTCACTCATTTTATTGGTTCTTGTGACTACAGATTATCCACTTTTAATGCATTTAGGTTTTGTACTACTGACTGTTTCTTTATTGATGAGCTATGTATCTCTGTTCTATTATTTAAAAAAGTCATCATTGGACTTGACTTTTTTTGGAAAGAAGGAATAATGGATGCATGCGGGAATAGCTCAGTGGTAGAGCACAACCTTGCCAAGGTTGGGGTCGCGAGTTCGAATCTCGTTTCCCGCTCATCTGCACGGCTGGGTGGCAGAGTGGTTATGCATCGGCCTGCAAAGCCGCGGACACCGGTTCGATTCCGGTCCTAGCCTTCAAAATAAGCCCGGGTGGCGAAATTGGTAGACGCAAGGGACTTAAAATCCCTCGAAGTTATCTTCATGTCGGTTCGAGTCCGACCCCGGGCAATTACTTGATTGCCATATGTTATTGTTATATTTGAGCTCAAAGCTTTCAATGACGCGCTCTTCAGTGCGATATGTGTCGCTTTCATCTAAGTTTGCTGTATTTGGTATTATGCTCGCTGTAGCTGCGATGATTACAGTGTATTCAGTGATCAATGGCTTTAAACAAGAAGTATATCAGTTAGTAGATGCTCAAGGTAACCAAGTAATCTTAACTGATCTGTGGGATCAAGACTTACCAGAGTTTTCAGAAACATTACAGAATCTACCGTATGTTAAAAGTGCTTGGAAATTTCAGCAAGGGTATGGATTAATTTATAATTATCACGCATTTTATCCTGTGCTAATTACTTCAAACTCAACTTATTTGGGTGAAGGTGCTAGTGTTGATCAAAATATGTCAGATGCCTATCAAGTGGGTGAAAAACTATCCTTGATTTTACCGGGGAAAGGTAGATCACCAAAGCAAGTGCATCTCAGTGTAGAAGATGTCTTTTCAATTGTATTACCATTGCCAAAAGGGCTTTGGCATATTCAAGTTGCAGAAAAGCAGTTTCAAGAAATTGGACTTGGTTCACATTCTAAAGGTATTGTTGTTGATTTAGTCGACGCGAAAGATGCTTATCAGTTAAGAGGTTTTCTAGATCAATCAGATGTTCAGTTATTTATAATACAGGACTGGGTTAGTCGCTTTGAGCCAATTCTAGAAGCACTCAGCATGCAACAAGCGGCTTTAATGATGGTCTTGTTATTGATTGTCATTGTCTCACTATTTAGCTTAGTATCTGGATTAATGACCTTTATCGGCCACAAATCCAAACAATTTGCAATGTTAAGAGTGTTAGGCTTATCTAAAGCTTCATTAATGCTCATGATGTTATATCAGGGGTTCTTGCTGAGCTCAATCGGTGCAATATTTGGCTGTGTGCTAGGCTATGCATTATCTATATTAGCGCCTGAGGTCATTATCTTCATTGAGCAGAAAATGGAAATTGTATTATTACATAAAGGGGTATATGGTGTTACAAAGTTGCCGGTGTCGATCTCACATACTGCAAATCTATGGATTGCTAGCATGAGTGTATTGCTGGGTGTAATAGCATCAATTTTACCGAGTATTCGTTTATTGCAGCAAAACCCAGCTGAGGCATTAAGAAATGCATAGTTTACAAATCAAAGATATACATTATCAGCTCATCGATGGTCATCAGAAACGGCATTTACTTAAAGGCTGTGATATAAAACTAAATTCTGGTGAAAAAGTTTTAATTACCGGTGCATCTGGTTCTGGCAAAACAACGTTATTGAATATTATTCTAGGTTATCTACATCCAAGTCAAGGTGAAGTATTTTGGGGAGAGCAGAACATTGTGTCGTTGAATACGATTAAAAAAGATCAAGTGCGTTCAAGACATTGTGGTGTTGTTTTTCAGCACCCATATTTTCTTGATGAGCTAACGGTACTTGAAAACATCATTTTACCGCTTAAAATTCAGAAGAAAAGTATCAATATAGATGAAGTTGAAGCGATGGCTTCACAATTTGGTCTTAACTCAAATCTCTTGCAACAACAGCCATCGTTCTTATCTGGTGGAGAGAGAACACGTGCAAACTTACTGCGATCTCTCATGCACTATCCACAATTTTTGATTGCTGACGAGCCAACTGCAGCTCTTGATAGCCAGATGAGCCAGAAAGTTTTTGAATCTTTTGCAGATCATGCGTTATTTGCAAATAAAGGATTGCTAGTTGTTTCTCATGATGTAAACATATCAGAGTATTTTGATCGGGTTTATCAGCTCATAAACGGAACTTTGGAGGAAATGGATGTATGAAGTCCCAGAAAATATTGTCGCACTGGTTACACCAATGGATTTTGAGCAACAAATTGATCTCAAAGGTTTAAAGCGTTTATTAGATTTGCATACCCAAGCAGGAACTGAGGCACTATTGTTATTTGGTTCAACGGGAGAGGGGTTGTTGTTATCTGACCAAGAGCGAGAGAAAATTTTAAACTTTGTTTGCAATGAATATCAGTGGGTGGGCTCAATCTGGGTGTCGTGTTCATATCAAAGCATACCTGGCGTCATGTCTTATATTCAACAGGCTAATCGTTTTGAGGTAGATGGTGTGATGGTTTCTGCGCCAATGTACATTAAACCGTCCCAGTCTGGCATTATTTCTTATTTCACAATGTTAGCAGATCAAAGTTCTTTACCGATCATGCTTTACAATGTTCCTTCAAGAACAGGATGTTCAATTTCAGTCAGCACAGCAAATGTGTTGTCGCATCATGAAAATATTATTGGGATTAAAGAAACAGATGTTTCTATAGAGAGAATGATTGAATATCAAAATTGCGCATCTAACTTTGTAGTCTTATCGGGTGATGATATATCAACATTATCTGCGATGGGGCATGGTGCATGGGGTAGTATTTCTGTTGCTGGTAACTTGTTCCCAAAGCTAGTTAAAGAAATGATATCAGCTTATAAAAGCCAAGTGCATGATGTTGCACAGCTCATTGATAAAGGTTTTTATCCAATGAATGATCTGTTTTCAATATTGCCAAATCCTGCAGCCATTAAATGGATGTTATCAGAAAAAGGCTTAATTGCATCAGTACAGCGTTCACCATTGGTTGCTTTAACCATGGATCAGCAGATACAACTGGAAACAGTTCTGGCCTCAACAGAGGCACTGGAGCAGTTGAGTGAATTACCTTAGGCAGATGATGCACTTGGTCCTGATGGTTCATTCAGGTTAATTCTCTGTGCATTGTCACTAGGCTTCTTTACAATACGTCTTGCAGTACTAGAAGCTGGATTTGGAGTTCTTCCTTGTATAAGTAGATATGGTTTCTATGTGTCTTCTTATATATTCATCTTGATTTGCACTCGAAAGTTCTTGCATCTGTTCAATCAGCTTTTCACATTTGTCTTTTTTACTACTTCTCATAAATATTGTACCTCTCAATTAATCTTATTCGTCATAGACGTCTTATTAGGAAAAAATGAGTTAAGTACAGAAAGAATGGTTAATTTCTAAAGTTTGGTTTGAGAGTGGTAAATAAAGCATTGCTTTTATTTTAAGCATTGGGAAATGCTGTTTTGCAGCTAAAATATATGATTGTAGTTGCTTGTGGTGCTGATCATGTAGATCTGATTCTGTGTATTGTTGTTGGTGGAATTTAAAGTCAATGATCCAAAGTGTTGAGTCTTCAATAAACATACGATCGATAATATGGTATGTATGTTCAAAATCTAGGGTATGTTCAGTATAGGTATGTGGCCTACTTTTAAAAATCCATTGGCCTACGGTTGAGTTTTGGATGTTTGAGATAGCCTGCTTGGCGTATTGTTTGAGTAATGTAATGGTCCCTCCATCATAGCCCATTTTCAGCAAGTGATTATTGAACCTGATTTCAAGATGTGGGTCTTGATAGTGCTCAAGAAGAAAATGAAGTGATGTACCATACTCATTTGCCTGTACTGTAAAGTCAGTGATTGATGTTTGAGGTTGGCGCAACTGAGGTGTCTCTAAATGATATGATAATACAGGCGCTGCGTTCTCTAAATGGTGTTCAGCATTAGTATGTTGGTGAATAGAGTAAGTATGTTTTGCATTAGATGTAATCTCAAATGCATTGATCCAGTTTGAGGTAGTTTTGCCTGGATGACTAATGAGATGCAGAGTATGCTTGGCTCTAGTTGCAGCAACATACAGTAAACGCATTGATTCAAACTCATCACGCTTTTTATTTAGCTGTTTTAAATAAGCTGTATTTGTATTATTGGGTAAAAAGGTTGGTTGGATGAGGGGGTAGGGGGATGATTCTGCATAAAGCATTGGGATGTCAGCAGATTGAGATCTTTTCTCTGTATGCATAATGATAACATGATCATATTCTAAACCTTTGGATTTATGTGCAGTAAGCAGATTTAAGTAACAGTTAGCGTGTATGATGCTCATGTGGCTGCGTGCAAAATGATTAATCAGAGTTTGTTGATTAAGTCGAAGTTGGTTTGCTCTGAGTTGGATGACTTCATCAAACCATTTTGTAATGGCAGGTGCTTGTGTGTCAGGGTATAGCGCATCTGCAGAGAGGTTTTTCCAAATGAGTGCACATTGCTTGGTAATGTCTACTTGCTGGCTTTTTGCATTTTGAATGACTTTAAGTAAACGACTGAGTTTAAAATAGCCAGCTTCTGAGAGCTCTGTTTGATGTTTGTTGGCATATAGATCATTGAGATTGAGTCCGCATAGGGGGGAGCGAAGAATGCTTTGCCAGGCGATTTGATTATTAGCGTCATATAAGTAACCTAGTAGTGCACATAGGTCATTGATTGCTGCAAGTTTGCCTAATGGATAGATGTCAATGGCGTTAAACGTAATGTTTTGTGACTCAAGCAAGCTGATCAAGGCTTTTAAATGTGATCTGGTCTGTGCTAGTACACCAATTGAGGATTCGGGATGGGACTTTTGGTGTTGTTTGATGATATTGATTGCACGCTGTGCTTGTGCAAAGGGGGTTTCATTTTCTTCATACTCTAAGTATATTCCAGCATTACTGTGGGATGGCTTGGTTGGTGTAGCTTCTCGGTAACGTATCGCAGCGTTTAAAAGATGGTCTTTTGCAGGAAAGATATGCTGAAAATGATCATTAATCGCTTCAATCATCTTCGTGCTGCTTCTGAAGTTACATTCTAGAAATAAGGGCGTAGTTTGGATATGAGCAATAGGCTCTTGTTGAGTCTTGATAAATAGTCTAACATCTGCTTGTCGAAAGCGATAAATAGACTGCATTGGATCGCCTACTGCAAATATCGTTCTAGTGGTTTCCTTTGGCCAGTTTTTAACAATCGACTGCGCCATTTCATACTGAATGCTTGAAGTGTCTTGAAACTCATCCATGAGGATATGGTGAATATGATCATGACAGTATTGCTGTAATAAGGGGTCAGTTTTCAGCGCTGTTACAGCATGTAATGCAATTTGTGTAAAGTCTTGTCGATTTTTAGATACAAAGAGTTCAGAAAGCCGTTGATTAATCTGAGTTAAAATAACTGTAAGATCATCTAAGAATGCTTGCTCTTCGATACTTTGAGGTTCTGGACGTAGCTGCATTGCTTGTAATGAGCTGAGTGCAGAGGGCTGTTCTAATGCAAGCTTAATTTCTTCAACACAACTCAGAGCGAGCTGTTTGGTTTCTTCTTCCGGTGTGTGCTCGGTCATTGATTTAGGATAGATGCCTTGTGCTTTCGTCAGTTTAGATCGAATACTGCCCTGCTTTGTGAGTAGCAGCTCTGAAAGGCACCCCCATATGCAATGATACTCAAATGCTTGATCTCCGAAACGCTGATGTAGCTTAGAGATGTGTTTTATGAGTTGCGCAATAGTGGGCAGCAAGTGCCCCAAAGATTGCTCACAGTCAGTCACTTGCTGGGCTCGAAGCTGAGCTAAGCTATTTAGGCTGATCACTTTGATATTCATCGATAAGTGTGGTTGCCACTGGTCTCTCATGCTCAGTAGCTGTACTAATAGTGATTCAGCTTGCTGGTAATTTCCATTCAGTACTCGCATGATTCGATATTGTGCTTCATTCCAATTGGTTTGCTGAAAGTATTGATAAACAACGGTTTGATATAGATGTGTTGGTGATGCAGAAATAGGGGAGATATTTTGAGGGGATGCTCTTTGTAGTAGCCAGCTACAAAATGAATCAATGGTCATGATCTGTAGCTTATGTGTTTGCGCTAATAAATCCCATTGATGTTTCTGGGCGTGCTGCAGTAGCTTTTTTGCATTATCCTCTTCTTGTAATTTGATACACTGAATCAAGCGCTCTCGCATTTCATTCGCAGCTTTTTTAGTGAAAGTAATCGCAATCACATGTTCAGGCTGCTGACACTGCAATAATAGATTAATCATTCGCCTGGTCAATAAGTAAGTTTTTCCAGAGCCCGCAGGCGCTGAGACAATTGCGGATACTGAAGGATCCATTGCTTGTTGTCTAATTTGGTGATCAATCGGTTGCATGCATACAATAAAAATTATTATACATATTATATGTTATTTTTCTTTGCTTGTCCTGGTTGTTGATAGGGTCTATCTCAAGGTAAATGATGGCTACGAGCTCTGCTGCTACTTGTTTTATGTCTGGATTGCCAAAAACTCTCTTTAAATGTTAAAAGAATTTTCCTTTAAATTTCTTTAAATAGGAATGCATTAGAGCAACCAGGTAATTATGAAGTTTTATCTCTCCATATGCTTTAGATCTCTAGCGTGCAGTTGATTATTCGCTGAGCTGGCGGGTATTGCTTTAAAGGTTATAAATGATAAGGGTGATTTTGTAGGATAGTCAGTGCGCGGTAAATTTGCTCTAATAGTAGCATTTGAGCATGCTCATGTTGCAAAGTCATGTCTGATAGTCTGATTGATCGATATTCTGAAAGTAATGCGCGATCAAAGCCTACTGCTGGTCCAATCATAAAGCACAGGTGAGGGTGCTGACAAAAAGACTGCTCAATGAGCTTTGCAAACTGCACAGACCCCATAGATCTGCCGCGTTCATCTAAATAGATTATTAAAGCTTGGTTAGGAACTTTGTCTAACATTCTTTGGGTGTCTTCTGTTTGTCTGATTCTTGTATTAGACTTAGATGACGGTTTGATATTGATATGCTGCATCTTACCAAATCGAGAGATTCTTTTGAGGTAATCTTCTGATATGTTATTGATTGAATCTAAAGCTTGTTTAGAAGAGGTGATGAGCGTGAAGTTCATCTCTTTGCCCAAATGTCCTCAAGATTAATTGTTGCTCTAGCGTCTTCAGTCATTAAATGCACAAGCACATCACCAAGATCAATCAGTGTCCACTGATCATCTGCATGTGGTTCAGGATTGTTTCTGACACTTTTAAATTCTCTTAAAAGTGTTTGAGCTAGAAACTGCATTTGTTTTTCATGGTCAACGGTTGCAATTATCATATGGTCACAAATAATTGTTTTACCTTCAGTATTAATTACTAAAATAGATTTTGCTTTGTGCTCTTCTAAAACGTCTTTTATTTCAGATACAATGTGTTCGCTCATGTTTCATTTCGATATTAATATGATTATATGTTAACACTTTGTTATTTTTTATCAACTACATATTTGATTAATTGAATTGATGTTTCTACATTATAGTATTATGAGTTATAATAGATGAAAATTTGAGAGATCATCATGAGTAAATTTTTACGCTTGCCATGTTTTGTGCTATTCAGTTTGCTGTTGACCGGATGCGATATTATCCTTGAGGAAGAAGTTTATATTGTGCCAGAAACAATGTCTGGTATTGCTTTGTCAGTTTCTCCAGAAACAGTACGGTTCAATTTGGTGAAATTTGCAGATGAATATGGTGTTCCAATAGGTCTCCAGGGCTTTGATGGTCGATATCAAAAGAGTTATCGGTTCCCAATGCGACAGGCAAGAGGATTTGATTATTCGATGTCAGTCCATTATATGGAGCCAGGATATTATGCAATTGCAGATATTAGAAACTATACAGGGGGAGCGTTTTATTCATCAGAGGTTACACCAGTTGAGTTTGATAGAAATCGTTTCTTGCCTAAGTGGGGCGCTATCTATGTACCTAGGGGGTACATTGCATATGTAGGGCATTTAGATTTTAATACCTATACAGGTCGGCTCGAGGTGACACAGCGTTATGACCAGCGTGCAATTAGGCAGTATGTTGAGTTAATTAACCCTAGTTTGGCAGCAAGAATCATCACTGGTGGTTATTACCCATCTGGGTATTTCTATCGATTCTAATTGTTGAATAGAATGTGTTATATTGCATTAGGGCTGTGGGGGTAGATACTAGCTAGATTAGCTGTTTTGTTATAGTTGCTACCATATGTAAAATAGAGCATCTATGCCTTAAGTCGCTTCTCTCCTAAAGTAATAGCTCACTGCGTTTGTTGTATTAAATAACTTTTGCCACTGTAGTGATGCATCTTATAAAGCTTCTAGATATGGTCTAATCGAGTGCAGTGCTCACTAATAGTCAATGTGTTTTTTTATAACTTTCTAAATGATCGTATGACATCTGAGATGTAGATTGGTACATCAACTGTTGTATTTGTGAGTGGGCTTAGTATAAAATTAGAGAATACTGGAGTTCATAGTAGATAAGGGAATAGGAGTTTGGAGTGTTGAAATTAATCAGTCGTTTTGTGTTATCAATATTGATTTTGGGTTTGATTATTGCTGTAACTCCAATTGCTAGCTATGTTATTGAGCCTATTCTGCCTCGCTTTGGGGTAGAGACAGAAAATCTACAATTAAGTTTATGGCGAGGAAGCATTAATGCAGATCAAGTTCTGTATTCTTCAAGTCGCAGAGATATAGAGATTGAGGGATTAAGCATTAATGGTCTGAATATTCTAAAAAAATCTATCGATCAGATTAATGCTACAGCAGTTGAAGTGAGGCAAAAAGGGGGTATTAGCTTCAAACCCAAAAGTTCAAAAGGTGCTTCAGCATGGATGATTAAATCCTTAGCAGTGGACAAGGTGGTTGTGCATTTAGGCCCGGCATTAGGTCATATCAGTGTTGAGAGCTTTGAGTACCAAGCATCTGCTAGAGATAGTGGTGTTTTAAGGTTTAAATATAAAGGTAGGCAGTACGAAGTAGAGGTCTCATCCAAGCTACAGTGGATTAAGGCGTTGTTAGAACTGAGATCAAATCTACCAATGTTAGATAACGATGCGATATCTGAAGTTACAGAAAAACTTAAGTTGCCATTCTTGTCGTAACAGCAGTTTGTGTAGAGATTACTTTTCCTGAGTGAGCAGATACAGTAGCGCTATTTAAGCTAGATCCTATAGATTTTGCTCCTACAGCGGCTGCACTTCCAGTGCCTAGTATAGGTAGTCCTGCAATAAATGCAGCTGCAACTAATGCTAGGACAGCAATAAGACCAATTGCGAGGTACCATATCCAGTGTGTAGATTTATCTTGGACTGCAGGTTTTTTGCTTTCAGCTGCTGCTGTTGCTTCAGTCTCCGCTATTGCTGTTGCTTCAGCCTCCGCTGCTGCAGTCTGCTGTTTCTCTCTTGTGTTGTCAATCAGTTGAGTTAAGTCTTCAGTAGTAGCAGCATCTTCATATGGATTAGATGGTACTTTAGGTTCGCATTGGCTTGCTGCGGCTAGCACTTCAAGTGCATCTTGGTATTTGCCATTATCAGAAAGGAGTGTTCCAGATTGTAAAAATAGTTTTAAAGGTAATTTTTCATTATGCATGTTGGCATACTTGGCGTGAAGCAAAGCAATGTTTTTAATGTAGAAAAGTAGTGCTTCTGATGGTTTTTCACGAGACCCTGCCATCATGATTTTTTCTTCGAGTGAGAGCTCTTCTATGATCGCATTGTCGAAGGGGATGGCTGCAGGATTTTTCTCTATTAAGTAATTGATTATAAGGCAGTCTAAAATTGGATAACTAATCATATTGAAGCTACCGGGCTCCAAATCGATTTGAGATTTAATTATTTTTAATAAATTGTTAAAGTCATCTGGCTTTAGTAGTTCTAGGACTTTAAGAGCGTCCTGGGGCTTAAGTTCTCCCATTATATAGAATGTTTCTGTTAACTTGTCAGCTGTCTGGATTTTTCTTATTTCACATGCAAGCATCTGCTGCAGTGTTTTTAATAGCAATTCAGGCTGATCTTCCCTTGCTGGTTGAGATAGGTAGATCCCGCTTTTAAGTTTCAGTAATTCAAAATAAATCTGGAAGTTGAGTGTTAATCCCAGTTTTTCCAGAATAGGTTTGATAGCGGACTCTACGTCGCTTTGGGATGTTGAAGTCTGCTCAATTAATAAGAAAGGGGCATATAATGCTTCATGATTCTGAGTTATGAGTAGAGGAGAGCCTTGATCCTCATGTTCCTGTTTGAATTCAAGCTGAGCTAAAAATTCTGGGATGGTGAGGCTTAGGGTAGAGCTCTTTATAAAATGTTCGAATATGTCTCTAAAGGCTGTAACTGCTTCTGATGAGGTAAATCTGTTGAAATGCTCACCAAATAAACTGCTTAAGAATTCTAGATATAGCGTAGCGCTACCATTGATCTTGATGGCCTGGAAAGCTTCATCTAACTGTTTTAGATCTGCAGGATTGCGGTCTGCAGTATTCATATACTCTACGCAAAAACGGTTCAGTGCATCCTGTACTAGTTGGCGCAACCCTATTGGATAATTACGACAGTTATGCGTTTCTGAATGATGCAAAGCACGTTTGATTGTACTAATATATTCATTTGTTTCACTTGCTTGTAGAGAATTCATTTAGTATAACCCATTTGTTCTACATAAATTTAACATGCTTTAGTAATATGGGTCAAGTTAGGAGGATAGGTTATTAATGAATGTATGCAGATATGCCTAGAATCATTCTAAAGATGTGTTAGGATGGTATCTAATTTGAATGCTATTTTTAGTTGAGTATTGTATATATTGATTCGATAGGAGTCCTACGTGGGAAAAAAATTTATATGTTTAGACCTTGAGATGACAGGTCTGCTGGAAAGTGATGAAATTTTAGAAGTCGCATGCATTGTGATTGATGAGTCATTCAATGAGGTAAGTGATGGTTTCTCAAAAGTGGTATCCTCAACAGCAGATAAGCTAGAGAATATGATGGACGTCTGTAAAAATATGCATAAAGAGTCAGGGTTATGGGATGATGTGCTTTTATCTGAAAATACAATTGCTCAGGTAGAGCTGTCATTACTAGAGTTTGTCACCAACCATACTTCTGCGCATGACGAGCTGATTTTGTGTGGCAACTCTATTCATGTTGATAGAGGCTTTATAAAGCGATATATGTCCAGCTTTGATCATATCCTTCACTATAGGATGTTAGATGTGACATCTGTGGGTTTGTTTCTACAGGCTTCAGGAGTCGTGTTCACACCCTATGTTAAGGCAAAGGCACATCGAGCTCTTGATGATATTAAAGAGTCTATTGGTGAAATGTTGCATTATCAATCTATATTGAAGTAATGATTAGGTTAATGTCAATTCATGATACGAGCCGTTTTGCCGCGGAGATCTTTCAGCTGGGTCTAGAATTTTCAAGTCCTTGTATCATTGCCTTAGAGGGTGAAATTGGCGTTGGTAAATCAGAACTTGTTAGACAAGGTCTTAAGTCGCTAGGCTTTCATGATGCGGTTCAAAGTCCAACATTTACAATTTATAATGAGTATAAAATCAATGGAGTTGCGGTTGTTCATGCTGACTTTTATCGGCTAAGTGATCCAGATGATCTGTTGATGATTGGTTGGGATGAGGTCATAGATAGTGCAAATATTGTATTTGTAGAATGGGCAAGTACAGTTAAACTCAGCGCTGATATAGAAATATCAATTGTACAAGATGGAGATGCTCGTATTGTTGAGGTAAAAAGAAATCAGTAGGTCACGGAGTTGAAGTTTATAGCTTGATATGTATTGTACTCCAGACGTTGGTTTTACTGCCAGTGACAATATTACATGCTTGATAGTAGAATGGAATACTAAGCCTATCCGTCATCTTTGGTCTTCAATAATCCTTTACGCCATAGCGTCATATATAGGCTATGTGCTCTTTACTGTTAGGGCTTTATCAATCATCGAGTGGGTCAGGGTGCGTTGGTTTTGCAGCTCTGTTTTGCTGTGGCTTTTTCTTTCCGTCAGTAGTTGCTGGCCGTTTTCTGTTTCCTCTCCGCATGTGAGAATTATTTCTATTTCTGCGACGGTTAGGCGCATTGCGCTTAGCCTCTGACTCAGATGGTATTGCAGCTTTATGGGTGCTACTAGGAGACTTTTCAGGCGTACTAGGTGTGTAGAGTAGCTTTTCAACAAATCTTTGTAACACGCCGCCTGATTTTACATTTGGATGTTCTTTATAAATTTCTTGCGGCACTATGGGCTGAGTATGAGAGATTTGGCTTTTACTCCACTTTGGTCGCTCTGTATCATTGTTTTCAATGGATTTAAGTAAGTGGCTTTTGGCGTTATCTGTTTTAGAAGATAATCTCTTGATGCTATATTTGCTTTGGTTAAAGCTTTCATTTGGTATGACAAGGACTTTATTGCCATGTTCATTCTCGATTCTATCAATCTGTGATCGTTTTTCATTGAGTAAGTAGCATGCGACATCATTCGATGCTTGGCAGGAAATTATTTTTCCAAGCTCGCCAATGGAGGATTCTTCAATCTTATTGAGAATTGCATTTCCAATTGAAGTGATGCTTCTTTGGTGTCCAAGTCCGCCACAGTGATCGCACTCATTGTAATGCTGGTCGACTACCGACGGCCCGGTTCTTTGTCTTGAGAGTAGCATGCAGCCAGTTAGTGCTGATAAAGCCTCAAATCTAATCTTTGATTTTTCACGTTGAATAATCTGATTTGCAAGCTCTTCAATCTTGCTTCGATTGGACTGTTCTGTCATATCAATGAAGTCAACGATAATAATTCCTCCAATATCCCGTAATGAGATCTGTCTGATTAACTCTTCGAGAGCTTCTTGGTTGGTCTGGAATGCAGTTTCTTCAATGTTTTTAGCATTAGTAGAGCGAGCAGAGTTGACATCAATAACAGTCATTGCTTCAGTGTAATCAATGACAATTGATCCACCCGATTTCAGTTCAATTTTCCTGCAGAACATGGATTGTATTTGGTTTTGTATGCCGTAATGGTTAAAGATTGGCACCTTGTTTTGATAGAGTTTAATCTTGTCCTCAAACTCAGGACGAGTCTGCTGTAAATAGGTTTTTAATTTGTTGTATGTGGTTTCATGGTCGACAACAATTTCATCGATATTTTTTCTTAGTCTATCACGTACTGAGCGAATAACTGCGTCGCCTTCTTTATGGATCAGTGCAGGAGGGGTGACTTTTTCAGTTGCATGATGAATATTGTTCCAGTGGTGCAAAAGGCACTCTAGGTCCCATCCAAGTTCCTCTTTGCTTCGGTTTAAGCCTTCAGTCCTTACAATAATTGCTAAATTTTCTGGGATGCTGAGTTGACTTAGGATTTCCTTTGTTTTTGCACGCTCTGCAGCATCTGCTTTTTTGGATATGCCATTTTTTTTCTGACTGCTTGGCATTAATACTAAGTAAGCACCAGCTAGAGACAGGAATGTAGTCAGTGCTGCTCCTTTGTTGTGTTTCTCCTCACGAGTGACTTGAATTAATATTCTTTGACCAATTTTAATGAGGTCAGTGATACTTGTTTCTTCAGTTTTTTCACATTGATGATAAGATTGTTGAATTTCTTTGAAAGGGAGGAATCCATGCCTTTGAGAGCCAAAGTCCACAAATACTGCATCAATTCCAACTTGAATGCTTGAAACAGTCCCCCAGTAAATGTTTCCACAAGTTCTGGTTTCGTCGTCGTTTTGAGTTTCAATGGAAAGCAGTTTTTGATCAGAGATCACGGCGACGCGTGGCGTCGATGGCTGCTTTGCATTAATGCACATTAATCTAGTCATAATAAAAGCCTATATAAATTCTATTCACAATTTGCAAGCGCGAAACTGGGCAGGTGTTTGTACCCTACATGTAAGAAAGCATGGATTGCTTTGGTAATAACTTACTAATACCCTTCAATATTCAAGCACTTATTTGTGCATAGCGCATTGCGTATGTATTTAAATTAGCAGAATAATTTGTTATGATCAAGTGTATTTTAAGTATAGGCATGAAATGACTAAGAAAATTACTGTTAATGAGCGAGAAGGACAGCGCTTAGATAACTTTCTCATTAGGGAATATAAAAAAACACCAAAGCATCATATTTATAGAATGATCCGTAAGGGCAGGATTAAAGTAAATGGTGCAAGGTGTAAGCAGCACCACTATCAGTTAAAGTATGGTGACGAGCTTTTGATCCCTACGCCCCAGTACCAACCAGAAGACCGTCAGCCATCGGATCATTTATGTCAGCTAATTAAAAATACGATTATTGAAGACCATGATGACTTTTGGGTATTGAATAAGCCAGCTGGTATTTCAGTACATCAGTCCAACGATGAGTTACATGGTGTAGTTGAGGTAATGCGGTTTTTATATAGTGATGCACATTTGGTGCATAGACTAGACCGTGGAACAACAGGTTGCTTGATTATTGCAAAAAATTATCAGGCAATGGTTGGGTTAAGTCAGATATGGAAAGTAAGAGAGGTGAAAAAGACATACACTACACTTCTTGATGGTATCCCTAATTGGAAGGATAAGTGTGTCAATGCGCCACTTAAAAGGATATTGAAGGGAAAGGATTTAGATAAGGTTGTTGTCGATGCAAGTGGACAAAGTGCCAGTACAACTTTTCATGTTTTAAAGCGATATCACCATTCTGTGCTCTGTCGTGTAGAGATTGAAACTGGTAGAACACATCAGATTAGAGTGCACGCGCAGTATTTGAACCACCCAGTTTGTGGTGATCGGCGCTATAATTTAAGTCAGAAACAAAGCATCAGTCGTATGTTTTTGCATGCATCAAAGCTGAAGTTTAAGTACCAAGAATGTGAATATGTCATAGAGGTGCCATTAAGCAAGCAACAGCAAAATCAACTGAAGACACTGTAGAGTAGTGATATAGCCCCTATTATGAAGAAAAGAAACAGTGGTTCTGTTTTTTCTGCTAATCAATGCACTGGAAGTAGCTTGGGGTGTTCCTCTATTTGCAAAAAAAATTTAAATAATATAATTATAGTTATTTGGAGAATAAAAAGGAAATTTTATAGCTTTGCCGATTTGCCTGCAGCAGTTGCAAAAAAGTACCAAGAACATCTAGAAGGATTAAAAGCCTTACAGGTTAAAAATTCTATGAAAAGAGAGCCAGAACTGGATGATAGCTCAAGGAAATTTATAGTAGTTATT
Organism: Gammaproteobacteria bacterium; assembly: GCA_040266255.1. Lineage (GTDB taxonomy): Bacteria > Pseudomonadota > Gammaproteobacteria > Comchoanobacterales > Comchoanobacteraceae > Comchoanobacter. Next base: position 26,551 of record JBDQEV010000014.1, read on the forward strand.
AATGATAAGATAGCAGAAGCACAGAAGGTGCAGGTATGGAATAAAAAGCAAAAAACGCTGATGGAAGCGGATGCATCCAGAATAGAAATATTGCGTAGTTCAGGTAAAGAAGATGAGGCTAAAAGATTAGAAGAAGCAGTTAAACGTGGGAGGGTAGAATTAGAGTTTACCCAATCTTTGAATCAAGGGGCAGTAACAGAGCTAACTGATTTAAGTTCAAAAGTTACAGCAGGTTTTTCGATGAGGTCTGATTTTTTTAGTTTAGAGGCGTATAAACATATTTTTAGACAAATTTTTGACCGGAGAGATATGAAAAGTCATTGCTCACAGGTCTTTAGCCCCATACAGTTGGAGGCTGATGCAATCAAGGGTAAAATTGCCTATGACGGTGATAGAGACCAGATGATATTAACGCTGCCAAAGCATCAAATGCTAGCAGCTCCTGTAGGAGAATTGTTAGGAAACTGTTTCAGGGACAGGGGCGAGTGTGGGAATGTGCCACTAGTGATTGATGAGATTGATGGTGCTCAAATGACCTTGTTTTTTGAGGGAAGCAGGCTAAAAGCATGTGTGTGGTGGTACTTCTCGCAGCCAGATAATGGAAGAGTTATAACGATTTCTTGGATTGAGCAAGGCTCAAGACCTGAGTGTAGAGGCAAAGAAAGAAATGCAGAGATGAGGGAGCAGTTTGATTTAATTGTATCTTATCTGTAGGACTCATTTGACTCTATTAATATTCAGTCCTCCACCTGTTACCATATACATCAGTACCAATGTATGCAGCCTACACATCAATACCCCAGCGATCTGACGCCAAGTGATCTTGATAAATACATAGAAATTACACAGAAGAGAAATAATTATATTCATACTGAAAGCATAGAGAAATCCTTAGATGCAAGTGGCTGGCGAGATCGTTATCACAGCTTGTTTAAAAAGCAGTCTGAAGGTTGTAGCGCTAGTCTTTGCCGAGCTTTAGAGAATTGGAAGTGGTCGGGGCGGACACCAATTCCAGCTTATATGCTTGGATGTGTTGGCCGTGCTGCGTCTGTATGCTCCATGCCTGACACGTGGATACAAAAATTTTGTATGTTAATGAATATTCCACCTAAACTGAATCGTAAGCATTATTTTCCATTTTTACTTGATTGTAATGTGCAAAGTCAACTTGAGTCATTTGTAGGTCAGCAAAGGCGGGATTTTATCATAAGGTCTTATGCTGTAATGAAACCTAGCTTGAGTCCTAGTGGTACGTTATCGGGGTCTCCGTAACAAGCATTATATAGATATGGGTGATGCAAGAGTTTGACTAATCTTTGAGCAATAGTAGTTTCTGTTATCTTAAGATTGTCTATATCAGCCTTGTGCTTGCCGTGTGTGGCTCATAAACTAACGGGCCTAGAATTAAAGCGCTAAATTGTAGTAAAAATATTGATGTGATGCATCTTTTTAGCGAGTGCACTGCATTGCAAAATGCTCACATAAATTATACATATTTTTGCCTTCTTCATTTGTCTCAATATCTGCTAGATCTGCAAAATGAGGTTGATTAGAGAAGCGTTTCGCTCTAGCTTTTAGCGTAGTGACAGAAAGTAGACTATTTTTGCTCTTCCAATCGTCAGATTGGATGACTTTCCTATTAAGTGCAGCACTGTTAAGTACTGTGTCATTACACCTATTTGTCACCCATAAACTCTTACTTTGGTGTGTAGCTGTTTTGATAGGAGAAGGGTTCCAGTCAAGATACGGGAGGAAACAAAAGATAAGTAGATGTATAATTAAGAGTATAGGTGAGAAAAGCGCATAGATCAGAGCAGTAACAAATAATGAGATACGTGTTGTAGGGTCGTTGAATAAGGCCATTCTTATGTTTGCAAAAATTAGATAATCTGCAGCTGAGGAAAAGTGTGAGAAAGAATTAGATAGGATTCGCCCAGCAGGTTTTTTATTTTCAGCTACTAATGACTGATAAGTTGACTCTGCAACTGCTGCACCATAGCAGTCACCGTAGAGTATAGTTTTATCCATATGGATCGGCAGACTATTCAAGACAGCTTTTGAACAAGTTACTAGGTCATTATGTGTATATATTTCACCTTCTGAACTATTGACAAATGGATAGTTAAAAGCATGTATTGTTAACTTTGTTTCTTTCGCGAAACCATACACTTCAGATAGCATGCCTTCGGTAGAGGTTCCACCTCCCCAAAAGATAACAAGATGCTTCTGATTTTCCTCCTCAATACTATCAGGTGTGAAGGTATGTACATCTGTTGAGCACCACTCTTGATAAGTGTTTTGAAATTGAACTTTTTTGCATGAGTGTTTTTTGGCTAAAAAAAGGTGCTTCTCCCTTCTTTTATCCTGCTTTATTTTGTTGCTGTTCTGTGTAGGCTCATTTTTTAAGTTATCAAAGTAAGTTTTAAGGCTGTTTACGCTACTTAACCACTTATCATGTTTTAAAAATAAGAACTTAGCAATTGTTTGTTGTAATTTTTTCTTCATAGTTTTTTTCTTTTTATTATAGTGCAAATTCTATTTGTTTTCAATCATATAGTTGATATGGTGGTAATA
>JBDQEV010000015.1:0-27750 GCA_040266255.1 Gammaproteobacteria bacterium
ATATCAAATAGGTATTTATAATAAAAAAAATAGGGTACCAAACAAGTACCCTATTCATCTTAATATATGACCTCAAATAAGTCTTTCACTTATCCTTCAATCGCTTTTATGTTTAACCACGCGCTTTTTAGGCGCTTGATTCTGATCTAGACCATGTTTTTTAGCCGGTCTTCTCTTTTTAGCAAAGGGGCTTTTGCCCTGCTCATCACTTCTGCGACCCTTATAGCCAGAACCTTCTTCACTTCTGCGACTATTGTTGCCAAAACTGTCATCACTTCTACGGCCCTTGTAGCCAGAACCTTCTTCACTTCTGCGACTATTGTTGCCAAAACTGTCATCACTTCTGCGACCCTTGTAGCCAGAACCTTCTTCACTTCTACGACCCTTGTAGCCAAAACTGTCATCACTTCTGCGACCCTTGTAACCAAACTGCTTTTCACCTTTAAATCCACCTTTGGAACGTCTTTGATTACCTTCACCTTGAGGCTTAGCGTCTGGGTTTAATATACGATGAATTCTTTTCCATAAATAGCCATCTGATGGGGTAACAAAACTAATCGCCTCACCTGTTGCGCCAGCTCTTGCAGTTCTACCAATTCTATGAATGTAATCCTCAGGGCACTGTGGCAAGTCATAGTTAATCACATGCTCAATATGTGGAATATCTAGTCCTCTTGCTGCAACATCAGTTGCTACTAAAATTCTGAATTTCTTCTGGCGAAATGCATTGATCACTCGTCCACGCTTACTTTGACGCAAGTCACCATGAATCGTATCTGTCTCATAACCTGCTTTCGAAAGCCTATCTGACATCCTATCTGCATTATGCTTGGTCTTAACAAAGACAATAATAGCACCATCTCTTTGATCAAGCTGTTCAACAAGTTTACTATATTTCTCACCTTCAGTGATTTTAAGCGTTTCTTGCTTAATATTCTTTGCAGGAGAAGATGTAGGGCTTGTTGAAATCTCAATTGGATCACGCATGTAACGCTTTGCTAAGTTGACAATATTTCTAGGTAGAGTTGCTGAAAACAATAGTGTTTGTCTGTCTGCTTTTACATGATCTAAGATACTATCAATTTGGATTGAGAAACCCATATCTAACATACGATCGGTTTCATCTAGTACAACATAATTGGTTTGACAAAGCTTTAGCTTTTTACGCTGTAAGTGATCATTAATTCGTCCAGGCGTACCCACAACAATACGTGGATTATTCTGTAATTGCTTTAACTGCTTATGCATAGAGTCACCACCAATCAAAACAGCAATCTTAATTTTAGACTTAGGACCCAACATTTTCTTGAGTTCAGTTGCAACCTGAGAGGCAAGCTCACGAGTTGGCGTAATCACAATCCCTCTACTATCTTGACATAGTAATAACTTTGTAATCAGAGGTATACCAAATGCACCTGTTTTACCAGTACCTGTTTGAGCTGAACCCAATATATCCATGCCGTCTAAAGCTTTTGGAATTGCTTTGCCTTGAATCGGTGTAGGGTCTTTGAAACCCATATGATTCAGTGATGTTAATAATTCATTTGGCAATGCCAACGTTTCAAAAGTACTCATTCTTTACTCCTACTTATTTAATGGGCCTGCGCCCTCTTTTCTCTGACAAGCATGCTTGTCGCGCAAATGGCACTTCTGTTCCATGTTCGCTTGCGAAAAGCAAATGAAAAGATCAAGTTATTGAAAGGAGCAAATTCACCACTAACAACATCTTACATCAAATATCATTACAAATCAACACCCTGTACCACAATAACATGAATTTACCGGTGATTTCTATTCTGGATCTGGAATACCAAGCTATCATATGTACAGTCACTATTCTTTTGCTCATTTTTATCAAAATATTCCGTCGCTTTCACGAGCTTGTCACGAAAGTTGATAGCTGGCTTATTTTTTGGAGATTTAGTCAAAGCTTTGAGCGACTCTAAGAGAACTGAACTAGACACACCATTGCCTTGTCCAAATATTTTATAATACTCTGTATTTGCATATTTATTTTTACTGACATTAACTAAGGCCAAGAACTCTTTTATTGTCGACCTCCAAGTCTCTAAAAGCTCCAAATTTACACTTTCATAAAACTTTCTTAGTTTTTTGACAGCACTACCGTTATTGTGGCACAAATGCTTCATAAAGATCACATCAGGTGCATACTTTATTGATGTTGTACTTTGATAGAGCGCTGCTACTGCGCTACCATAATCAGAGAGCTCCTTAAGATCCTCATTATACTGCTTTTCTATCTCTTGCTTTGATTGAATCTTACCATGCCATTTTAAACCGATCGAGCGACACTCACCTTCATAGAATGTCCATATTCCATATTTTGCATCCATCGTATTCGTTGGCTGTAATGCGAAAAACACAATTGGAATATCAACTTTGTTATTCTTCAGTTGATCATATAACATTTTTTTAAAATCTAACTGACAATCAGAACATGGTGATGAAGATGTATACACTAAAATGTGCGGCCCTATAAATGGGAGTCCAAACTTAACCGCTGTGCCAATATGTTCTACAGACTCATTTTTCATTTGCACTGACTTTTCTATCAAATCTTCCACAACTTGTGTCGAAAACTCTTGAAGGAACTTATGCTCAGCATGACCAGCATTAACTACCTGATTATTATTTTTTTTTACTTTACTGGGGGAAGTCTTTGTATGATGGGGATTTTTATCGCCTACATTACTTTGTACCGCCTCACCTAACTCGCTGAACTCATTTTCATTCACAAAAAACATCCTGATACTCACACCGGTTTTTTTCTGCTTCTCGCTTGGCAATAACTTCTTTGCTATTTGACTAGAAAAGACCCAATGTTGTAAAAAATCTGCTACATTTTTTATCTTCTTATCTTCCTGATACTCTTTTCCTACTAGATCTTTTAGCGCCGCTATACTTATATTATCGACATCGCTTAAACGACATGACTGCAAAAGACCATGGAGTTCACTCACAAAAATCTCTTCTCCCTCTCTGAGCCTCTTTGATATCTGTTGTTCGAGTAAACTGTCCATCTACTGCTCCATCTTTAGAAAAAGATTTCACCTTATTCAAGTCTAGGCTAAAATGCAACAAGCTTATTCTATTGACCAAAATATTAACAAGATATACGATAACCGTATTAATATGTGGAAATTCACTTCTATGACACTAAACGTATCAAAATTAAAATTTTATGCTTTTTTATGCTTTGCACTTGGATTCACATTTATGCCCTTTGGCTATCTCTTCTGTGCAAAAGTATCCTTCTGTATTTCAAGCAATGCCCTACTTTCTTTAATCATATTTCAGACCAATGAGAAAGAACTAAATCCATCCATAACAGCAACCCTATGTATACTATTGATCATAGTGGACCAATTGCGTTCTACACTTATACAGGTCCTTATCGGCAATATGATTCAACTTGGGCTCTTTTCAATCCTAGAACGCTACCGTCATAACAGCCGGAAAAAGATTGATGAAAGCAAAGCACGCATAGAAAATCTTAAGCACTTTTCCCCAAGCTTTAATGAATTAAATAAACAAAAACCAGAAACAACATTATCCATTCACCTGCCCCCTCTTGATCATGAACCAGCACCAGGTAAAGGGCAAAAATTTATAGACACTCTAATACATTTACATGCTGATCTTAAAGGAAAAACTGACTTTGATCCAAATATTCTGAAACTTTATCCATTGGTTAAAAACACGGATGAAGCCTACAATACTATTCAATCGGAAAGCAAAGGCCACACGAGTGAAGATCTAAAGCTACTTGGTATGCAAAAAATTAGAAAAGCAATGAGCCTAATCCTCACAGCCCGAGATCGAAAGTACATTTGCTTTACTGTACTGTCTGCTTTATATAAGATCTATACTGATCAAAACTTTGATCTGCAGAGGCTCATCCCTTTATCTACTCATATCAACAGGAAATACTACACTACACAAGAAACAACAGAATCTAGCACTGTCAGAAGATTCCATGAGTATGTCTCTAGACCCACTATTTTCCAGGAATTCAAGTACAGTACATCATATGAACCAAAAGGCGGATATCCTCAAATCACATTCATAAGCAATCGATAAAACCCGTCATTTTCTAACTACCAGACAGGCTACGAATTCACATGTTAACTTTAATGTTAACTTTTATATCAAATACTATTGAACTCTAAGCTACCAATTGATAGCTTAAGGAGCAACAACAATCTCCCATATATAAGGCTATCAATGAAATTTGCAATTATTGGCGCAGGACTATCTGGCATTACACTCGCACAGCTACTCAAGCAGCATGGACAAGTTGATATATTTGAGAAATCAAAACATGTTGGTGGGCGCATGGCCAGCATTACCCCAGACTCATATAGCTTTGATTTTGGTACACAGTTCTTCAAAATAAAACACGATGGCTTTATGTCAGAGCTGAAGCCATTAATCCACAATGGTACCTTAAAACACTGGGATGGAAGATTTGTTGAGTTCAACCAAGCTGTCATCACCAACCAACGCCACTGGGATGAAAAGATGCCACACTATGTTGGATCTCCAACCATGAACCACATTCCTCGATCACTCGCAGATGGCTTAAATATTCATTTTGAAACTGCTATAAAACGAATTCAAAGACAAGAGCTCTGGTACTTAACAGACCAAAATAACCAAGCTCATGGCCCATATGACTGGGTGATCTCAACCTGTCCGGCACCTCAAGCTTCAGACATAATGCCTCAAGAGTTCATTCATCATGCAGTGTTTGATCAAATTCAGATGCAGTCTTGCTTCTCCCTCATGCTTGGCTTTAGACAACAACATGATATTGGCTTTGATGCCGCACTGATTAAAGGTGCTGATATCAGCTGGATTTCTGTTAATAGCAGCAAACCAAATCGTCCTAACTCACTGTGCTTATTGGTTCATGCAACCAATAAGTGGTCTGATCAACACTTTGAACAAGACCGTGAAGTAACCAAACAGCATTTACTCTCTGAAACACAAAAACATATTTCTCTTGATGTGATGCAACATGACTTTTGTGCGTTACATGCTTGGCGATATGCCAATATGAAAAAAAACCCCTTGCAACTTTTAGTAGATAAAAACAACCAACTTGCTGCTTGTGGAGATTGGTGCTTACAAGGTAGAATAGAATCAGCATTTATCAGTGCTGTTCACACTGCAGAAACAATCATTCAAACTATGGAGTAGTAATGTACAACAACATTGTTATCTTTGGTGCAACTGGCACAATGGGAAGTGCACTATTTGAAAGTTTAACCTCTCAATATCCTAATGCAAATATTAATGGCGTGGGTAGAAAAGCTACACACTCTAATCCTCATTTACCATACCATCAAGTTAATTATGAGGATGAAGATCAACTGGAGAATTTGGCCAAACAACTTAGTCAAACGCAACCATTTGATCTAATTTTAATTGCAATTGGGATGTTACATAATCAACAAATGATGCCTGAAAAGTCGATTCATGACTTATCCATTGAGAAGTATCAATCTCAATTCATGACCAATACCATCATTCCAATGATGATTTGTAAACACTTCATGCCACATTTACATCCGAAAAATAAAAGCATTTTGGGTATATTCTCTGCAAAAGTTGGCAGTATTACAGACAATGCTCTTGGTGGCTGGTATAGCTACAGAGGATCGAAAGCAGCACTGAATATGCAAATTAAAAATCTTGCAATTGAATGTCAACGCACACACCCAAATCAAATTATTTTAGGCCTACATCCTGGAACAGTTGATAGCAAGCTATCAAAACCCTTCCAAAAAAACCTTCCCCCATCTCATCAAGTCTTTGATCCAACCATAGCGAGTGAGCATATACTCAAACAAATTGAGCAAGCAACACCACAACATAGTGGCAAATTACTCTCATGGGATGGTGAGATCATATTACCTTAGGAATCAGCATGCGTAAAAAAAGTATTTTTTGGTTTAGACAAGACCTTAGACTCAGTGATAACCCCGGATTAGAGCATGCCTGTTCTATTGGTGATGTATTACCCCTCTATATTCTTGATGATATCAATGCCAAAGAGCATGCTATGGGCCAAGTCAGCAAGCTATGGTTACATCACTCCCTGAATGCCTTAAAGCAGTCATTATCTGGCAACTTACATGTATTCAGTGGCAATCCTTTAGAGATACTACAAGAACTGTGTAAACAGCACCAAATTACTGATATTTATTGGAATCGCACTTATGAGCCTTGGCAAATAAAACGCGATACTCAAATCAAAGAATTACTAACAACACAAAATATCCAGATACAAAGCTTCAATGCTTCATTACTTTGGGAGCCATGGGACATAAAAAAATCAGATGGTACACCATATAAAGTCTTCACTCCCTTCTATCGAAAAGGATGCTTAAACGCTCAACCCCCAAGACAACCAATTACTGCACCTAAGCTCAACTACATTGAGAGCCAACCAAAACATCAAATTGATGATTTAAAGCTACTGAACCCTAAAGTATTAGCTGATCACAGCGCCTGGGTCATTGGTGAAAACGGTGCACAAAAGCGCCTAGGAGACTTTTTACATCATGGCATAGAAGCATATAAGAAAGGACGTGATTTCCCTGCTATGCAAAATGTCTCCATGCTATCCCCTCACTTACATTTTGGGGAAATATCTCCTAATCAAATCTGGGAAGCCGTATCTCATTTAGAAGAAGACAACAATGTTGATCACTTTAAATCTGAGTTAGGATGGAGGGAGTTCTCTTATAGCCTACTCTATCATAACCCAACCCTACCACACCAAAACTTACAGTCTAAGTTCGATCGTTTCTCTTGGATTGAGGATCCTAAACTCCTCAGTGCATGGCAAACTGGTCACACAGGCGTTCCCATGGTCGATGCAGGTATGCGACAACTACTCACAACAGGTTATATGCATAACCGAGTCAGAATGATTGTAGGCTCATACCTCGTAAAGAACTTAATGCTAGACTGGCGACATGGAGAAAAATGGTTTTGGGAGCATCTATTTGATGCTGACTTAGCCAATAATAGTGCAAGCTGGCAATGGGTAGCAGGCTGTGGTGCAGATGCTGCACCCTACTTCAGAATATTCAACCCAATTACTCAAGGTCAAAAATTTGACCCACAAGGCGAATATATCAGGACCTATTTACCAGAACTCAGTCAACTACCAAATCAGTATATCCATTCCCCATGGGAAGCACCACCAGATGTGTTATCTAAAGCCAGTATTACATTAGGAGAGCAGTACCCTAACCCTATTGTTGAATTAAAATCTTCTAGACAACGAGCCTTAGATGCTTTTGCTAAGCTTAGTGGCCGCTCATAATCTCCGGAGGCTCCACTATAGTAGCTTCTGTTCCTCCAAGTTTTGATACTGGTGTTACTTGCTCCTTAGTGTTTGTCTTCATGCGTTCAGCCACTACCCCCATTGCCGTTTTTACAGCCTCTGGAGCCAATTCTGCTACTCTGTCTGCCTCTCTTGATACTTCTATACTTACCTGGCCTTCCGCTTTTCTCATTTTATTGATTTTATCTCTATTTAGTGGAGCTTCTTGACCTCCTTCATCTGTGACTACATAGCTTGTTTGATCTTGGCCTATAACTACTGTTCCTGGAGCTGAGTCACCTTCACCATGAACAACTGCATATTCAAATCCGGTCTTATCAAAAGCACCATGACCAATTACTGGTACATACTCATCATCTCCCATATGATCCCCTATACTATTTTGATCTGCCACTATATTATATTCACCTTCTCCTTCAACAGTTTCATAGTCAGGACTATTATTATTATGCATAGGATTCGGAGTCATACCAGTAGCCTCATCCCAATTAAGAGTTTTACTTGTAATGGATGCATTCTTATTTTTGCTCAGAGAATATGCTTTTAATCCAGATAATGCTGATATAATAACAGAAAATACAAATCCAATCGCAGGTCCTACAATAGGCCCAGCTTTTGCTCCTGCTGCTACAGCCGCTATTACGCCCCCCCAAATCCAAGTGAAGCCACTGCAAACACGGCACACGCAGCTAATAAAATTTTTTCATTTCTTGTCATCTTAATTCCTCAATTTAACTATTTTTTATTTATAGACAAACCATCTTATTTGTCAGATTTATTTAACTTATGAGTATTAAGCATGCAGATATGAACTTGATATAAGTGAATTCTAGTCGCTTAATAAAGAGAAATAAATACAACTCAATACTAATCTTAATACTAAAAGATGTCTTAACAAACTCGCATAATAGATGTATGGTACTTTTGACTTATGTAGTCAGGAATCTCTCCCTCTAATACAACTGTCCTCAGATAATGCATCCAATTGACAATTTTGTGAAAATATGTTAATATTCAATTAAAAAACCATGATTACTTTAACATTACTATTGATCAAATACATCAACCCAAGTGCTTTGGATATTGTTCCAGAAAAAGACATTAACTTGTGCTTATTTTGGTTAACTTTTTTCTATGCCATTGGATTAGACATTGGGCTAATTGCTGGATTAACTACTTTTCCATTTCTGCTGATTTTTGAATCATTGTGTCTCCTGACACTTTTAATGCTAAGAGAACTTGGTGTGTTAGGCATGAAGGCTGAGATCAACATTACAAAACTTCTTTTTTTCACGCCTGTGATTAGAATATTATGCATTGTGATACGTTCACTCACTCAAGCAATTCATCTTGGGTTCCAGAAACTCTATCATAACTGTCAACCAGCAGAAGTTGATTGTAAACAAACCAATACTGAAACTAGATCTAATATTTTAATGCTTAAGATAGATGTGCACCAAGATGCCACATCATCTGATCTTACGGCTAATGACAGTAATCAATCACCTAGAGTATTCTTACTCTAGGCTCATTACTATTGCTAAACTCTCTTGATTAGACTCACTTGCTGCTCCTCTCGCATAATGCTGGTGCGTACTGTGATGTAATGTACTCGTAAGTCATACTTTCATATTAATTTAGTAAGATATTACAATTTATAAAATATTTCTGACTTTACATACTCTTATCCAATAAAGATAACTATAAATTAAGAGAAAAAAATGCATACATCAAATGAAGTACTTATTTGGGGAAGTAATGAAAATAACATGCTACAATCGTATAAAGGATTGAATCCAGGACACGTTGCGATTAGCTTAAATCTTGAAGACCCCACTCAGGAAGTTATAGAACTCACAAATGAACTCAAAGCCCTTGGACTACCAGTGGCCCGGCATAGCCGCAAGAGGAAGAATACAGTTGAGGTATACTTCAGCTATGGTATTGATGGCATAACTACGGGGAATAAAGTACCAATTTCACAGGGTTTTAGTCTAAATTATATGACACAGTTCCTTGGCAAATTTTCTTCTCGATTTAAAAAATTATCAACCGAAGGAATGGGTAGTGCTTACAATTTACGTGCTGAAGACTATCTAGATGAAAGACCAGGTAAAGCAATTAAACTAACTGATGTTACTCTACCTGAATTTGCAGCAACTTTAGACACTCTTGAAAGAAGATGCATAATTGAAGATGCTTCTAAAAGAAATAGAATTGGCCATTGCATGCCTCTTTATCAATCTTACATTTCATTATCTGACGTAGTAGTTTTAACACCTACCAAAAAACAAGAAATAATTGATATGCTTGTTGCAAGTGGAGTTGATGAGGAAGAAAAAAGTGTGCAGATACTTCTCGAACCAGAAAAAATTAAGATTCGTGAGTATATAATTCAATATCATGAGACAGCTAGAGCAGCAGAAATCGTCACTGGAACACTCAAAAAACTAGAGAAACAAACTAATCCTAGTGAGCGCACCAAGGAACAAATTGAAGAATATGAGCTTTTAATGTTTGACTTAGATCTTGATAAGACCATACTTCAAACCATACTTTTTAAACTAGGATATAGTAAAGAATCTTCAATAGGGCAACCTCCAGACGCTACTATTTCTCTATCTAGTGATCAACTTGATGCTCTCTCAGCACTAAGAGAAATGAAAAAGATTATGCAAGATGGGCTAAATTACCATAGTCTTAGTAAGAATTGTAGTTCTGTTGCATTAAAGGTGCTGGCGCATTCAGTAATTGACCCAGACCTGATGAGAAGACTTAATAAATATAAGAGTACACCTTACAGTGCTAGAGTAATTACTCCAAGAGCAGTCCTTAAAACAATTGAAAAAAGACCACCTACAATTTTAGAACGACTAAAACGTTTAATTCACTCAGTAATAAGCAAATTAAAAGAATTAATTACACCTAAACCAAAAGTACGTAATGAAGAAATACCATATGAAACCAGTGAAACTATGAAAAGAGTGGAAGAAGCTGAAAAAGGATTACATCAACTTAAAACCCCACAAGTAATGAATCCAAATAAATCGAGATCATCCAGTCGAGAAAAACATTGAGGCCTTATTTTCAAATTTATTATCTAATGCTCAACAAATGTGCGCACCAAGAGGATACATCGTCTGGTCATACGGCTAATGACAGTAATCAATCACCTAGAGTATTCTTACTCTAGGCTCATTGCTATTGCTCTCGCTAAATCCTCAGGATCACACTCACTACTTAAATCATCATTACTGCCAAACACACTTACTGCTGCTCCTCCCACACTCTCGCAAGATACTGGTAAATACTGTATGGGAACTTTGAGTGGTGTGTTAAAAATAGCCAGATGTACTTGCTGATGTTTTACATAAACTTGCCGCAATTCTTCTTCACTATATTTTTTCAGGGGCTGCTCAGCAAGTAATGCCACAATATCCTCAACCTCTTGAGGACCACATATGAGCTGATTATCTAACGATTGCCTTGAATCATGTAGCAAAGAGGGCTCTACTGGACTAGCTATAAACTCTCCTCCTAGAGAGAACTGTAGTGTATCTCTGATCAATTGATAAAGTGGATCACCTTCTAATAGCGCTCTACTTTCAACATAAGGATCATGATACAGTACACTCAATTTTATTGAGGCAGGGTCGGTGCTGTTGATTAAGACCTGTATTGGAACCCAGTGGCTTCCTGTATTATACATGAAACAAATATTCAGCATATTACTTGTTCTGCAGGACTGAACTGACTCAATCATCTGTAGTTGAAAAGCCTCATGCATTGACTGATTCGTCGGATTTGTTAAATCTGCTAAAACAGCGTTAATCAGAACTGGCATGTATTTTAAGTCAGCTGGAAATTGCATCTGATGCACAAAATGCTGAATTAGTTTAGTCATCGTATTATCTAAGTACCAGTAATGTTTGATATCATCATCGCTAGCAATTACGTGCATAACCTCTGGAACTGCATACTGATATACATCCGCCTCTAGTCCATATTTTCTTGCAACTATTTGTATATTTTCTTTGATTAATGGAACCAAATTCAACAAAAAGTAGTTAGCATTTAGGAAAAAGTCACGAAAATATATAGTTTTACCGCATTTATCCGCACCTTCTCTATAACTTTCTGCCATCTGAATATCAGCTCGACTCCTTCATCTTTGTTAAAAAAGCTTCGTAGTGCCTTGGAATTGCAGGCAGAGAAACTTGTACGCATAGTCCACTACTAGACGTTACTGGCCCAACTGTATATTTTTTATCTATGATAGGTTCTATACCGATTAATGATAAAAGCGTATATTCCAAGATGTCTGAGTCTTCTTTAACATTAACCATTGCCTGAGCACTTACCAGGTCGGCTAACACTTGTTGAGATAGCATTAGTTGAGCTAGAAACTCTTCTCTCATCATTATGTTCTCCTATTTATACTGTTCAATTAACACACTAGAATATAATAGAAAATATACACCAGTAATACAAAGCTTCTTTAAAGCGAAAATACTCATAGTATTTGCAACTTCGAGAGAATTTTGGCATAAATATGATTAGATAGAATATTTAGATTTAAAATGTATATTATTGACTTGGTACTACTCCCTGAAAACTTTGAGTTTATGTTAGCGCTTCAGCTCGTTGCAAGTTTATTTGTACTTGAGGTACTGTGTATGCTTGTTGGACTTACACTATCCAGCTTAGATGCTCTATTTCCAGATCTATCAATTGATGCTGATGCGACTCATGCTATACAACCCCATCTACCCTCTAATCTTTTCTCATTCTTATTTTTTGGTAAAGTCCCATTTATCATTATTGTATTATCGGTCATTTCTACATATGGATTAAGCGGCATTCTCATTCAATATATCTATTTTTCCCTCTACGCAACTTTATTGCCCAGAGTGATCATTAATATAATTGCCACCTTGGTATCTCTTTTACTATCTCATGTAGGATTGCAGTACATTTATAAATTACTTAAAAGCTCTGAAAAAGAAGCAGTATCACTGGCCGATCTGATTGGGTTAAGTGGTAAAATTATTATTGGTCATGCAACTCAAACAGTATCTGCTCAAGCAAAAGTAAAAGACCAGAACGGTCATACACATTATGTTATGATCAGATCCGACACACCTCAAGTGCTTCGCATGGGTGAACATATTACTTTGATACAACAAACTCACAACTATTTTTTAGCCACTATACAGGATAACAATGACTAATCTAAATACTGCACTATATGAGCAACAACCATCCACCCCAATTCAGCACATCAACAACGCTATGGAGAAAACTAATATGACACACATCTCAGATGCAACTTTTATTGTTGGAACTATTCTCATTACTTTAGTCACTATAGGCTTTGCACTAGCGAAGCTTTATCGTAAAGCTCAAAAAGAGCTTTCATTTGTTCGAACTGGACTTGGTGGTGAAAAGGTCGTGATGAATGGAGGAACATTGGTATTCCCTATCTTTCATGATGTCATTTATGTCAATATGAACACCATAAGACTACCTGTACATCGTTCTAACAATCAAGCATTGATCACCCAGGATAGAATGCGTGTTGATGTCGTTGCAGAGTTCTATGTGCGTGTCCAACCAACCAAGGATTCCATTGCAAATGCTGCTCAAACACTAGGGATTTTAACAACTGAACCTGAGCAACTTAAAGATCTGGTTGAAGGAAAGTTTGTTGATGCGCTTCGTTCAGTAGCATCAGCAATGAGTATGGAAGAACTGCATGAAAAACGTGTGGACTTTGTACAAAAAGTACAAAACGCCTTAACTGAAGACTTACTTAAAAATGGTCTAGAACTTGAAACTGTTTCACTGACTGGTTTAGACCAAACCAGCATGCAGTACTTTAACCCAAATAACGCTTTTGATGCTGAGGGTTTAACTCGTTTGACTGAAGAGATTGAGAGCCGTAAAAAGAAGCGAAATGATATCGAGCAAGATACAGACGTTCAGATTAAAACCAAGAACTTAGATGCCAATAAGCAAAAATTAGAAATTGAAAGAGAACAAGAGTATGCGAAATTTGAGCTAGAAAAAGAAATTGAAGTGAGACGTGCTGAACAACAAGCACTCATCATTAAAGAGCAAGCTGAAAATGAGCGGTTATCTAAGCAAGCCAACATTACAAAAGACCAGCAAGTCCAACAATCTGAAATTGAGTCACAAAGAACAATTGAGCAATATAATATTGAGAAAAATAAGCAAATTGAGCTTACCTCTCAAGAAAAGAATATTGCGATTGCGAAGAAATCCCAAGAGCAATCCATTGCAAAAGCAGAAGCTGATAAAGCCTATGCACTTGCGATTGCTGAAGAAGAAAAGATCCAGACTACTAGACAGCAAGAGATCGCCTTACGTGAAAAATTGGTTCAACTCATTGAAGCTGAGAAGATTGCTGAGAAAGATGCAATCGCAATCAAGGTTGCAGCTGAAACTGAAAAGATATCAGCAAATAATAAAGGGCAAGCCATAAGAGAGCTTGCTGAAGCTGAAGCACATGCTGAAAAAACCAGAGCTGCTGCTAATGAAGTTCGCTATGCTGTAGATGCTGCAGGTCAAACCGCACTGAATGAAGCTGCAAACTTACTGAGTGATCAGCAAATCACAATGAAGACAAAACTTGCACTCATTGATAACCTAGAGTCTATCATTAGAGAAAGCGTCAAGCCGATGGAAAATATCGATGGCATTAAAATTGTACAAGTATCAGGTTTAAATGGTGCAAGCACTCAAGCAACATCATCCCAACCAGCTACTGAAGGGTTAGCTGATCAGATGGTCAATAGCGCATTGAAGTACCGTGCACAAGCACCTTTACTTGATGCATTAATGGGTGAAGTTGGTCTCAAAGGTGGAGACATTAATGGCTTAGTTAGCTCTATCTCTCAACCTAAAGTACAGACTGAAGAGTCAGAACCAAAACAGGAAGAGTAATCTTGTGACCCTATACATGCCTATTCAAATGATACAGTCCCGTGTTACTTTGGTTTTTAGCGACTAAATTTAGCGGCAATAGATCAATAGGCATGTGAGGTAATGTCTACAAATGCAAACTGTTTGGTATCATTCAAAAAGGCAGTTATGCTTAATTTGAAAATCAAACAATAAAAAACTATGATTATATAGAACGAGGATAGACATGCTTACTTTAATTTTACTACTGCTTAAGTACTCATTAAAACCAGATTTTTTACATGACAAGGCCAGCCCGTATCTGTTTAATCTGATGTTCGGAGCCGCAATCTTTTGTGATGTCTTGTT
This sequence comes from Gammaproteobacteria bacterium, assembly GCA_040266255.1. Classification (GTDB taxonomy): domain Bacteria; phylum Pseudomonadota; class Gammaproteobacteria; order Comchoanobacterales; family Comchoanobacteraceae; genus Comchoanobacter. The sequence continues at coordinate 14,675 of JBDQEV010000015.1, forward strand.
TGGTCTAGTGACATATTCAGCAGGGATTGTAGCTGGCTTAATCTTTTTACTGGAGCTCACTGCATATGCACTTATATTTAGTGTTGTCGTTTATGTTGGTGGTTATGTTATCGATAAACTGGTGAAGCGAAATTTAAAAGCTACAGCACAAACAGCAGATCAAAAATATTTTGCATCTAAAATTGCAACAGCTAAAGCAAAATTCGGCGATTCAAGATACATATTAGCTATTGAGAAAATATATCTTTCTCTTCCTGACACTTATTGGACAGGAATGTTGACTGAAACATGCGATGGAAAAACCGCCTCAGAAAAAGTTGACTCATTCTACATATCTAATATACAAGACAAAGACTACGATTACGACAAGCATCTAGACCTACAAATAGATCTTCTGCAAAAGTCAAAAAAAACAGTTCCTACGCCTCTTATTAGCGATGGTATAAAAGGTATGATATTAACTGAAAGTATTGCTGCACTAAGATGCGTAGAGGAAGGAAAATGGGACATCAGTCAGTTTAAAGGTGAAGCTGAAATACTACTCGACGAGTCAACTAAGTCACTAGAACTTTAAAGAATAAGCTTTCAGCTTTATGCAAAAAATATATCATGTATCATATTTTTGCATTAAATCTCAAACTAGGAAGACTGGCCTGATCAACCTCTAAGAGAGCCTGCTACCCTTGCATACACTTCTTCGCTACACTCGCCGCTGCAACATTTAGACTCTTGTGGAGAAGGACTTGTTTGACTCATTACCGTCATACATTTCTCGGAATCATCTTTATTCGAAGCTACCACGCATTGTGTTGGCCTTTTATGACCCAATAATCCTTGATAAGGCCTTATGCGCCTCGATTTTGGCTTATCATCAACCGGCTGTTTTTTGTCATCTTTATTCGAAGCCACCACGCATTGTTCTGGCATTTTATGACCCAATAATCCTTGGCGCGTCGATTCTGGCTTAACTAAATTTGTTCCAGTTTCTGGCGCTACACAGTAACCATCATGGCAGTGATGCTCTAATTCACTTGCAGACAATGGTGTACCACAGCAGCCATTATGATCATCAACCGGCTGTTTTTTACCAAACTTAATCAATGCTGTAACACCAAGAATTAAAAGACATACTGCAACCGTAGACAAACAGATTGCAGCTGACGGAAACGCAAAGCCAAACATTGCAAAAAACAGTCCATTCACTAATGCCAGTAACGTTAAGTTACACACCACAGATAATGCAATTAACCCATTAATGTATCTATTTGATGCTTTTACTTTTTTCAATAACTCAGGTACCTTTTTGAAGCTTTTATGCTCCACAAAAAAGTGAGACTGTTCTGCAGTATTTCCAGGGCGCTGCCTGACATTTTTAGACACACCAATCGCCAAGTCTGCTTTAGCCATTGCTGCAACATCATTATCAGCATCTCCCACCATTGCAACCGTATTGGCACTAAAAATACCTTTAAAGAATGAAGATATTTTAACTCCAAGCCCCTGTTTCTTAGGTGCATCAACTGATCCGTAGCGCTTTAAGTTTGATATGACCTCTGCTTTTGCATGCCATGCAACCTCTTTACCTGTTTCATTGTGATACTTACGATCAAAAATAATATCTTTTGTATCTACAATACCTTTTAGATCATTTATGCATTGCTGTTTATGCTGCTCAGAGCCATTATCTATGCCTTTTATTGCACCATGTCCACTTAAAATTATGATACGAATGCCTAAAGCTTTTAAGCCCTCCAACATCTCTTTAGCACCTTCTGCTAGAACATAAGCCCCCTCGAGGTTATCACGATCAGGCACATAAAGTGTTCCTGTACGATCAAAAACCATAATATGCGGTAAGCCACTTGCTGGCATTTTATTAACATGAATACCTCTTCTCCCTTGCACCCAGTCTTTGAACTTATTATGTACAATTGGCTTTGCGACTAAGAATGCACATGGACATGAAACCATTAAATTATAGCAAAATGTTTGTAGGCCAATCAGTACTGATGAAAAAACCATTCCTGCTATAACTGCTCCTACTGCTGCAACCATAAATGACAACATTAAAAATACTTGTAGTTTTCGATCCTCTGGCTCAATAACTTTGGACTTTTGCTCAGCTTGTATGTGATCAAAATCTTCTGTACATTCTATTTCACCATTGACAACTTCAGCATCCACTTTAAGAAGATCACCAGCTTTAAATACCTGATCACTCTCATCTGCAGGCACAAAGACTTTTGCTTCATTAATGACCATAGATGGAACAGGAATCAATGTGGGATTAGATACCCTAATCTTATCTCCTTTTTTCAGCTTCGTAATAGACTTTTTAACCCATGCTCCATCTGCTGTAGAAACTTGAACGTTGATACCATGATGATTGTGCTCAAGCGTATGAGAATGCATACTTTGCTTGACCCAGGTCCCAAAATTATGCACACCCAATGTCAGTAACACATCATGTATCACAAAATGATAAATGCCTCTTGCTACTCTAAAATAACTGCCTAAGGAAATCACCCAACTGAGATTACTCAGAAATAGAATAGCTTTATTAACCGATGGAATGACAAGTATCTGCTTAGGTCTCTCAACAGATCCATCCTTATTCTTAAACCAATAAGCCCACATCTGATCATTCACAAATAAAAGTATAGACCCAATTAATAATGAGAATGAAAGCAACATAGCTTGTACTGCAAAACTAGATACAAAAGGTATTGCAATACCTACAGAGATAACCGCTAGCATCCCTAAATTGAAATACTGGTAGTCACTAAAATCTTTATATAGACTGTATCCAATGACGACACTGATTACGCCAAAGCCAACTAAACCCATAACGCCAGTAGCCAGTAGAGTCTCTACAAAAGGAATTAGTGTTAGCACACCAATAACGACCAAAAGGATTGTTCTTATTAATAAATTATTGTGCTGTTTATGATTGATTTTATGTTGATTGCAACAAGCTTCTGCCATCGTTTTTTCTCTATTATGCACCAAGTGTTATAAAGTAACACTATTGACACTGGCTGTCAAACACAATACCATGATAAATATCATTATTTATTCAACACTATGCAATCCACATCCATTGTCAATAAAGCACAACAGTACTGTAAACAACATGGGCACCGATTTACGGACCCACGTCAAAGAGTACTGCAGGTACTTGCAAGCAAGCAACAAGGACTGGGCGCATATGAAATACTGGCCGAATTAACGACCAAAGACTATCAACCTGCTCCCCCTACAATATATAGAGCGATTGAATTTTGGGAAAAACATGGTTTTGTGCACAAGATTCCGTCTTTAAAAAAATACCGTGTTTGTACCCATAGCCACCCAAATAGTCATACCATCTACATGATTTGTAAAAGCTGCGATTCCGTTGAGGAAATACATTCTAAACAAGAACTCCTGCCTTCCACGGTAAAAAATCGCTTTCAAGTTAGCTCATTATCTACAGAGGTGTTTGGCGAGTGTGATGAGTGTTAGTCACCTTGACAGCTTGTGACGAACTCCTATGATGTGCTACTTTATGTAAGGATCCAAATTCTTTATCCTTATGTCAAAACTATGTCTCATTTTACCCAACCAACTATCGCTAAGTACTTCAAGCTTACAAGCGATTGACCCTAAAATTGATCACATCCTTATTGCAGAAACACTAGATCATTTTACACACGTTAAACACCATCAGAAAAAGATTGCTTTTTTACTCTCCGCAATGCGACACTTTGCACAAGAGTTAGATAACTTAAAGTTGAATTGCACCTACATCAATATTGAACAACAACTGCCTGCCATAGAAGATGCGATTGAGCACACACTTAAAGAAAGTAACTTCACAGAAATATATGTGACCTACCCTGCTGACTATCGCACATTACAACAGATCCAAGCACTCAAAAAAAGAATATCAACTCCTATTCATATCTTACCTGATGAAAACTTTTTATGCGAAACTGAAGAATTTGAAAAATGGGCGGGTCATAAAAAACAATTGCGAATGGAGTTTTTTTATCGCTCCATGAGACAAAAGTATCAAATCCTTATGGAAGGTAAAGAGCCAATTGGTGGCAAGTGGAACTTCGACACCCAAAATAGAAAAAAAGCCCCGAAGAGTCTTCAAGTTCCTGATACATATCATGCCAAACCAAACAAAATAACTCTGAAAGCCATAGCGGATACACAACAATACTTTAATCATCACTTTGGTGATTTAGAACCCTTCTTTTTTGCTGTAACTCGTCAACAAGCACTCAAAGCGCTGGATCAATTCATCCAAGAAAGACTATGTTTATTTGGTGATTATCAAGATGCAATGGTGGAGAAAGAACCCTTCATGTTTCATGCACACATCAGCTTTTATTTAAACTGTGGGCTACTACAACCTTTAGAGTGCATCCAAGCAGCAGAAACTGCATATCACAGCCATCAAGCACCACTCAATGCAGTTGAAGGCTTTATTAGACAGATTCTTGGCTGGAGAGAATATGTAAGAGGGATATATTGGCTCAAGATGCCTGAATATGCCTCTATGAATTTTTTAGGCGCAAAGAACAAACTGCCATCATTCTATTGGAATGCAGATACTAAAATGAATTGTCTAAAACAATGTGTCACTGAAACTAAGAATAATGCTTATGCACACCATATCCAAAGACTAATGGTTTTGGGTAACTTTGCACTGATTGCTGGCATAGATCCAAAATATGTCAATGAATGGTACTTAATCGTATATGCAGATGCCTATGAATGGGTAGAGATGCCAAATGTCAGTGGCATGGTGTTATTTGCAGACGGTGGGTTACTCGCCTCAAAACCCTATGCAGCAAGCGGTAGCTATATTCATAAAATGTCCAACTACTGTCAAAATTGTGAATTTAATGTGAAAGACAAACTGGGTGAAAAGGCTTGCCCGTTTAACTATCTATATTGGGACTTTTTGATCCGCAATAAAAAAGTACTGTCTAGTAATCAACGCTTAGGTTTTATGTACGCCATGATTAACAAAATGCCTGAGGAGCAGGTTACTGCAATCCAAAACCAGGCTGAAAAATTCTTACAACAACAGACTTAATCGATCGTAGGTACAACCAGCGCTTCTTTTGCGACATGATGCACCAACTGATGACGAAACATAATACACAATAGCAAGCTCGTCATTGCCGAAGTCGATATCATACTTCCAAGCATCATTGGGGTAATAGGCAAACGCATCAGCACCATACCCAATAATGCTGAAAATGCAAACTTTACAAACCCCACTGCTGAAAAGGCAACCCCTGCAATATGACCAAATGGCTGCATTGTACCAGCAAGACCTGCACCAATCACCAATGCTGCACCTGATACAACCATCATCATTGGTAGGATAAACCCTACTGCAGTAATTCCATATAGATGCTGCATCAGCATCAGAGCAATACCGCCTAGAGACATGAAGAAACTACCTAACTCTACTGTTTTATGCACACCAACTCTTTGACATATCAAACTTGTTAAGAAACTTGCCATAAAGAAGCTAAACCCTACCATCCCAAACATTACACCAAACTCGGGTTTACTATATCCTAGATACTCCATCACAATATAAGGGGACTGGGAGAAGAACATGAAAAAACTTCCCATTCCTGTTGCTGCTGCAAGTGAATACACTTGATAGTTTCGATTGAGTACCACCTGATAATAAGCACTTTTTAAATGTGTATACTCAACCTGATGTCGATGCGGCACTGTTTCACCATAGTAGTTATAGCTCACCAATAACGTATAGAATCCAATCATCATCAACACCACAAAAACCACTGGCCAGCCATATTGCTGTGCTAAAAAACCCCCTATGGTTGGTGCAAATATTGGTGCCTGTGAGATACAAACATTGATATAACTGTACATTCTTGCACTATCATCTGATGCTGAATATAAATCTCTAATCGTTGTATATGCACATAAAAAAGTACCCGACGCACCTGCTGCTTGCAAAATCCTAGCAATGAGTAACATTTTAAATGATGGTATCGCAGCTGCAAGCATTGAGCCTACAATAAAAACACCCAAACTGACCATTGCAACAGGTCGCCTTCCATATCGATCACACAGTGGGCCTGTCATGATCTGTGCAACTGCACACATCAACATATATCCAGATAGTGTCAATTGCATTGCTTCTTCTGAAACCTGATGCAAGTCTTTTAATAACGGCACAATGGGGATATAAAAATCTAATCCTAAAGCAAATAGCGCTACTAATGGTGCTAAAATCACTAAACGCCCTAGATCAGATTGCTGCCAAAACGCTTTCATTATAAGTCTCAAATTAAATCAACTGTATACTATCATACTCAGCCCATGAGTCCAGAACGACTGCATCATGATGATTTACAATAGTCTAACTACAACATACCGTAATAAGAATCCTTGATTAAGGAGTATTAAAGCAAACAATGTTGAATATAACATTGCTGTAGATAAAGCAGTAGATGCTGTCAGCTTCATTGCTGAACCCAGTGACTTTTTCGGTTTAAATGGCTGACCATTTAGGTTTACAGCAGAATTAAGCTCATCAAGCAATAGATGACACAGATACCCTATGACAACTGATAATGCCAACGCTATTTTAATCTGTGGCGCCATTTTATAAGGCATCAGTGCACTCAGAACAATGAGTCCAAAAATAAAAGCCATTGGTATCGAGTGAAATGCACCTCTATGTGATGTCATTTTCTTAAACCCAGACTGCACAACTGTGTACATTAAAATACCCCCTACCCCAGATAAAAATGCACCAGTTGAAGCATGAAGCACATAAAAACTCAAATGATCAAATAACCAAACCATGGTCAATAAAGACAAAATACTAAAGATAATCTGGACTGGAATACCGCTATTACTATCGATATCTGGCAACATTGCAGAAAATATTGTCGAGAAAAAACATACTTTAATCACATCAATTGGAACGATGCTCAGTGTATACAATATACTCACATAACACACTGAAGTAATAATCCCGAACGTAATATGTGCCTTAAATCCTGCCATTTCAATTATAATATCCTATATTATTTATATCTAACGCAAAAAAATCTGAAAATCCACTATTAATGACAATAAAACTCTTAACAAACATAACGTGGGAGTAAAAATGTTTTTTTTATACTATTTCTTAAAATTAGCACTGTTAAAACTGCAAATTAGGTATGACTTATTCATCGCTAGAAAAGTAAGATTACGTCCAGAAACAGAAAACACCGATAGACTTCATGAATGTTGCGTAAAAAATCTCAGCCTCTTTGGCATTCCTACTAAACTCTATGAATCAACAATCGATCGACACCAAAAACTTCTCATACTCAGACGCGTCATGCAAGCCAACGGGTTTAATGTGCCAACAGTTTCCGAACTTAGTTATACTTTCAATGATGATGATAGAGCAAATAAAATTAAGGAGATGATACAGGAATCTGAAAAATTAGGAAAAACTAGCGCCCCTGCAGATTCTAGTGCCCTGGAAAACCCGGCGGCAAAAGAAGCAGCTAATGGTCTTTCACCTGCCAATGCAGTACAAAAGATATTACTAACATTTGACTTGGATCCGATAACTGGTGCACAATCTCCAGATATAGTGCCTGAACATGATGAAGATTTATTTGAACTTCTTATCACTCATCAAGAATTCAAAGATACAGTTATGGGGACTGCTGATTTAAATTATGCAGTTAAGAGAGATTTTGCTGACCTTTTAAAATTAGAAGAGCATACTGTTGGCAGTAAATCAAATAACCAAAGTAATCTGTCTACCTTCCAAGAAAAATATCCAGAAGCTTTTGACAATCAAAGCTACTTAAAAAAAGGAAAGCTAGTAGAGGCAATCATATTCGAAAAGTTTTTTGGAGACAAAACACAACGACATGCAATTAGAAATCTTTTAAGTAGTTTAGGAGACAACAATAAACTTGCTATCGGATCGAATGGCACCAAACCGGAAATCATCCTGAAACTCCTTAAGTTATTAGCAGGGCCGAACATATGGCTAAAAGCTAAGCAGCATATCGTTTGTACGATCGGAACAGCTTTAACCGATGACGCAGCCAAACAAGCCTATGGAACAGCAGATAATATTGAAGTAAAAGATGCTGGCATTAAGGCAACTACTTCTGCAGCACAGTCATTAGCCCCTAACTAATCAACTCTACAGTAGCGAAAACTTTATCCTTTATTTTATGATTGCTTAGAGGTTTATAAGCTTGTAATACAGCAAAATGTTCTACTGATTCAGGGTCATTTGCCAATATATCCAATACTTTGCATTTTGGATTAATCAAAAGCATGTAAATTCCTAGATTAGCAACCCTTGCTGGCATCACTAAATACTCATTTAAGAAAGCCAAGGGCGTAGATGCTACTGCAAACGCTAATGCAACCCTTACCCGAGCATGCTCAGCTAGCTTATCTGCATGTTGACAAAACTTTCTTTGCTTTTTGGTCACATCTTTACTGCTTTTTAACTGACAAAGTAAAAAACATAGCCGAGCTTCTACATTTGCAAACATCAGCAAGCTCAATGCATTAAAATAAGCAAAATATATTGCATGCTCTTCTGACCTCATTCCTGGAAGCAACATAGTGAACATGACATATGGCGGCCTGAACTTCTTAAAGTCTCCTACGCACAGATAAGATACAAACATCATACCAGTACTATTCATAAAATTTAAATTTAACTCACGACCACTCTCTTGCAAAATATATATTGTGAGCATATATACCAAACTAACACCTAGAATTGGCTTGATAATGTCTTCTATTGATCGAGTAGCGAGCGCATGCTTTTCCCAGACTTTTTGTCTAAGACTCTGCATTTTAAAGTATACTGCTGTAATGAATCCAGCAGCAAAGACCCACTGCAACGCTTCTTCATAATTTATATCCATACCATTATCCATAAATTTTCGGCAGTATGCAGGAATCAATGATGAAGATCAAGAACTAGCCATGACATGCAATTGAGTCTTTAGAATAGACATAACAATGTTGCCCATTTTTTAATGATAATAGAACTGGTAATACCCATTTTTGTGCATTGGTATCAGCTCCATACAAAGATAATATACCACCTGTAGAGAAGTAAAAATCAATGATATTTGATGGCTTTTGAGTAATGCGATCGATCATCAATTCACTTTGTTGCAAATAAGCAACCCAATGACTAATATCAATATATGCAGAACGGTCTATTTGCGCCAAAGGCAAATGATATGACTGGTTTGTTTGCTTAAACGATCTACCCTTTTCATCAATATATTCATCTTCAGCAATTTTTAGCACAGGCTGCTTTGCTGTAATCTGTATTTGTACATAACCTGGAAAAGTCCATTTAAGATAAAACTTATCAACCCATTGCCAACTTTGTAATGTGGCTTTCCACCCACCAAATCCTGAAGCAGCTAAGGCCTTGCCATCATCAACTTGATTAGACCATAGTGAATATGTTGGTAAAACAACTTGTCCCATAGAAGACAACAATATAAGTACAACAAACAATGTGCTCATCACACATGCAATTGTTTTTTCAATCCTGAACATTTCTTCCTCTCACTTTTTTTCTACCACGATAATATACTTTGAGCAAGCCCATTTACTGCAAGTTGGGGGAACATTGACAAAAAACACTTAAAAATGCTATAATACTTAATAAAAAAGAGGTAAAAATAAGGTATGAGTATTGATACGCTAATAGACAGTATTATCCCAAATGGTGACCACTTCCATGGTGACTTCTTTCGTTTAAAAAACCTAGGGTTTTATCTTCGACGCAAACCTGACCAGCAAAAAGCGTTCTTCAAAGGACTCACCGATAAAATGCAAGAAATTGCTCAATCTGATTTGGATCAATTTGCAAAAACAGCTGCGATTAAGCATCTCACAACTTTAATTCCTTTTGCGCCTTCTGATGAAAATAGTGTTATGCTACCTATACAACAGAATGGACAGTATGAGATAGTGGAGTATCAGATTGAAAAAATCTCACTGACCTCTAAAATCCTACCTGAATCTGATCAATATCATGCATTAGCACTCACAGCTAAGGGGCATCCATCACAATTGATCTTCATGGGTACTGCACCTTTGAGTGTACAGGGATCTATAACGACTGTTTTTGCAGACTTATTTCCCTTTGCATCAATTGGTTGGCCACTCAGCAGAAAGTCAGACGCATTACTGAAATGGTCTAAACAGCAAGATAATATCGAAATTACCGGTCTTAGCTTAGGCGGCGCTTTATCTTTAGCACATGCAAGCTACCTTGAAAATGTGACTGATGTGGATATTTTCAACCCAGCATTACCCATTCATCCTTCAAAAATTAGTGAAGGTATCAATGTGAATGTACATGTTAATAAAAATGACCCCGTGCAAAAGACTGGAGGATGTGTACCTAGTCATGCTAAAGTATACGAGTATACGCCTGCAAATCCAGCAAAAAATCTGCGTTGGTTTTTGCCTCACCTACAGTGCTATGTAGCCAAGAGTTCAACGACTCAACAAGAACAACTTGGATCAGACTACAATAAGAAACAGGCAACATTCCGTGGTTACTTTTCTTACTTTGTATTACGGCCCATTGGATTTGTCATCTTCCTTCCATTTTACATAGTGAGGTTTGTGATCAAATCAATCATTAGACTACTGACATTCCCATTTATTTTCATTCCACCAAATCATAAACCAGCCACACCAATGCACGCTGCTGTTGCTCGCCCAAAAGGAGCTACTGATCAAGCCCCTCAACAGCAAAACGATCCCAACAACGTACCTGGTGCATAAAACACTAATATTAGTAAATGCTGCTAGACACAGCCAATGTCGGTCACTATAGTATGTACAACTGAGGAGGCATCTGTGGATATATCACCCATTATTAATACATTGAACGAACAGCAGCGTCATGCTGCAATGCATACAACAAGAAATGTTCTAGTATTAGCAGGCGCAGGTTCTGGGAAAACAAGAACCATGGTTCATAGAATGGCGTATTTGATCTCCACAGGTCAAGCACATTGGCACCAAATCCTAGCTGTAACCTTTACCAACAAAGCTGCTAATGAACTTAAAAACCGGGTTTCTCAACTCATGCCAGAACAGAGAAATGCAGGGCTTTGGACTGGAACCTTTCATGGTATTTGCCATAAATTACTTCGGATCCACCATAAAGACTGTCAGCTGAGTGCCAACTTCCAAGTCATCGATGCTGATGAGCAAATGCGATTAATTAAAAAAATTCATAAAGAAATGAAATTGGATGAACAAAAATGGCCCCCTAAAAAAACCATGGGGTTTATCAACCATCAAAAAGAAAGTGGGCTTAGAGCTGAAGCAAGCTATGATGACAGTAATCCTTTTTTAAAAACACAAAGCGATCTCTATCAAACTTATGAAGATTATTGCAAGCAATCTGAGATTGTTGATTTTGCAGAGCTGATGCTCCGCATATGCGAACTACTACAAAGCAATCCTCAAGTACAAATACAGTACCATACTCAATTTAAGCACATCTTAGTTGATGAGTTTCAAGATACTAACATGCTGCAGTATAAACTGCTCAAATTATTGAGTAGCCCGCAGCAATGCATCTTCGCCGTTGGCGACGACGACCAATCTATTTATAGCTGGCGAGGTGCAAAAGTTGACCATATGTTTGCATTTGAAGATGACTTTTCTCCTGTTGAAATGATTAAACTAGAACAAAATTATCGTTCAACACCTGTCATTTTAGATGCCGCAAATCATGTTATTTTGAATAACCGTAAACGACTCAGTAAAAAGCTATGGACCGAACAATCTGGTGGTGACAAAATTCAGCTCTTCTCTGCGTTCAACGAACTGGATGAGGCACAATTTGTTTGTGATCAGATTCAACAACTTGCAAAAGATGATGTCCTACTTTCAGAATGTGCAATACTATACCGGTCTAATGCACAGTCACGGGTCTTTGAAGAAAAATTAAACCAACTGGGTCTACCTTACCGTGTTTATGGTGGCCTGAGATATTTTGATCGAGCAGAAATCAAAGATATCCTAGCCTATTTGCGTTTAGTCGCCAACCCTAATGATAATCTAGCATTTGAAAGAGCCATTAACTATCCCCCAAGAGGCATAGGTAAAGTGACGTTAGACAAAATCAGGCAATCTAGCTTGGAGCAAGAGCAATCACTTTGGGCCAGTATCTGTAAACTAAGAGACCAACAGCAAGCTTCACCTGCTCTACTTGGGTTCATTGAGCTCATTGAGCATGCTCAAGCTTTCCGTCAAGAATTAAGCGCACTCATCACCTACATTATTGATAAGACAAATATAAAATCCTATCTCAAAGGACAAAAGAATATTCAAAATGATGCAAAAATTGAAAACATTGATGAACTTTTAAACGCCAGTGCAGCATATGAAAGAACAGATGATGAAAGTGACCCTCTTTTAACATTTTTAACCAATACGGTCTTAGACCAAAGTCATGAAAAGGTTGCAAATGGCCAGATGGTACAGTTAATGACATTACACAGTTCAAAAGGGCTAGAGTTTAATCATGTCTTTTTAGTCGGTCTAGAAGATGATTTATTCCCACATAAAATGACACATATCGACCCATTGCAAGTAGAAGAAGAAAGACGACTATGCTATGTAGGTATTACACGGGCGCAACAACAATTGTACCTTTCTTATGCAGAAACAAGACGTCAATTTGGTCAAGAAAACTACCAACGACCCTCGAGATTTTTACATGAGATTCCGTCTGAAACCATCGCAAAAGTCAGGGTTGGTAACACTTCACAAACAACCTACCAACCAACCAGCTCATTCCATTTTCAACTTGGACAGCATGTCTCCCACCCTAAATTTGGAGAAGGTATTGTCTTAAATTATGAGGAAGATGGAGAAAATAGTCGTGTACATGTAAAGTTCATTGATGTTGGTGCCAAGTGGCTGCTATGCTCTTATGCAAATTTATCTCTGGTCAGCTGATAACAATTTGACAACAATCAAACATACACATATATTTAAAT